>NHDX01000030.1 GCA_002171675.1 Chloroflexi bacterium TMED70 | reverse complement strand
AAAGGGATTAGTTAGTCATAACTGATAATTTTATTAAAGAAAAGATACTAGAAAAAGGAAGAATTTCTTCCAAAGATTTTATAGATCTATGTCTTTATGGAGAAGAAGGATACTATACCTATTCTAGAAAAAATAAAAATGTATATTTTAAGGACTATGCTACATCACCATTAACTCATCCTGTCTTTGGATACCTGCTATCTAATTTGATTTATAATTTGATTGGTTCTTTTGAATCTAAAGAAGATATAAAAATAATAGAGTTCGGCGCAGGAAATGGTACACTAGCCTATGATATTAAGAAGTCTCTAAATACCTTAGGGTGCAAAAATTTTAGCTACGAACCTATCGATAAGTTACCATCTAATTCTGTTGAAAAAATATATACTTACGATGAAAAAAAAATTCATAAAGCCGACGGAATTATAATTTCTAACGAACTTTTTGATGCATTGCCTCACCATCTATATGAAATAAAAAATAATAAAGTATATGAAAAATATGTAATATGGAAAAACAATAAATATGAAGAAATTTTAGATAGCCCTTCTGACAGTTGTATATCTAAAAGAATAAAAAAAATAGATAAATCTTTTGATAACGCCNTAGGAGAAGTTTACTGTAGCNAAAGTTCAATTTTTAATTCGTTTATTGCTTACCTGAACAAAGGATATATAGTAACTATTGACTATGGATTAAGTGAGAAGGATTTATTCTATAACGGCAAAAAAAATTCCAACATNAGTGTAATCAATGATCATAACTTTTATGAAAATTATTTTTATAAGCCAGGTTTTTCAGATATAACTTTTCAAGTAGATATAAATGAGCTTTTATATAATTTTAAAAATATAAACTATGAATTAAGTTACTTAGGAAACCAAAGAGAATTTTTATTTGATTTAGGTATAGGAGAAATTCTTGGAAAGTTAAGTTCTTTANATAAGCCTCCTGAAGAAATAAATTACAACAGATACGCTATTAATCAATTNATAAAACCAAATGGAATGGGTAGCTATTTTGTTACAGTGCATTCGAACTTTGATACAAACTTNAAATTTTCAGAAATAAAACTCAATGAAAATTTACTTGATAACATACCATTGATTGAAGATTATCCACAACGATTTGAATTGCCAGGTGTATATAAAAAAAATAATATTATAAAAGAAGGTTGGAAATAAATGCTAAAAACAATTTTTCATCAGAATCATGTAGATAACAGTGCAAAAATGGTAGATTTTGCAGGTTGGGACATGCCAATTAATTACCCTGCAGGCATAATCAAGGAAGCAACTTTCGTTAGGCAAAACTCAGGTTTTTTTGATGTTTCTCATATGGGAAGAGTAGAAGTATTTGGAAAAGACAGAGAGTCATTTATAGAAAAGATTTTACCAATAAACCTTCAATCNTTAGATATTGGTTCTGCNAAATATACTCTTTTGATAGATGAAAATCAAAAAATCCTTGATGACCTAATAATTTATAAATATTCTGATCATTTTTTACTTATTATCAATGCTTCAAATACTAAAAAGGACTTAGAATGGATAAATTCTCAAATAACTGGAGATACTCAAATCAAAAACATTACTTCTGAAACAGGAATGTTGGCTATTCAGGGTCCAAATGTATTGGAAAAACTTCAAACATTATCAAGTTCATTTAAAGAAGTTGGAAGATATAAATTTAAAAATATATCTATTGAAAATAATATGATTTTTGTTGCAAGAACAGGTTATACAGGTGAGGACGGAGTGGAAATAATATTTAATAATAATTGTTCAGAAATTATATGGGATATNATGAAAAAATTAGAAATTCCACCTTGTGGGCTAGGAGCAAGGGATCTTCTCAGAATAGAAGCAGGGCTTCATCTTTATGGTCACGAAATAAATGAATATTCAAACCCTGTTGATATAGGTCTCAAACGATTACTTGAAACAAAAAGCCAAAATTATATTAATTATAAATATATAAATGATTCNGATATAGAAAATGGGAAATTTTCAATAGCTGCCTTTTTAGTCTTAGATAGAGGGATTCCAAGAGAAGAAAATGAGATTTTTTTTGAAAATAATGTAATAGGAAAAATAACATCTGGTACGCATTCTCCAACCTTAAAAAGTTCNATTGCAATTGGATTAATAAAACGAGACTTCAATATTGTTAACAATAAGGTTAGAATTAAGGTAAGAGATAAATTTTTAGAGGCAGAGATAAGAAAACTTCCAATGTACAGAAGGAGGAGAAAATGAGTGAAATTCCTAAATCACTAAAATATTCTAAAGATCATGAATGGATAAATATAGAAGGAAANATAGCCACAATTGGAATAACTCAACATGCTGCAGAATCTTTAGGTGATATTGTTTATGTTGACATAAACAGCATTGATAAAGAACTCAAGCAATTTGATAAATTTGGAGAAATAGAATCTGTAAAAGCTGTATCTGATCTTTATGTGCCTATTTCAGGCAAGGTTGTTGAAACNAACTCAAATCTAGAATCTAATCCTGAGTTTGTAAACGATGATTGCTATGATAAAGGCTGGATAATCAAAGTGGAAGTTAATGATTCTGAGGAACTTTCAAATCTTTTAGATGCAACAGAATATGAAAAAATAATTTAATGACTAGCTCTCCATACATACCATCAACTGATAACGATCGTAAGGAAATGATTGAAGCGATTGGTGTCAAAAATTTTGAAGGTCTCTTAACTGATATTCCTAAAAATTTCCTATTCCCAGAATTAAAATTACAGGATAAGCTTTCAGAGCCAGAACTTGTAGACTATTTCACTGAATTAGGAAATAAAAATGTAGCATCAAAAATTAAANCAAGCTTTCTTGGAGGAGGTTCCTATAATCACTATATTCCTTCAACTGTAAAGGCGATGATCCAAAGAGGTGAATTCCTAACAGCTTATACCCCTTATCAACCTGAAGCTTCCCAAGGAACTTTGCAAGTAGGATTTGAGTTTCAAACTATGATTGCTCAATTATTTGAAATGGACGTATGCAATGCTGGTATGTATGACGGCCCCACTGCACTTGCAGAAGCTGCATTAATGGCTTGTCGTATAAAAAGAAATAATAAAATAGTTATTCATGAGAGTATTTCAGAAAAGCTTTTAGATGTTCTAAAGTCATACTCAAAATGGCAAGATATTGAAATTATTCATGCAGATCAAATTAATATTTCAAAAGAAGAAGACCTAGCTTGCCTANTAGTTCAGTCTCCTGATAAAAATGGAGAAATTATAGATGTAGAAAGCTTTTCTGACCAAATTCATGAGAAAAATGGATTACTAATTCAGCATACTTATCCGACATCTNTAGGTTTGCTAAAACCACCCGGCAGCTTAAACGTAGATATCGCTACAGCAGAAGGACAGTCTCTTGGGGTTCCTTTATCACTTGGAGGGCCATACATCGGTCTTCTAACATGCAAAAATGAATATATAAGGCAACTACCAGGAAGAATTATAGGTCAAACTGTAGATAAGAATGGAAAGATTTCTTTTGCCCTCACTCTTCAAACAAGAGAGCAACATATTAGAAGAGAAAGTGCAACNTCAAACATTTGTACAAGCACACAACTTATAGGACTCATGGTTGCTGTTTATGTGGCAACAATGGGACCACATGGCATTAAGCATATTGCAGAAACTTGCTTCCATAGAGCTCACTANATGGCAAAGAAACTTGATCAAATNGAGGGATTTAATTTACTATCTAAAGATTTTTTTAATGAATTTGTNATTCAGACAGATATTTCTGTNAGTAAAATAAATTCTTTTCTTTTAGAAAATGGCATTGAGGGAGGTATAGATATTTCAGCTGATGGTAAAAATTTAATTATGCTTGCAGTTACTGAATTAAATTCTCCTTCTAATATTGAAGAAACNCTGAATTTGCTAGGAGGATTAAGTGAATAATAAAAATTTACCTTTACTGATGAATCAGTCGAAAAAAGGAAGAAAAGCAATATCTTTACCGGAAATAGGAGTCGAAAAATCATCTTTACCAAAGGATAAATTTCTAAGGAATAATATTGATTTGCCCGAGGTTGGACAGTTAGACCTAATCAGATATTTTACTAACTTATCTTCGATGAATTTTTCTATAGATACAAACTTCTATCCTCTTGGATCTTGCACAATGAAATATAATCCAAAAATTAATGAACAATTATCATCTATTCAGGGTTTCGCGAATGCCCATCCAAACCAATTGGATGAAAATATTCAAGGTTGTTTGGAAGTCATGTATGACTTACAGAACGAACTTGGTGAAATCACTGGGCTTCCAGGGGTTTCTCTAGCTCCTTTGGCAGGTGCACAAGGTGAATATGCTGGCCTTCTAATAGCTAGAGAGTTTCATAAATATAATGGAAATGATAATAAAAAAATAGCCTTAATACCTGATTCAGCTCATGGAACTAATCCAGCGTCTGCATCTATGGCAGGGCTAGAGGCNGTTACTATTAAAACAACTTTAGAGGGTGATATAGACTTGGATGATTTAAAGTCAAAAGTTAATCAAGACACTGCTGTATTGATGCTTACACTTCCCTCCACGCTTGGGCTTTTTGAGCCAAATATTATAGAAATAACAGAAATCATTCATGATAACGGCGGTTTAGTTTACGCTGATGGGGCAAACTTGAATGCTCTTTTAGGAATAACAAAATTTGGAGAATTAGGCATAGATATATGTCATTCAAACTTGCATAAAACTTTCTCCACACCACACGGNGGCGGCGGTCCTGGAGCAGGACCAGTAATGGTAACAAAAAGCCTTGAATCTTTCTTGCCTTACCCTCACGTAAAAAAAGACAAAAGCAATTATGAAACATATAAACCGAAAAATTCAATAGGAAGGCTTAATGGNTTTTTAGGTTCATTTGGGATCGTATTAAGAGCTTATGCATATATCAGAAGCCTAGGCTCTCAAGGTTTAAGGGAAATATCTGAAAATGCAATAATTAATGCAAATTATATTCAAGAAAAGCTAAAATCTCACTATACCTTAACTTCTTCTAGAAATTGCATGCACGAAACTGTACTCTCTGCGATTAAGCAAAAAGAAAACGGAATTAAAGCTTTAGATATAGCAAAAAAATTACTNGATGAAGGATTTCATGCTCCAACAATGTACTTCCCGCTAATCGTTGAAGAGGCGCTAATGATTGAGCCAACAGAAAGTGAATCTAAAGAAACNATAGATCAATTTATAGAATGCATGATTAAGATAAGTGAATTATCAGAAAATAATCCTAGTGAAATACTTAATGCTCCTATAAACCTTCCCGTTGAAAGATTAGATGAAGCTCTTGCTGCAAGAAATCCTGTACTAACCTGGAAAAAATAAGGTGGAAAATTATTGGATTAAAATAAAAAATCTTAATTTTTATTCAATCAAGGTTCGAGCAAATACAGAATGGAAATTTATGGAATACATCACNGATGATGGTATTTCAGGANTATCTGAAATTACAGATACTCAGCTTAATTCACCTGTTTCAAAAATGATTGCTCAATTTTCCAATAGATTTAGAGATGAAAAACTATTGAATGAAGAAAATCTGATGGAATATCTAAAAAAAGAAAATGATATTGCAAGTTCAGATATTTTATCAGCTACAGCAATTAGTGGNATTAGATCAGCTTTTCTAGATATTTTTTCTAAAAGAATGGAAATAAGCCTAGTTGAATACCTTTCAAATAGCTTAAGAGATTCAAACAAACATAACGATAAGGTAGAGCTTTATGCAAATATTAATAGATCATTACTACCAAACGATAATGGCCCAGTTGACAGGTCTCCAGAAAGTTTTTCTAAGAGAGCATTAGAAATGGAAAAAAAAGGATTTAATACTATAAAGTGTGCCCCTTTTGATGAATGCATGTCTCCATTTAGTAATAAAGGATTGCCAAATGAAGCTATAAATGGATTAGAGAGAATTTCGGCTATATCAGATAGTATTTCTAAAAAAACTAATTTGTATATTGATTGCCATTCAAGATTTGATCTCGATTCCAGTTATCATATCCACGACCAGTTAANAGAAAGAAATGTAAATTGGTTTGAAGAACCAATAGATCCAGAAAAATTTATAGAAGAAACTAGATTAATTAAAAAATATTCAGAAATAGATTTGGCAGGAGCAGAAATGGCATATGGTTCAAAAACAATGTCAAAATTAATTAATGAAGATGTTTTAGACATCGTAATGCCAGATGTNAAATTTTGTGGAGGACCAAGTGAAGTAATTAATTTCTATAAGTCTATTCCNAATCCCCAAAAATCTATTTCAATGCATTGTCCATCAGGACCCATATCACTGCTTACTTCAGCTCATATTACATCTGCAATTGAATCAAGNATACCTCTTGAACATGCAGTAGAAGAAGTAAATTGGCGAAAGGACNTAACTTATCCTGCAGAAAATATAGAAAATGGAAATTTTAACATTCCAAAAGGAAACGGNATTGGAGCGAACTTAAATTTAGAAATGATTATCAAAAAAGGTAAAATTTGGGAAGAATAATTTAATNTAATAGANTTNTTTATTTCTCACAAAACCTAAGTTNGAGCTCTTAATTGTTTATATATTGAGCTTCTTTTTTCTTCTTCTTGANGATACAAATAGATAGATAAGTCCACCAAAAAAAATGAATTGAATAATTAGGAATGCATATGAAAANTCACTATTATCAATAGTCCTNTTCCTCTCAAAGATTTCTATTTGTTCAGATATTGTTACTTTTTCATCTTCATTATATATTTCAAAATCCATTAACCAGAATCCTTTTTTTTCTAGTCTCAAAATTGACTGATAGTTTCCTTCCATCAGAGAGCTAGATAAGGCTGGTGAAAATTGTTTTTTCTCATCAAATAAAGGGGTTGCATACACCTCTATTTTTAAGTCTTTTACTGGATTATTTGTAATTTTTTCTAAGACTTCTATAGAAAAAATTTGCTGGCCCACTACAGGCCTTACTGGGGATATGAAAATATTTATTTTATAGTCGCCAGTTTCTTCAGTAAGAAATTCTGAATATTGAGAATAGCCTTCACCTTGTGCTAAAATTCTTGATTCGACTGGATAAAGTAAATATGCACAAACAAACAATAAGGGTAAAAATAATTTAAATTTATTTTTCATAATTAAATAATAACATTATGAAAAATAAAAAAGTCTTAAATCATCTTCTTATTCTTCCAGAAATATCGCCACTTGAAACAGCTTGGATTTCTTCAATTGTTGAAAGATTAAAGTCACCATGGAAGGTATGCGCTAAAGCAGATGCAGCTATAGCAAAATCTAAAGTTTCTTGGTTTGTAAGTTGATTAAATATTCCATAAATCAAGCCAGCAGAAAATGCATCTCCTGCCCCAACTCGATCAACTATTTGTATTTCATATTTTTTGACTTAAAAACTTTTCCATCGGAATAAAAAATTCCTGACCAATCATTATGATCAGCTGAAATACTGTCTCTAAGAGATATCGCAACTTGCTTAAAATTATATTTTTTAGCCATACTTTCTATTAATTTCTCATAAGAAGACTGTTCTTCATTTATTGTTTTCTCTCCCAGCATTATTTCTGGATCTTTTTTTCCTCCAATTAAAATATCCACTTTCTCCATCAAAGGAATCATTGTTTCTTGAGCTTCCTCTGGAGTCCAAAGATTTGATCTATANTTTAAGTCACAAGAAATCATAATATTTCTTTTGCTCGCTTCANTTAATGCTACTTTGGTTAAGTTTTTAGCACTTTCTGATAAAGAAGGTGTAATTCCNGAAAAATGAAATAGGTTACAGNCTTTGAAAATTGAATCCCAATCAAAAAGATTAGGTNTGGCTTTAGAAAATGAAGACTCTTTTCTATCATAAACAATANTNGAAGCTCTCATGGATGCTCCATTTTCTAAATAATATACTGCTAATCGATCCCCTGATTTGACCATATAGTCTGTATTTACCCCAAATTGCCTTACATNATTAATGCATGCTTGTCCTATTGGGTTATCGGGAACAGAGGTAATAAAATATGTTTCTTCATTAAAGTGAGATAAAGAAACTGCTACATTACACTCTGAGCCAGCATANGTAATTTCAAAATTCTTAGATTGAGAAAATCTTTCTTTATTTAAAGTTGTAAGCCTAAGTAAAATTTCTCCAAAAGTAACTATTTTATTCATTTCAGTAAAAATACCCCTTTTATTTCTGTATTTATTCAAATATACATTTATGATTTGAAAAATAAAACACATATTCTTTCTTATAACTATTTTGTCTACAAATTCAGAAAAGAGAATAAAACCTGATAAAAAAGGTGTCATCTTAGCATTCATACTTTCAATACTTTGGTCTGGAAATCCAATATCTATTAAGGTGGGACTAGAAGATGCCCCGCCATTAAGATTAGGCTGGATGAGGTTCATATTAGGAGGAATAGTTGCTATATTGTGGGCTTTGTATAACAAAGAATTTGTCAGATTCAAAAAAAGGGATTTTATTCCATTAATAGGAACNGGGTTATTATTTTCAGTACAATTAGGCTTTATGAATGTTGGACAAAATTATACATCTGGTGGACACGGAGTGATAATGATTACCACTTTTCCACTATGGGCTTCTATTTTTTCACATCTTTTCATACCAAACGACAAATTAACAAAACCCAAGATATTTGGAATGATAATTGCATACACNGGAATAATAATACTTTTTTGGGAATCTATCTCTAACTCAGCAAATAGTTACTTAATAGGAGACTTATTAATGCTNACTTCAGCCATGCTATTAGGCGCNAGGCAAATTTATATATCTCANATTTCACAAGGCTTAGAGCAAGCAGAAATAAAAATCCTNTACACTCAAGCATTTGTTGGAACATTAACTTTTCTTGTCTTTTCATTACTATTTGAAACATCAACCTTTATAGTTTCCTATAGCCTTATTCTTGCCTTGTTTTATCAAGGAGTAATAATAGCTGGCTTTGGATTTATAGGTCAAACATGGTTAATGAAAAGATATTTACCCTCAAGAATTCTAATAATAAATATTTCTCAGCCATTATTTGGTGTTATGCTAGCCTGGATAATATTAGGAGAAGTNCCTGGNATAGAACTAATTTTTGCTACATTTTTTGTCTTGTCTGGATCATATTTAGCGTTTAGAAACAGACAATAACATAGAAATGTAAATCTTAAGTTATTTAGAATATAAATATGAAAGATTTTTCAAAGAAGATTAAACTGGCTTCAAACGCAAAATATTCTGGTCCAAAAATAAATAAAAAGATTTTATGCATACCTGAGCATTGTGGATATTTTTATGCCTGCCATATAAAAACTGTTTACCCNAATAAAGTAGAAGAAAGAAAGTGCTTAAGATTCAAAGCCGAAAATAGAAAGCCAAAAATAAGATTGTCTATATTTTCTCAAAAATTACTAAACAATTACTAAAGATTTTTTCCAATAATTTTTTTTGAAAACAAATCGTCTAATAATGCTTCATCATAACCAATAGAACTTAAAACTTTNTTAGTGTCTTCTCCCAAAAGAGGNGCGCTAGACAAATTTGGTTTCCCCGTAGAAACATTAAATACAGGCCCGCTAGATTTTACTTTACCACCTGTTTTATGGTCCAGTTCTATTACATATCCGTTGTCGATAGCCTGTCTATTATTTATAAGNTCTTCTGTAAATTGCATTGGCTCACAAGGAATATCATGTGATCTAAGAAATTTAATCCAATCTTCAGTGCTTCTTTCTAAGAATTTTGATTCCATTTTTGATTCAAAGTTTTTTCCAATTACTAGAAGCTCTTCAGGGGTAAATTTCTTAGTTGTATCAAACCTAACATCTTCTAATTCAAACAAACTGCTTATTCGTTTTCTAGCATGCATTGCCAAACATCCTAAAGCTAAGGCTCCATTTTTTGTCTTATATGCTCTATANTATTGAGCTATTTGAGGGGCACCAGCTTGAGAAACATAGTCTTCTTGGATCTCTTCAAAAGGCGTTTCGTTCGCAACCATTTTATCTTTCTTTGCCTTAATCCATTTCTGAGCAGGGCTTAAATCTTTCTCTATTTCTGCTACTTGCATAGCTTGCATAGATAGTGCTTGNGCCAACAAGCTTGTTTGCATTAATACTCCCTTGCCAGNTATTCTAGCTTGATGAANNCCAGAAACCACACCTAGGGCCATTGCATATCCTGTNGAGTAATCTATGTAAGAAGATGACCTNACTGCACTAGGTGCACCATGATAAATTTTNTTTTCAGTAGACATAATTCCTGTATAGGCTTGCATAATTAGATCAAAACCTGGTTCAGCAGCTTTTTCACCTTCAGAACCATATGCTGTAGATTCAACATATACTAATTTAGGGTTAACTTTAGATAGAGACTTGTAATCATATTTTAGTTTTTCTGANGTAGATTTTCTATTATTAGAGATNACAGCATCTGCCTTAGAAACTANATCATGACAAACCTTTTGACCTTCTTCAGATTTTAAGTCNATACAAACACTCTTTTTACCTCTATTTAATGCAATAAAAAGCCGNCTTTCGCCAGGAGGAACTGAAGGNGATGCNTGNCTCCAAGGTTCTCCCATTGGTGGTTCTATTTTTATTACATTAGCCCCTAAGTCTGTTAGNAGTTGACCTGCAGTNGGTCCAGCTACAAAATTTCCAAACTCTAATACAGTTATATCCTCAAGTGGACCATTAGACATCATTTTTATAATTCCTATAATTAATTTTCTAGAATTATACTAAAAAATTATAATGATNCCATTTTTTTTGATACAGTTTCCATATCTTTATCACCACGACCAGAAAGCAAGAATAAGATAGTTTGATCTTTTGGAATTTCCTNTGACCAATCAATTAAAAAGCCTAAGGCGTGTGCGGGCTCTAGTGCAGGNATGATTCCTTCTTCAACTGATAACAGCTTAAATCCTTCTAAAGCCTTAAGGTCTGTTGCAGAGTAGTATTGTGCTCTTTCAATATCTTTCAGATTTGAGTGTTCAGGACCAACTCCTGGATAGTCCAAGCCAGCAGATATTGAATGTGCCTCTTGAATTTGTCCAAAGCTATCTTGTAGAACATAACTAAGTGATCCATGTAAAATACCAGGGGTTCCTTTTGTTAAAGTGGCTGCATGCTTTTCAGTNTCTATGCCTTCTCCACTTGCCTCNATTCCAATTAGAGAAACATCTAAATCGTCTATAAATCCTGAAAANATTCCAATCGCATTAGANCCACCACCTACACAGGCAAGGACATAATTTGGCAAGCTTCCTGTTTTATCTAAAATTTGCTTTCTAGATTCAATCCCGATTATTGATTGAAATTCTCTTACTATATAGGGATATGGGTGAGGACCAACAGCGCTTCCAATAATATAATAGGTGNTTTCAACATTAGTAACCCAATCTCTTATCGCCTCGTTAACTGCATCTTTTAATGTCCTTGAGCCAGAAATAACTGGAACTACTTTAGCTCCTAACATTTCCATTCTATAAATATTAGGGGCTTGTCTTTTTATATCCTCTTCNCCCATATAAACAATACATTCAAGATTTAACATAGCACAGGCTGTTGCTGTTGCTACACCNTGTTGACCTGCACCTGTTTCAGCTATAATTCTTTTCTTACCAATTCTTTTTGCCAATAAAGCTTGTCCAATTGCATTATTAATTTTATGTGCACCAGTATGAGCTAAATCTTCTCTTTTAATCCAGATTTTTTGGTGTAACTTTTCAGATAAATTTTTAGCATAGTATAAAGGTGTTGGCCTGCCTATAAAATCATTTTGCAACGTAGTTAATTCTTCCCAGAACGAGTCNTCTTTAGAATATTTTTCAAATGCTTCTTCTATTTCTTTTAAAGAAGACATTAATGTTTCAGGAACAAATTTACCGCCAAATTTTCCAAATCTGCCGTTTGATGATGGTTTATTTATATTTTTAAAAGTCATAATTAAAAATCNTTATATTTTTAGGATATCAAACTAATAAATATTTTTTCAAAGNTTTGTTTTTAGTAAATCAAAATTTCCAAAATAAGCTAAGGCATCAATAGGTTTTTTCCCNTCAAATTGAATCTTTATAATTTTTAATTTATTNGTTTTAGTGTCTATAAGNATATTATTTTCAAATTTAGTGATTTTTCCAGTCTGTTCTGATGNAAAATTGGTTAATTCCATATCTAGTATTTTAAATCTTTTATTATTATGGAAAGAATATGATTGAGGCCAGGAGCTAAATGCTCTAAATTTGGCTTCAATTTTTTCAGCCGAAGAATTCCACTCAATTAAGCCATCTGTTTTTTTGATTAATTCAGTATATGAGGCTTTTTCATTATCTTGTTTATCAATATTTTTATTATTTACTAGATTATCAATTGCTTGNGTGATTCCTTTAGAAGATTCTGANAGAAGAAAATTTAATAAATCCAAGTATTTTTCATTTTTTCTCAAAGAAATAGGTTCACTTATAAATAATATATCTCCTGTATCAACACCTTTATCCATCTTGATTATGGTGTATCCAGACTTATCATCAAGATTGATTATCGTATTTTGGACTGGTGAAGGACCTCGATACTGTGGTAACAAAGAAGGATGAATATTTAGAGTTCCATAAGTTGGAATTTTTATAAAGTCATCNGATAAAATTTTTCCATAAGCGCATACAAGAAACAAATCNGGCTTCATTTTTTTAAGCTTATCTTTGAATTTAGAATCAAGGATATCTGGATCTAGAAAAGGAATATTATTNNTTGAGGCAAATAAAGATACTTCAGATTGCNTAATTTTTCTTCTTTTTGTCGCTTCAGGCTGCTTCTTTGAAACAATACTAATAATGTTGTGATTTTCNANTAATGAATTTAAAATATTTATACANGAAGGGGGTGACCCAAAAAAAATTATTTTCATTTTNTCTCTCATAAATTTAAAATACTATTATTATTATAAGGGCGTTAACGTCTCAAAAATTCTTTTCTTACTTTGGTAATGATAAATAATAAATAAATTTAATATTTTTAAATAAAAAATTTTCTTTTTTATGAATTATTAAGCCTTTTATTAAATTATTTAAATGAATATTATTTCTAAATGCGGACTTTAATCTTAATTTCTTGATTTAAGTTTTAATAAATTTTTTTTCAAAAAATAATTCGTCGCAGATAGTCGCTATTACAAAAATATTTGTATTTAAATTTTTACAAGGAGTTTGTGCTGGAAAATCTATTAGCAAAAAAAATATGGTCTGCTACNTTAGGTTACCTTGAGATGGTAATTCCCGAAAGCACATATAAAACTTGGTTGGAAAACACTAAAGGCGTTTCTATCTCAGATAACGTATTGGTGGTTTCAACAGAAAGTATTTTTGCTGTTGAAATGCTATCCCAAAGACTGGATAAAACTATTCAAGATGCAATATATCAAACAAGTAACAATAAGTATAAAATTCAATATGTTTTAAGTGAAGAAAAAGGAAAGAATGAAACCATAGTACCAAAAGGAAAAATTGAGGGTAGTTGGATAAATCCTAAGTTTGATTTTAATACTTTTATTACTGGAAACTCTAATTTTTTAGCGTATGCAGCTACAAAAAAAATATGTGAAACACCAGGCAATCTTTACAATCCATTGTACATTTATAGTGAATGGGGATTAGGAAAAACTCATTTAATACAATCGACAGCAAAAACACTAAAGACCAAAGGCTTAAATGTAACTTCTGTTGCAGGTGAAACATTTGTAAATGATTTCGTAAAATCAATTAAAAACAAAACCCCACAGTTAATGAATAAATATAGAGAGTGTGATGTATTTATTCTTGATGACATAGACTTTTTTGCTGGAAAAAAACAAACCATTGAAGTCTTTATTCATATTATCAACCAACTATCGGTTTCAGGAAAACAAATAGTTATCACAAGCTATAATCACCCAAGCAAACTAGATATGCCTAACAGATTAACCTCAATGCTTAAATCTGGGCTTATAGTGAAAATTCATACACCGGATAAAGAAACAGCGAAAAAATATATAAATAAATCATTTAAAAAGAATAATATTAAGATATCCGAGGAGTTATTAGAATTTATTGGAAGCAAAAAATTTAACTCTTTTTCAGAAATTGAAGGAATAATTAAGTCACTTATAGCTCATGCTGAGCTACTAAACTCAGAGATAAATACAAATATGGTTAGCAATATTCTTAGTGACTATAAATTAGAAAATATAAAAGATATTAACGTATCTAAAGAAAAAATATTTTCACTCATAAAATACATGTTTGGGATTAATGAGCAGGACCTTAGGGGCAGGAAAAATGATAAAAAAACCAACTTCGCTAGGCAAGTTGCTGCATATTTATTGATTGAAAAATCTAACTTCTCTACTGGCCAAGCAGGAAAGATTCTTGGCAACAGAAACCATTCAACCATTATTTATTCTGTGAACAAGATTAAAAAAATTTTGTTGAAAGATGTTGAATTAAAACAAGAAATTGAGAAAACAATAATCCAAAGCTAAAAAAATTGGTTTTATAAAATTCTTTAACATCCAGTTGAACAATTATTAACAATTTAATTTACTCATAAACTAAGAACACTCGTCAACAATTTGAACAGACTTAATTAATTCTATTAATATATATATATATATATGTTTATAGATAAAGTAATAATAAATATTAAATCTGGTGATGGTGGAAGTGGAGCTATCAGTTTTAATCAAGATTCAAAAAATTCACGAGGTGGCCCTGATGGAGGCAACGGAGGTAGAGGTGGAAGCGTGTGGATTAGATGCGACAAAAATATGTCAAATCTAAATTCCTATAGGTTTTCCAAAAACTTTAAAGCCGAAAATGGTGGAAAGGGTTCGGATCAAAATAAAACAGGATTCAATGGAAAAGATGTTTATATTAATGTGCCTGTAGGAACGCTAATAAGGGACAAATCTAACAAACGAAACCTTCTCGCCAATCTTTCCTGTGATGAAGACTCATTCGAGGTATTGACTGGTGGCAAAGGCGGAAGAGGAAATGTTGCTTTTGTTACATCCAAGAATAAAGAGCCTTTGTTGGCAGAATCAGGAGAAAAAATTGATATTAAGCAAATAGAACTTGATTTTAGAGTAAGTTCAAATTTATGCTTAATTGGACCTCCAAACTCCGGCAAATCTACGCTTATAAACAATATTTCAAATGCAAAACCAGATATAGGCAATTATCCTTTCACAACAAGAGAACCGGTTATAGCAACAGTCCAAAGAAAGTTTCAAAATGTTACAGTGATAGAGATACCTGGGCTTGTTAAGGATCCTGAAAATAATTTAGCCTCAGGAAATCAATATTTAAAGCATCTGCAAAAAACAAATATTATTGGAATGGTTATAGATATTAACAGTGATATTTTAAGTGAAATAAATTTAATATATGACGAATTAAAAAAATATAATAAAGCCTTGCTTGAAAAGAGAATGGTTCTTATTTTGACCCACTGTGATGAGTTAGGGGAGGCTGATCTAAATGATTTTATAAATGAAATTACTCAAAAGTTCAGAAGTCTAAATGATCAAATTTTTACTCTAAATAACTCCATAGATGACAAAATAATGAAATTTATTGATAAGATTCAAGAGTATCTCTTGGTGATTGATAATGAAGATATGGATGATGATGTTCCCATAATTAAATTTCATAAAAATGAATTAAAAAGAGTAATGTTTAAAGATGACCATTTTGTAATTAATGACAAACAGTTTATACAGCTTGCTGAAGGATCAAACTTAAATAATTGGAAAACATTAGTACAATTTCAGTACAAATTAAAATCTTCAAAAATAGGAGATGAACTAATAAATATAGGAATAAAGAGGGGCGATTTATTGAAAATAGGACAGTATGCATTTACGTGGGAAGAATAATTTAATTGAATCAGTATTTTTTGGTGGTACTTTTGACCCTATTCATAATGGTCACTTAGAAATAATAAGTTATATAAAAAATAATTTTAATTTTAATAAAATGTTTTTATCTCCAGCTGGAAATCAATATATGAAAACTATGCCACCTATTGCGACCCCAGAGCAAAGATTTGAGATGTGTAAACTAGCCTTTGATGATGACTTTATTACTTTAGTTGATTATGAAATAAAAAGATCCTCGCCTAGTTATACTATAGAAACATTGCGATATCTAAAAAATAAATATCCTGAATTTGAAATAACTCATATTGTTTTAGGTGCTGATGCTTTTGATGAAATAAATTTATGGAAAAATGGATCTGAGCTATTAAGAAATTACAAATTTATAATTATTTCGAGATTGAATTCTGATACAGAGCCTATGAGTAATATTAAAATAATTGAAAGCCTTTCTGATATCAGCTCATCTTTTATAAGAGAAAAAATAAGTGAAAATATATCTGTTTTACACTACACCCCAATTGAAATACATAAGTATATAAAGGAAAATAATTTATATAGATGAATAATAATACAAAAAAAAAAATTACTTGATAGGGCGATTGAATTAAAAGCCTTGGAATATGGAGACTTTACTTTAGCCAGTGGAATGAAGTCAAATTTTTATTTTGATGGAAGGTTGCTATCATTAGACCCCATATGCTCTAATATTATTACTGATTGGATTCTGTCTAACGCTATGGAGCAAAAGGTTGATTTTATTGGAGGTCCTGCTGTTGCAGCTGTTCCTCTCATTGGATCTACTGTTTTCCACTCTTTTTCAAAAGATTACCCGCTTACTGGTTTTTTTATTAGATCAGATAAAAAAGATCATGGGTTACAAAAACAGATAGAAGGAAAGCTTGTTGAAAACTCTTCTGCAATAGTTATAGATGATACAGTCTCTACTGGAGGTTCATTGTTGGAGTCGTTAAATGCTTTGAAGCAAAATAATTGTGAAATTAAATTAGTTCTAAGTATTTTAGATAGAAAATTAGGTGGATCAGAAAAACTTTTAGATGCAGGTTATAAATATTCATCAATATTTGAAATAAATTCAGAAGGAGAAATTGTTTGAAAGAAGATCATAGGCAAAATTTTTTAGATGCTGTTCAATCGATAGCTGAAAGTGTTTTTGATTTTCATGATAGGTGGAGCTTGCTTGATAATAAAAAACCTGCTCATCTAGCAATAGAGGAACGAAAAGAACTTCTTTTAGAAGAAGTAAACGAATTAAATGATGAGATAAACAAAACAGACGAAGATAAATCTATCAAGCTACTTTCTAGAGAAGCAGCTGATGTGTTATATGTTTCTGTTGGACACCTTTTAGCATTAAGAAATGACGGGCTGGAAGCTATGTATCAAGTATCAAAAAAAAATAATAACAAAACGAAACAAACACACTTTTTTGATAAAAAAGAGAAGAAAGTTAAGAAATTAAATATCTAAGTTTTTAACTTCTAGCGCATTCGTTTTAATGAAATCTCTTCTTGGTTCAACATCATCGCCCATTAGAGTTCTAAATATATCATCAGCAGAAATCGCATCATCGGCTGAAACCCTCAACATTACTCTATTTTCTGGATCCATGGTCGTATCCCATAGTTGTTCGGGATTCATTTCTCCTAAACCTTTATATCTCTGAATATTAAATCCTGATTTGTCAGCGTTATTCTCTAATGCAGAAATTATTTCATTCCATTTCAAGTTTTCCTCGATAATCTCATCATTTTTTTTGATAGAAAAGGAACCATTTAGAAATTCTTTTATTTCAGGATAAATCTTTTGAGCCTTAATTATTGACGGATGGTTATTAATTGTCATTGACTCATTGACTTTTTTGAGTTCCTCTTCATTTTCAACTAATCCAGAATCAAATAAATCTGGTTGAATATTATCATCCTCTTGTTCTATTTCTTTATTTTCATAGCTATCAATATTTTTAGATGCAAGATTTAGAAACTCCTCATCACTCAAATTTAAAATTCTAGCTATATCATTCGATTCACTAAAAGATTTAATATTAGATATTAAGTTGCCTATAGAAGCTCCTTTTATATCTTTCTTTCCTTCAGTATGAGCTATTGAAAAATTGTTATATATTTTTTCAGATATCCATTTATTTAAGTCATTATCAGAATAAATCCATTTTCCGCTTCTTCCTCTAGAAACTTTGTATAAAGGAGGTTGAGCAATATATAGATTTCCTGCACCTATTAATTCAGGCATATTCCTGTAGAAAAATGTAAGTAGCAATGTTCTTATATGTGCACCGTCAACGTCAGCATCAGTCATAATTATGATTCTATGGTATCTGAGCTTCTCGTGGTTGAAATCTTCTCCTAAGCCTGTACCTATAGCTGTAATTAAGGCCACAATTTCTTCGTGTAGTAGCATTTTTTCTGGTCTAGCTTTTTCTACGTTTAGAATCTTACCTCTCAGGGGTAAGATTGCTTGGAAGTTTCTGTCTCTACCTTGTTTAGCAGAACCACCAGCTGAATCTCCCTCAACAATATAAAGCTCTGATTTACTTGGATCTTTCTCTGAACAATCTGCTAATTTTCCTGGCAGAGAGCCCCCGTCAAGAGCATTCTTTCTAATGATTAGATCTCTTGCTTTTTTAGCAGCTTCTCTTGCTCTTGCAGATGTCAGTGATTTATTTAATATTTTTTTTGCGTCTTCAGGATTATCTTCTACAAACTCACTTAGTCGCCTGCCGACTATTTGTTCAACAGCTCCTTTGACCTCAGGGTTTCCTAGCCTTCCTTTTGTTTGTCCTTCGAACTGAGGATCTTTTACTTTTACAGAAACTACACACATTAACCCTTCTCTAACATCTTCTCCAGACAAGGACTGAATCTCTTCCTTGAAAAATCCTTGCTTCTTCCCGTAATCGTTAATAACTCTAGTTAACGCAGATCTAAATCCTGTAACATGAGTTCCTCCATCTGCTGTTCTTATACAGTTAGCAAAAGATAGAGTGTTATCAATAAACGATTCGTTATATTGAATAGCAGTTTCTACTACAATGTCGTCAATAACTTCATTTGCATACATAATATTTTCATGAATAGATGATCTCTTTTTATTTAGATTTCTTACAAAGCTTTGAACTCCTCCTTCAAACTTAAAGGCTACTTGATTGTGTGGCCACAAGCTTTCATGATAATCAGATATAAATTGGATATTCAAACCTTGATTCAAATAAGCCATTTCTCTGAATCGAGTTGTAATTGCTTCATAAGAGTAATCTATTTCAGGAAAAATTTCTTGATCTGGCAACCAAGTAACGGATGTTCCCGTTCCCTTTAGGTCTTCATCAGTTTGGGGCCTACTTTCTAATGGGCCTTCAGGCTTCCCCTTAATATAAGACTGATTCCATACTTTTTTATCCCTTCTGACTTCAACCTTTAGCCAGGAAGAAAGAGCATTAACTACTGAAGCTCCAACACCATGCAGGCCTCCAGATACCTGATAACCCTTACCTCCAAATTTTCCACCGGCATGAAGTGTAGTCATCACAGTTTCAACAGCTGAAATTCCTGTTTTTTTATGTATATCTACAGGTATTCCTCTTCCATCATCAATCACAGTAACAGATTTATCTTTATTCAGTATCACTGTAATCTTTGAAGCAAATCCTGCCATAGCTTCGTCCACTCCATTATCAACAATTTCATGAATTAGATGCTGGACACCCTCTAAGCCTGTTGTTCCAATATACATTCCAGGCCTTTTTCTTACGGCCTCTAAGCCTTCCATCACAGTTATATCTTCGGCGCTGTAATCTTCAGAGCCTTTGTGGTTATTATTTACACTTTTTTTAGCCATTGGTTTATCTTTTCTTGCGCGCGCGCGTTAATATGTTAAAAATATATTATAGTCATATTCCTAAATACTATAGTATTGAAATGAAAATTTATAGTAAGCTCAGTTTAAATTCAAATTAAAGTCAATTTTTCAACTAGAATTTATCTTTAGGAAAAAAAGTGTTTATCAACTTGACTTAATTATTTCCCAAGATGAACATATTTCCCAAGAGATTAAATTTATATTAGGAATAAATGATATGGAAATTACAAAAGAAATTCAAAAACTAATGCTTGAAAGAATGTGGACCATAAGAACATTTGAAGAAAAAGTAATGGAGGTTCATGAAGCAGGAGAGTTTGTTGGTGCTGCGCATCCCTACATTGGAGAAGAAGCTGTAGCAGTAGGCGTATGTTTAGCGTTGAAAGACACAGATTATATTGCAGGCAACCATCGTTCCCATGGACACCCTTTAGCGAAGGGTGGGAGTATAAAAAAAGCAATGGCAGAAATATACGGAAGAGTAGATGGATACTGTAACGGAAAAGGTGGATCAATGCATTTGGCTGATTTTTCTGTTGGAATTTTAGGTGAATCAGGGATAGTAGCATCTTCTGTTCCAGTTGCAACTGGAGCTGGATTAGCATCAAAAATAGGTAAAAAAGATTTCGTTTCAGTCGTTTTTTTTGGAGACGGAGCTTCAAATCAAGGGGCTTGCCATGAATCAATGAACCTTGCTTCAATTTGGAAATTGCCGGTCATATTTGTTTGTGAAAATAATCAATTTGCAATAACAACTTCTTATCAAAATTCAGTCGCTGTAGACAATGTATCAGATAGAGCTCAAGCCTATAATATGCCCGGTATATTAGTTGATGGTCAAAATGTTGAAGCAATGTACGAGGCAACAACAGAGGCTGTAAAAAGGGCAAGAAATGGCGAAGGCCCAACATTAATAGAAGGTCTTACTTATAGATTTGAAGAGCACTCACTAGGGCTTGGAAGAGTTAGAAGAGGTGAGTATAGAACAGAAGAAGAAATCAATAAATGGAGAGATAGAGACCCTATATTAATTCATTCAAAAAAATTAATAGATCGAGGAATTCTTTCTGAAGAAGAATGTAAAGAAATAGAATCGAATTCCTATTCAGAAACTGATGAAGCGGTAGAGTTTGCTAGAAATAGCAGTTTTCCTGAACCAAGTGATTTATATGAAGATATGTGGGCAAATCCTATACCTAAACCATAATTAAAGGAGATTACTATGGCTGAAAAAATTTTTGCTGAAGCTATCAATGAGGCTATTGCTGAAGAAATGAGAAGAGACTCAAGTGTTTTTATTATGGGCGAAGATATAAGACTATCTGTTTATGGCGCTACTGCAAATTTATATAAAGAATTTGGAGAAGAAAGAGTTCTAGACACCCCGCTATCAGAAAATGGTTTTTTTGGAGCTGCAATAGGAGCATCTTTAGTTGGAATGAGGCCAATTGTTGAAACTGTTACCAGCTTCATGTGGGTTGCTATGGATCAGTTGATTTCACAGGCAGCGAAAATGAGATATATGTTTGGAGGTCAAGCTACTCTTCCTGTAGTTTATAGAGCTTCAATGATGTATGGAAGTGGTTCAGCAGCGCACCATTCAGATAGGCCTTATCCTATGTTTATGAATATGCCTGGAATAAAAATAGCGGTTCCTGCTAACTCAACAGATGCTAAAGGTCTATTAAAAACGGCTGTAAGAGATGATGATCCTGTGATTATATTTGAGGACGCAAATTTATACGGTACTAGAAGTGAAATCTTAGAAGACGAAATACCATTTGGTAAGGCTGAAATAGTAAAATCAGGAACAGATTGCACTATAGTTGGAATAGCTGCATCAGTAAACCTATCTTTAGATGTAGCAAATAATTTAGAAAAAGAAGGTATTTCTTGCGAAGTTATAAATCCAAGAACCCTTGTCCCTCTTGATAAAGAAACTATATTAAAATCAGTTGAAAAAACGGGCAGACTTGTTATTGTTGATCCTGCTCATAAAGTCTGTTCAGCGGCATCAGAAATTTCATCTATTGTTGCAGAGGAGGGCTTTTGGGACCTTCAATCTCCTATAATTAAAGTTGCATCTGAACAAGTTCATATCCCTTATGCACCCAGCCTAGAAAAACTTGTATATCCTAATATAGAAAAAGTAAGTAAAGCAGTAAAAAAGACTTTGGAGTAAAAATGATTAAGGCGCTAACATTTGATCTTTTTGGCACAGTTTTAGATTTAGAGAAAAGTACCAAAAGCTCGATTGAAAATATTATTAATAATAATAAATCTGGTGTTTCACCTGAGGAATTTTGGGCATATTTAAGGCACAGGCAAAGAATTGAACAATATCAAGATAACATTTTAGATCTAGGTCACAGCGGTTACTTAAATACAGTCAAGAATGCATTTATATATACTTCAAAAAAATTCAATATGACTCCAAATGAATCTGAACTGGAAAAATGGGATGAGAATTGGCAAAACCTTTCACCTTTTCCTGAGGTTTCAGATGGATTAAATTCTCTAAGTAAAAAATTTGCACTTATAGCGTTGTCTAATGGAGAGCAAAAATTCTTAAATCATTTGTGCAACAATCGAATTAAATTTAATTTCCAAAAAATAATTTCTGTAGAGGAGGTTTCATCATTTAAGCCTCATTCTGGTGTTTATAGAAAGGCTTCTTTGATTTCTGGATACAAGCTTTCCGAAATTATGATGATTTCAGCAAATACTTTTGATACCTTAGGAGCTAAAAGTTGTGGCATGGAAGCAGCTTACATAGATAGATATAACCTTCCATACGAGGAATGTCATGAAATGCTGAAACCAGACTATGTAGTTAAAGATTTTACTGAATTAGCTAATAAATTAGTGGATTAAAGGGGGGAACAAATGCCAAGAGAGATTAATTTACCTCAATGGGGAATGGCCATGAATGATGGCACTGTTGTTAAGTGGTTAAAAAATGTGGGAGATCAAATTAATAAGGGCGATGAGTTGGTAGAAATAGAATCTACAAAAGTAAATGCATCAATAGAAGCTCCAGATGGNGGTATTTTAGGCAGAATAGATGTAGATGAAGGAAACCTTGTTCCGGTAGGAACCGTATTAGGACTGATTCTATTTGATGGAGAAAAATCAGATGATTTTCCTGTTAAAGAAACTCAAGAAAAAAATGAATCAAGCCAAAGTATAGAAAAAGTTCAAAGCATAAATGTAAAATCTAATAAAAAAATAATTGCCTCCCCTAGAGCTAGAAATTTGGCTAAAAAACTAAATATAGATCTATCAAATGTTTTAGGTACTGGACCATCAGGAAGAATTACTGAAGAAGACGTAAGTTCATTTTCTGAGGATTCAACCCCAAAAATAGAAAATGATAATTTTGCTATAAAAGAATCAATAAAGAATACAGGAATACGGCAAATTATTGCGAATAGGATGTATCAAAGTGCACAAAATCCTCAGGTAACTTTAAATACTGTCGCTTGTGTAGATAACCTAAGTAAATTACAGAAAGCACTAATTTCAGATTGGAGAAAAGATAAAATTCGACCTCAAATCAATGATTTACTTGTAAAAATTGTGTCAGATACCTTGCTTTCCCATCCTAAGATCAATGCTCATTATATAGAAGAGACACTTAATATTATTGAAAATATTAATATAGGAGTTGCTATGGCTGTAAAAGATGGATTAGTTGTTCCTGTTATAGTGGATTCTCAAAATAAGGACTATCTCGATATAAGTAAGGAAATAAGAGGTTTTTCAAAAAAAATAAAAGATAATCAACTTCTGCCTGATGAAATTACTGGCTCAACCTTNACTATTTCTAATCTATCCTCTTATAATGTTGAATATTTTAATCCAATAATTAATCCACCAGAAGTCTCTATTTTAGGATTAGGTAAAATTTCAAAGCGTATAGATTTAGATGAAAATGAAGAAATAAAAGTGATTAATGTTATTCATTTATCACTAACATTTGACCACAGAGCATTGGATGGAGTTCCAGCCTCTAACTTCTTAGATGATTTAGTAAAGAATATAGAGAGCATTTAATTTGTCTAAAGTAGGTATTATTGCTAACCCCTCTGCGGGAAAAGATATAAGAAGGCTAGTAGCATCCGGAAGGGTAATATCTAACCAAGAAAAAGCCAATATCATTACAAGATTCATTAGAGGACTTGCATTTAAAGGGATAAAAGATTTTTATTTTATGCCAGATAAATCAGGTCTTTTTAGACCATCTGTAGAGGAACTTAAAAATGAAATCAATCCNTTTTTTTTAGATACCAAACACTATGATGGGGCTGAACAAACACTTCTTGCAGCTGAACTAATAAATAATCTACAGTGTGATTGTGTTTTAGTCCTTGGTGGAGACGGTACGAATAGATTGGTAGCTAAAAAAATAGGTAAAGTNCCAATTGTTCCTATTTCAACNGGAACTAATAANGCATTTCCAATTGNTATTGACCCAACTGTTGCTGGGTTGGCTTCAGCTTATTATATTCAAAATAAACAAAAAAAAGAATTACTAATACAACATCCATACATAAAAGTGATTATTGATAAAAAGGTAGAGGAAATTGCATTAGTTGATTTGGCTATAAGTAACCAAAATTTTGTTGGCTCTAAAGCTATATGGGACCCTGAGGTAATTTCTCAATTATTTCTCACTCAATCAGAGTCAACTTCTATCGGCTTATCTTCTTTAGGATCTAAAATAACGGATATTCCTACACATAGTGCTTTGAGACTACAATTTGGGAAACCTGGAAGAGAAATTTATGCTCCTATAGCTCCNGGCCTTATATCTACTATTATGGTTAAAAATTGGGAACTTTTTTCTTATGACAAAAAATTTATAATTGATAATTTAATTGGAACAATTGCNCTTGATGGCGAGAGAGAACTTGAAATATACAAAAAAAATATTTTAGAAATTTCACTTGAAAAATCAGGTCCTTTTGTTATAGATGTTATAAGATCGGTAAAAGAAGAAAATTTATCTAGAATAAATTAAGGAGGAAGCTTATGCCTTATAACGTTAATCACATTCACTTAAAATCTAAAGATCCTAAAGTAACTGCTGAATGGTTTGTTAAAGCATTTAATGTGAAAATAATATCTGAAACTGTCCGACCAGTTGGAGATCAATTCATAATTACTCAAACTGAAGGNGGGTTAGCAATTAATATTTCTAGCGAAAGAACAAATGAGGTNTTAGGACCTGCTGATGATGATGCACATTATGGATTAGAACATTTTGGGTTTGATACAGATGATATTGAAAAAGACATAGAAAGGCTCGTATCTATTGGTGCTGTCCACAAGGAAGGGCCTATGGAACAACCTGATGGAAGAAAAATTGGTTTTATTGCTGCGCCTGGTGGTATTCGAATAGAATTAATTCAGCCAGCTCCATAAATAATCTATTTTTTTCGAGTCCAGGGAATATCTCTGGGCTCATTGATTGATTGCAAGCCTGCAGTTATGTATCCATAACAATACGCAAAAGCTACCCCAGACTTATTTGGGCCAGATATACTTGGCACATGATCTGGCATTAACATATATTCATATCCGACTTCTTGATAGGCCTTTAGGGCTTTAATCATATCTATTGAACCTTCATCAGGAAAAACCTCCATAAAATCTAATTTTTTNCCTAAAATATTTCTGAAATGAACATTAAATATCTTTTTTCTTTTCCCAAAATATCTTATTACATCAAAAATTTCTTTACCTGGATCTTCAAGCATTTCACTTACGGTGCCCTGACAAAAATTTAATCCGTGATAATCACTTTCATGCATTCCAATAAATCTTTTTAATCCATCCACTGTCCCTAAAACTCTTGTTACTCCTTTATATCCATTTGGTGTGTATGGATCATGTGGATGGCAAGCCAGCCTTACCTTAAATTCTTCGGNAACAGGTACCACNCTCTCTAAAAAATAGTCAATTCTTTCCCAATTAGTATCTACATCTAGAACACCAGCTATTCCTGCATTTTCTTCTTGATTAATTTTTGACCATCGAAATGTAGAATTAATTGAACCCCCTCTGCCTTTTTCATTTTCAGACCTAGGTATTCCAATAATATTCATATTGTACTTAACAGCAGGTATTCCAACCTTAGAACATAGTTCGATTATTTTTTGAATTGATTCTATTTCTTTGTCACGTTCTGGTGATTTTCCAAGCATAATATTTGGGCTTTGAGACTCCTCCAGTGGACGAGAAGAAAGAGGTATCTGAACCATATCCAGTTTCAATCCATTTTTTTCAATTATTTCAANGTGCTTTTCTAAAATTTCNTCTGTCCATTCATGGGGATTAATAGATGAAAATTCTCCTTCGTCATTTTCTTTAAATGGGTCTGTACAAATGTTTTTAACACCTAATTGAGACCATACTTCTAGATCAGATAAATTCCTTGGCGCTACTTGAGTTCCTATGTACATTGTTTACCCCTTATTTATTTTGGTATTGATTAAATTTTTCCAATTATTATATTTTTTATTTATTTTTTTGTAAGAACCTTTTTGAGGTAAAAAATTATTATAATCATCATAATCCTTAGAAACCTTAGAATCCTTTAGTANTGATAATTTGGCTACTCCNAGTGAAGTCATTTCGCTATTTTGTGCCACTTTTACCTCAATTGAGAGNAAGTCAGATAAAAATTGATTGAAAAATTTACTTTGAGATAAACCTCCGTCAATTTTAATACTTCTGATTTTGTAATCGATTGTATTTTCAATTGTTTCAATTATTGATTTTGTTGAAAATGCAACTGATTCGAATCCAGCTCTTAAAATATCGTGTTTACTAGTAGATGAATTTATATTTTCTATACTTGCTCTTATTTTTGCATTCCAAAAAGGAGCACCTAGGCCATTTAATGCAGGAATGATCAAGGTTTCTGTGAACTCGCTCTGATGCAATGACTCTTCAATTTGATCATTATTTTCAAAAATATTTATATTTTTTAACCATTCAATTAAAGAGCCTGCAGACAAAATGCTACCTTCTAAAGCATGCGTTGTTTTTTTATCTATTTTACTTGCTATTGTTNAAAGAAAATTTTGATTAAAATCATATCTTTCTTGTCCTGTATCTATCAGTAAAAACCCACCTGTTCCATATGTGCATTTTATTTCCATCAACTGGTCTTGTTTGTGTCCAAATAAAGAAGCCTGCTGGTCTCCTAGTATGCTATTTATAGGTATCTTTTTTCCTAAGATGTCTTTACTTAAAAANCCAAAATTATAGTTGGATTGAACTACTTTTGGAAGAATAGATCTAGGTATATTAAGTAATCCTAATATTTCATCATCCCATTCTTCTTTTTCTGTATTGTAAAGCCCTGTTCGTGAAGCATTTGTGATTTCTGTTAAGTGCGGGTTCCCCTCAACTAAATTAGTTAATAACCATGAGTCAATCGTTCCTACACATATATTTTCAGTGTCTGATAAGGCTTCAATATTTTTGAGAGCCCAAACAATTTTTGAAAAAGAAAAGTATGGATCAACCTTTAATCCTGTTGATTTATTAATTATAGATTCTAATTTAGAACCCTTTATATTTTTGCAAAGTTCTATTCCCCTTAAACATTGCCAACTTATAGCAGGACTTAGTGGTAACAATGTTTTTTTATTCCAAAATACGATAGACTCTCTTTGATTAGTTATGCCAATTGATAATATATTTTCTTTATTAATTTCAGGTATATTTATTGCTTCTATCAGAGTTTCTCTAACAGTAGTTAATATTTCTTCAGGATCTTGTTCAACCCAGCCATTATCAGGGTAGATTTCTTTAGTTTTTCTTTGACTGCTGTTTATCAAATTAAGTTTATGATCGTAAATAACGGTCCGAGTTGAGGTGCTTCCTTGATCTATAGCTACTATGTAGTTATTTTTATTTATCATTTGATTATTTTATCATCAGCTTTNAGGCATAAAAATTTTATCAATTTTTCGATTATCGGTTTAATGTTTTATTTAAACAAAATAAGATCTATAATCTGACAATGACTTTAGAAGAATTAATTATCTCNGCAGTAAGAATTTTTGCATCTCTTATAGTNTTTAAGTTTAATTTTTTTGGAGCAATTTTAGTTATTTTAATTGATTTTTCTGATCTTTTTATGATGAACTTGATTACCTTAGGCGGAGTTCGAAACTATCAATTCCTTGATAAATTTTTAGATCTTTTTTATATTGCTTATTTTCTAATAATTGCTCTCAGATGGGAAAAATTATTAAGAAATATTAGTATTTTATTATTTGTTTTTAGAATATTAGGTTTTGTATTATTTGAGTTTTTCCAGAATAGATTGATATTATTTATATTTCCTAATGTTTTTGAATTTTGGTTTTTAGGAATTACTCTATTATTTTTACTTAANTCAAATATAACTAATAGAAAAATAATTATAGTCCTTGTGATTACAACCTTACTAAAAATGATCCAAGAATATATATTACATGTTTGGAAAGTATTAGATAATTATAGGGCTATTGATGTCTTAAACTCACTTCTTGATTGGTTTGGTTAAACTCTTGATAATTTTCTTCTCCTCCATCTGCTTAGACGATATGCTCTCTTCTTTATCTTTAAGTTTTTAGGCCTTTCTGGCATAAAATTGTTACTAATATTGGATTTTATTTTTTTACTTAATTTATTGATGTCAAATATTTTTCCTTCGGACTTTTTGCTAGGCTTTAAGTTTGGAAGTTCTGATAAAAATTGTCCTGTCGCAGTGTTGGTAGAAGCGACAAACTCTGGTGTTCCTTCACAAATAATATAACCCCCTTTTTCACCTGCCTCCGGGCCAAGTTCAATTATCCAGTCAGAATTCTTTATCATATCAAGGTGGTGTTCGATCAATAGTACAGAGTTTCCTGTATCGACAAGAGCATGCAATACTTCTAATAATTTTGAACAATCATCGAAAGATAATCCTGTAGTTGGTTCATCTAAGATATACAAAGTTTTTCCTGTTGATCTCTTTGATAGCTCTGTTGCTAATTTTATTCTTTGAGCCTCTCCACCTGAAAGAGTTGTGGCCGGTTGTCCTAATTTTATATACCCTAACCCAACTTTATTTAAGGTTTCTAATTTTTTGCTTACACCTGGTATATTTTTGAATATATGAGTTGCTTCTTCAACTGTTGTATCTAAAACATCAGCTATAGACTCACCTTTGAATTTAATATCTAATGCGTCATTGTTATATCTTTTACCATTACAAACTTCACATGGTATTGTGACATCAGGTAAAAATTGCATCTCAATTTCTTTATAACCAGCTCCAGAACAATCTTCACANCGGCCTCCTTTTACATTGAATGAAAATCGTCCGGCTTTATAGCCTCTACTCATAGCTTCGGGCATTTTAGAAAACAATTCTCTTATAGGCGTAAAAAGCCCTGTATACGTGGCCGGGTTTGACCTAGGAGTTCTTCCTATTGGAGACTGGTCTATTACTATGAGTTTATCTATATTCTCTAAGCCCTTTATCTCTCCATATTTTCCTTCTCTTACTGATTTTCTTGACATTTTCTTTAGCAAAGCATTTGATAAAACATCATTAATTAANGTGCTTTTTCCTGAACCTGATATGCCTGAAACACACACAAATTTATTCAAAGGTATTTTTATATCAATATTTTTAAGATTATTTTCTACTGCTCCTTTTATCTCAATATAATTTTGACTCCCTTTTTTTCTTTTCTTTGGAACACCTATTTCTTTTTTCCCTGATAGGTATAAGCCTGTCAAAGATTTGGAGTTATTCATAATTTGCTTTGGAGTTCCTTGTGCAATAATTTCACCCCCATATGCTCCCGCCCTGGGCCCCATATCAATAATTTGGTCTGCAGATTTCATGACATATTCATCATGTTCAACTACGATTACAGTATTTCCTATATCTTTTAAATTAATTAAAGTCTTGATNAACTTCTCATTATCTATTGGATGTAAACCTATNGATGGCTCGTCACATACATATAGAACTCCGGTTAATCCTGCTCCTATTTGAGTTGCAAGCCTTATTCTCTGTCCTTCTCCTCCAGAAAGAGTAGAAGACATTCTGTCTAAAGTAATATATCCTAAACCAACTTCTTTTAAGAAAGATAACCTTGAGTTAATTTCTTTAAAAATTTCTTCGGAAATCTTTTTTTCAGAGGAGGAAAGCTTTTTAGTTTCTTTTGCATTTTTATTTATCCATTCATAGCATTTATCTATAGATAAACTTGTCGCTTCCATAATATTCTTGCCTAAAACGAAAACAGATAAAGATTCAGGTTTCAGCCTTTGTCCTTTACAGTCTGAACATGGGCTTTCTGACATAAACTTCAAAATTTCTTCTTTAATTTTTTCNGAGTCTGTGTTCAGATACCTTTTTTCTATAGATGGAATCAACCCCTCAAAGTACCTAAGTATATATTCGATATTTTCTTGGTTATATTTTTTTTCAAAACCTTTATCTATAACACCATAGAAAAGAAGGTTTAGTATAGATTTATCCATTTCTTTTATAGGCTTGTTTTTATCTACATCCAGCTCTTCTAAAATTGAATAAAAATTATTTTTATCCCACCTTAAAACTATTCTTGCATCATCTATTACAGACATTCCATTTTGAGCTAAAGAAATATTAGGATCTCTGATAAGTAACTGAGGGTCTACTTCTAGGGAAAATCCTAGTCCTGTACATTTTTTGCAAGCACCAAAAGGTGTATTGAAAGAAAAACTTCTAGGCTCAAGTTCTGAAAGAGAGATGCTGCAATCTGCACAAGCTAAATCTTCAGAGTATATTATTTCTTCATCATTTATTTTCTCAACAGAAATAACACCATTTCCAAATTTCAAACCAGTTTCGACAGAAGAAGCTACTCTGTTTTTNTCCACCTTACTATTGATAATTAGTCTATCAACAACAATATCTATGTTGTGCCACTTNTTTTTTTCTAAATTAATTTCATCTTCTAGATCAAAAATTTCTCCATCAATTCTTACCCTTGAAAAGCCATCAGATTTGATTTTTTCGAGTACTCCTAAGTGCTGACCTTTCATATGCTTTATTACAGGAGATAGTATTACAAACCTTGTATTTTCATCAAAATCTAATATGCTTTCGACTATCTTTTGAGCATCCTGTTTTTGAACTAATTTTCCACAGTTATAGCAATGCGGAATTCCTATTCTTGAAAAAAGCAATCTAAAATAATCATATATTTCCGTTACTGTTCCAACAGTTGATCTGGGGTTCTTTGAGACCCCTTTTTGATCAATAGAAATAGAAGGTGACAACCCGTCTATCTGATCAACATCAGGTTTTTCCATTCTGCCTAAAAATTGCCTTGCATAAGCAGACAAAGATTCAACATATCTTCTTTGTCCTTCAGCATATAAGGTGTCAAAAGCTAAGCTACTTTTTCCAGAACCTGAGACTCCGGTAATAACTACAAACTTTTCTCTTGGAATATCGAGGTCAATATTCTTTAGATTGTGCTCTCTTGCACCCTTAATTGTTATTTTGTCCGATTTCAATATTTTAGGTCTTTATTATCTAATTTTACAAATAACTCAAAACGTTTTCGACAAAAGAATTATAATCATTTGATTATTACATATTATTATCTTCTAATTTAGGATGCACAACTTTATGACAACTGTAATATAAATTCAACATAGAGGAGATTTAATTTAATTCATTAGTTGTTGCTTCTCAANCATTTATTTAATATGATAAAAANCAGTCTTAGTCGCAAAATATGAATAGTAAAAAAAAAAATAATTGAAGAAATCGATAAACTAGTTGAGGATATTCAAGTTAGCTCGGTCTTAAATAATAATANATATATTAATAAGATTTTTTCTGAAAAAATAGTTCCTGTGTTATTTGAAATAAAAACTAACTTAGAAGTAAGTAATCCGGTCCAAATTGAATTTAAAGAAAAAATCAATTATTGTGTGGCAACTACCTCTGATATTGTAGATCTTAACTCAAATTATTCAGTTTTTTATTCTAGAATTAGAATATTAAGAGAAAATATCTTAACAAAAATAAAGTAATGGGTACAATCTCAAAAAATAATATAAATATTACCTGGGATAAGGATAATGATTGGGGTAAATTTTCTGAACTAATAATTGACTCAATAAGNACAACTTTAGTTTATGAAAAAATAGAAAAAACTTTGATTATTAATGTTTATTTTGTTGATAATAATCAAATCAAAGAATTGAATAACNAATACTTAGAAAATAACTATGAAACAGATGTATTGTCCTTTAATTTTTATGATGGCTGGAAAGATGGAAAAATAGTAGAAAAAAAAGGGCTTTTCCCNGGAGAAGAAAATTTAAATGAATTGGGAGAGTTATATTTGTCAATTCCAAAAATAATTCAACAATCTAAAGAAAATAATGTAACTTTTCTAAAAGAATTATCCACAATGGCTGTTCATGGGACACTTCATCTTTTAGGATATAATCATGAAGTTTTAAATGAAGAAAAAATAATGTTTTCTAAAACAAGTAAAATATTAGAAAATATTTCTTTAAAAGAATAATTATGACCNTAAAAAGAGAAGTTTTATATCAAAAATGGCGACCTAGAAAATTTGCGGATGTGGTTGGTCAAGATCATATAACTTTGACATTAAAAAATTCATTGATGAGAGATAAGTATGCTCATGCATACTTATTCACCGGTCCAAGAGGGACTGGAAAAACCTCAACTGCAAGAATCTTAGCTAAAGCATTGAATACTGAGAGAGATTCAGAGGGTGAGCCACTATTAGACACTGAGATTTCACTTGATATTGATTCAGGTAAATTTTTAGATCTTATTGAAATAGATGCTGCTTCAAATAGAAGAATAGATGATATTAGATCCTTATTAGAAAATGTTCAGTTCATGCCATCAAAAGGAAAGTATAAGGTATATATCATTGATGAGGTTCATATGCTAACTAATGAAGCATTCAATGCATTATTGAAGACCTTAGAAGAGCCTCCTCCGCAGGTTATAATGATATTAGCTACAACCGAGATTCAAAAATTGCCAGAAACAATAGTTTCTAGATGCCAAAGATATGATTTTAGGAATGTGTCTGATGCAGATATTGTTAGTAGATTGAGGCATATCTCGGATTCAGAAACAATTTCTTGTGATGATGATTTGTTATGGTTTATTGCACAAAACTCTTCTGGTTCNCTAAGAGATGCTTGTAATCTGCTTGAACAATTATCAGTCGCTTTTGATGATTTATCCATTGAAAATGCAAGAAGTTTATTTGGAATAATGGATGAAAATATTTCTTTGGAAATTTTTAATAATATTTTAAAAAATGATCAAGAAAATCTTATTGTTTTACTTCAAGACCTAAGAGTTAAAGGTGTTGATTTTAGAATGCTATCTTCATCTATAATTGATGCTTTGAGATTAGGCGTTTTTACTTCGAATGGCATAATTACCTTAGAAGGGTATTCTAAGGACCATTTACAGGTAGTTAAGAAAACTTTTGAAGGAATTCCTTCAAAAAAATTACTTTCGATTCTTGAAAAATTATTAAGCCTGATTTCNATTCGAACAGAATCTTTTGATGTTTTGCTTGAATCTGCTTTAATTCATCTTTCCTATATTTTTGATGTAAATAATAAAAAAATAGAAGCCCCAAAAGTAGAAGCCCCAAAAGTAGAAGCTCCAAAAGATAATAAGCCAATAATAAGTGATAATTCGGCTCAAAGTATAAATAAATCAATTAATACTACNGATTCTGCNAAATTAGAATCGATCGAAGAAACTGAAAAAGATTCAAANACTGTTCAAATTGAAGCCGATATTGTTACACCTGAAATTCATAATTCTCAAGAAAAAGATGAGTGGGAAAAGGTTCTATTTGACCTAAGGAGGGTGAAATTTGGAAAAATGGTATTAGGAGGCCTTCTTAGAAATGTAGAAATTCCTAAAAGGCTAGATGATAAATTAGCTTTGAAATTTAAAAGTAAACACCTTCATGATTTATTCAAAGCTGAATGGAAAATAGATTTAGCACGAGAAGCCGTAAAGAATGCTGTAATAAAAGTTTACGGGGATAAAATAAAATTAGTTCTAGAAGAGCCAGAAGAAGAGAAAAAAAATAATGCTGATGGTACTAATATACTAGATAGCAGCATTGTTAAGTCAGCTTTGGCTATGGGCGCAAAAATTGAAGATGAAAAGGAAGGATAAGTAATGTTTGACAAGATGAAACAAGCTGGCAGCTTAATGAAACAAATGAATAGCTTAAAAAAGAAAATAGATAAGTTAGAAACCTTGTCTGAATCGAAAGATGGAAAAATACAAGTAACCATACAAGGAACTTCTAAAATAAAGTCTATAAAAATTGATGACGAACTTTTAGAAAATATTTCATCAAAAGATTTAGAAAAAAATCTTATCAATACTGTTAATGATGCCTTAAATAATGCAGAAAAGTCATCAAAACAAATTATGTCTGAAATGACAGGAGGNCTAAACATACCAGGTTTATAATATGTCTCCAGTTAATAAATTTCCATTTATGCCTAGAGCTTTAAGTCAATTAATAGAATCATTTAGACTACTTCCAGGGATTGGTCCTAAAACAGCTCAAAAATTGGCTTTTTCGACCTTAAAGATGTCATCTGAACAGGTTAAAGATATATCTAATTCGCTTGCAAATATAAAATCTGAAATTATATATTGTCAATACTGTCAGAATATATCTGAAAATTCAATTTGTAANATATGTACGGATAATAATAGAGATAATTCTATAATTTGTGTTGTTGAAGAGGTAATGGATGTTTATGTTCTAGAAAAATCAGGTGCTTTTAAAGGAAAATTTCATGTTTTGCATGGCTCTATATCTCCTGCAAATGGAATAGGTCCAGACGAAATAAGAATTAAGGAATTAGTAAATAGGGTTCAATCTGATTCTTTGATAAAAGAAATTGTTATAGCTACAAATCTGAATTTAGAAGGTGAAGCAACCGCAATGTATATAAATCAAATTTTTTCAAAATCTGAAAATAAATTAAAAATCACAAGGCTTGCTAGAGGGCTTCCATCAGGTTCAGACATTGAATATGCAGATGAGACAACTATCTTGCATGCGATGGGATCTAGAGTAAATATTGATGAAAGCTTATAGGAAAAAAAAGAAATATTTACAAAGTGAAGCCATAGTCTTAAAAGTTTTTGATTTTGCTGAAGCAGATAAAATTTTTACACTTCTTACGCCAGATAACGGAATAATAAGAGTCGTAGCTAAAGGAGTTAGAAAACCAAAATCCAGAATGGGAGGACACATAGATGTTCTNTCGAAAGTCAATACTTATATTTCTTTAGGAGATAATCTAAGTAATATATCCCAAGTTGANATTATAAATAATTACCCTGTCTTAAAAAAAGATCTTTCTTTAATATCAATAGGCTTTTATTTACTGGAATTATGCGAAAAATTTTCAGTTGAAAATGATCCCAATAACGACATATATTATCATCTTTCATATTCTCTTGATATTCTTCAAGAAAACTCTGAAAATGCATTAATTGTAAGATGGTTTGAAATTACTTTNCTAATGATTTCTGGATTTTTACCAGAGCTATACAATTGCTTAATTAGTGGCGAAGAGTTAGATGAAGGAGACCATTTGTTTTCTTCTGTTAATGGGGGGCTAGTTAATAAAAAATATGCAACTTCAACCGATAGCTATATATCGATAGATAAAAATTCAATTAAGGCTTTAAGGTATCTTTCAAACAATGGATGGCCTGAAGTTCAGAAAATTAATTTTGGTAAAAATACTTTGGATAAACTTAAAATTGTAATGAGAAAATACATACAAAATATTACTAACTCTCAAATAAATTCCGAAAAATTTTTATCAAGGGTTATTTGATTTTTTCATAGGAAGAATTGAACATAGAATTATTCCTGAAACAGCTATAACTCCACTCATAATCGAAATCCCTGCAAAATTATATTGAGAATATATAATTCCTGCAAAAATTGGAGCCATAAATCCAATTAATGACATCCCTATAAAATTTAATGCAGTTCCACTTCCTTCACTTCCTTTTGGAACCCTATCCATTGTTGCAGCTGTGACAATTGGCATAACTGAAAAGAAGAACATGCCAAGAAGAGTGATTAATATGATTAGCCCTAAACCTTCATCAAATATTAAAAATAAGAAAAGATATATTGCCATTAATGTCATAGAAACTTGAATAACCGGTTTTCTGCCAAATCTATCTGANAGAATTCCCATTATTGGTGTTGAAATTATTCCAGCTGCAGTAATTAAAGCTATATGCCAACCAATAACTAAAGCAGAATAATTCAATTCTTCCTTGAGATATACAGCTAAAAATAATTGAAATGATGAATGTATGCTTGCTCTCATTGCTCCTAATAGTATTAATCCCAATACGACTTTATCTTTAATTAAACTTTCTGTTCGTAATTTATATTCAGCAAAAGACCAATTAGAATCTGATTCAGAACCAGCAGACTTAAATAATATCAATACTAAAAATCCAGTTAAGATCATAGGAATAATAAGAAAGAGTGAAACATTTTCCCACCCAAATCCACTAAATTTAATAACTGAACCTAGTGCAACTCCTGAAATCAACCCTCCTATTACTGGTGGCCCTATCGTATTACCAATTTGTGCACCTGTTAAATGCATTGATAAAGCAAACCCTTTTTTGTCAGGATATCNAGCAGCTAAAGTTCCAAAAGCTGGAGCATGCCAAAAGCTTGTACCAAACCCTATAAGAATTACAGAAAGTATAATTAGTGCGTAGATACTAGAAATTCCTAATAGAAGGTAACCTAAAGCAATTGTGAACATAGAGATTGCTAATAACCATGCTATTTTTCTTCTATACATATCAGAAAGTATTCCAGCAGGAATATTTGAAAGGCCACTTGAAACATTTAAAGCAGAAAAAATTGCACCGTATGCAACATCTGATAAACCCATGGAAACTTTTAACATTGGTCCAATAACTGTGAGTGCGCCTTGTCCAAAATGTTTTATCCCATGACCTAAAGATAAGCCTATAACGAGCCCTAATCCAGTTTTTGAATTATTATTATTTTTCATTTTGAAATATGTTTATTAAATCTTTTATTTATATAATATTTTTAAGTTAGCTACCTATTTATATCATGTTTTTTTTAAGTAGAATCAATAAAATTGCTCGTTACACTACAATTGGATTTACTATATTTGGTTTTTTATTGTCTTTGTTTTATTCACTAGTAAGCTTTATTTTTATATGTCCTACCAGTAACTCTTGTCCTTCTAATCCATTGCCTGCCATTTTGTTGATTTTTATTGTTACAACTTTTTTTTCCATATTTGGATTGTTTTTTGGTATGATTCTTATAAAGCTTTATAATCTCTTTAAAGTAGAATAATTTAAGAAAAATAAATTTTTGAGGTAAAGATGGCAGATAATAAATATGATGTTATAGTTATTGGAGCTGGCCCTGGGGGCTACCACGCTGCCATTAGAGCAGCTCAATTAGATATGAAAGTATGTTTAATTGAAAAAGATGATGGAACTGGTAACGGAGGACTTGGAGGAGTGTGTTTAAACTGGGGGTGTATTCCTTCTAAATCCTTATTGAAAAATGCAGAATTATTAAATGAAATGAAAAATCCTGATGAATGGGGATTTTCGTTTAAGGAATTTAAGGCAGATATCTCCAAGGCTATTGATAGATCTAGGGAAGTTTCAAAAAAACTTACTCAGGGTATCGAATTTTTAGTCAAAAAAAATAAAATAGATTTAGTTATGGGCAGTGCACAATTAACATCTTCAACTAATGTCAAAGTTGGAGAAAATTCTTATACTGCAGGAAATATTATCTTAGCTACAGGTGCAAAACCTCGGTCTTTACCAAGCTTAGAGATTGATAAAAAGCTAATAATCACTTCTAGGGAAGCGCTAGAATTAAGAAATAAGCCTAAGTCTATAGCAATAATTGGAGCATCTGCTATTGGTTGTGAGTTTGCATACTTTTTTAATGCTTATGGGGTTGAGATTACTCTATTTGAAATTATGGATAGAATTGTTCCTAAAGAAGATTCTGATATTTCTAAGGAATTACAAAGACAATTTACGAAACAAGGTATTATTTGCAACACATCTTCATCAATTACCAATGTGAAAAAGAACAAAAATTCAGTAACTTTAGAGTTTGAAATTGATGGTAAAAAACAAACAAAAGAATTTGAAAAGGTAATGCTTGGAGTTGGTATTCAACCTAATACAGAAAATCTAGGATTATCTGAAGCAGGCGTCAAAATGAATGAACATGGCTTTATTGAAGTAGATGAATTCATGAAAACAAATGTTAATGGAATTTATGCTATAGGTGATGTTACTGGTAAATTACCGCTTGCTCACGTTGCATTTGACCAAGGAATTCTTGCATCAGAGCATATTGCGGGACAAGAGGTTGAAGGAATAACTGACTATTTAAGTATGCCAAGGTGTACTTATTGCTCTCCTCAAATAGCTAGTATTGGTATCACGGAAGAAGAAGCTAAAGATCAAAATATAGATTATCAGGTAGGAAAAGTTCCATTTCAAGTTGCAGGTAAATCAATAGCAATAAATGATTATAATGGCTTTGCAAAGATTATATCTGATAAATCTACTGGAGAGGTAATTGGTGCTCATATTATAGGGGCTGAGGCGACAGAAATGATAGGAGAGATAGGTATGTTGAAGTATCTAGAAGGAACTACTGAAGAACTTCATAGACTTACTCACGCTCATCCAACATTATCTGAGGTAATTAAGGAAGCTGCGGCTAATACTCATAACCAGGCTATACACTTCTAATTACCAATCAAGCTTAATTTCTAATTCAGCAGTGATTGATTCAAACCACTCTATTACCTCAGGGTGATAAGGGATACCGTTTGATCCTCTTTCTAACCGAGACTCATATTCTGAAAGACCAGGATAAATTACTCTATCATGACCAGGAGCGGGAGGTGTGTTTTTCAAACCATTTAGAAAATCATCCATATTTTTTTTGAATGTTTTAGTATCACTAAAGCAATCAATATTATATGCGGCAAAATAATGCCCATTCCCACCTAAGAATCCAGCCTGAGCACCCCCTAACATAGAGCACATTATGTCTACAATAGCTGCGAATGCATAGCCTTTATGTGATCCATTTTCTCTGTCTCCACCAAATGGAAGCATGTATAATTCTTTTAATCTGCCATCCTCATGAAAATCTTCAGAATCTAAAGACTTTTCTTTGATTATTGGAGTTCCATCACCATTAGCCAACCAGTTAGAAGCAACTGGAACCTTTAGCCTTTCAAGTAATTTTATTTTGTTGCCAGCAATTTGAGTGGTAGCTGCATCAAACATAAAGTAAGCTTCTTTATCAGCTGGCGCAGCCCAGGCAATAGGATTCGTGCCAAATCTTGGTTCTGCTCCATATGTTGGAAGCATGGCAAATCCACCACCACCACTCATACATACGCCAATCATGTCTTCATCAACTGCCATTTTTGCATGGAACCCGGCTGCTCCTAGGTGTCCTGCATTATTTAATGTTGCAATGCCAACTCCTGCCTCCTTTGCCTTTTCAATGGCCATTTTCATTGCCTTTGGAGCCGTAACAATACCTAGTCCGGAATCACCATCAAGCGAAAGAGTTGCACTAGTTTCGTTTTTAATCTTAATTTTAGGAGTGGGATTAATTTTCTTTTGCTGATAATTTTTTACGTAAGATCGAAGCATGTTTGAAACACCATGCGTATCTACACCATTCAGATCTGCATAGATAAGCACATCAGCAGAGAGCCTAGAGTCACTTTCACTAACACCCATTTTCATAAAAATTTGCGATACCACATTATGCATTTTTTTATGATTTATTCTTATTGCCTCATCGTCTGAAACATGAAATCTCTCTAACATTGTTACCCCTCCATACTTTTTTATTTATTATAAATTTTAGATTTTTCTACAAAGCTAGTATTCATATGATTTAACGATGATTTTATTTTAGAATCTAAAATTTTCAAGCTTGAGATAACCCTCAGCCTTCTATATTCAGGGATCTCTTCCTCACTAATTGATTCTAATTCTATTGAGAAATTAAGAATTTTTTCTTCTATAGAAAGATTGTTTTCTACTACACTTATTTCGCTAACAAATTTTTCTTTATTAATAGATACCTCTACTCCATTTACTACATTTTTTATAATTTTATCTAATGAAGTTTTAGGGTTTTTCTTGACATTTTTTATAATTTTTTCAACATATACACTAGATATTTTCCCTTCTATGAAGGGCTTTGCTATCTCATTTTGTAAATCAAAATCTTCTAAATCAGCTATTGATCTTGCTTCTTTGAATGTAAGCTTTCCCTCATCTAAATAACTTAATAATTTAGGATCTAATTTTTTAATTAATGATTCGTAATGATGAATTGTACCAGGAGTTATTCCAGTTCTTCGGCTTAATTCCTGCTGAGAAATTTTCCTTAATTTTCTAAATTCAATGAATTCTTTAGCTATTGTTGTTGGGGTCTTTAATCCAGAAAAATATATTTCTGATAAATTGGTTGCCTCTATGTCAAAAATAGATTCTTTTATAGTACATTCAATTTTTGATTTATTATTATTCTTTGCCATTCGTAATAGCTTTTCTCCACTGTATAAAACAAAATGATTATCTTCTTTCAATAGAACAGGTTTCTTTTGNGAAGAGTTTATTTTATTTACTAAATTTTTTACTGGCTCATATTTATGTATAGGATGAGTTGGTTGGATAACTATATCATTTAAAGAAACTTTCATATTTCCCCTCTTTATTTATCTTTATGCTTAAATTTTCTAAGTTCTAAATTTTAATTTCAAAAATTGTCCTTGCTGGGAAATAATAATTCTGAAAAACCTTTTAGTTTAGAATTTTTTCAATATAATGATCATAAATAACAGAAAACAAACTCAGNTAATGGAAAAAATAAAAAATAAAATACCCCCGTATGTTTCATTCAAAACATTCCAAACATTTTTAGAATTTTTGTCTGAAGGAATGCCAAATAGAATTGACAGGAGTGTTTGGCTAAATAAATTTTCAGGTTCTAATGGAACTCAGATTATGACTGCTATAAAATTCTTTAATTTAATTGATAAAGACGGTGCGCCAAATGATGATTTTAGGAATCTTGTCTCTAGGGATTTAGATTTACAGAAGAAAATTTATAGAAAACTTTTATATAAGTTTTACTCGCCTATTTTTAACTTGGATCTAACAAGCGCAACTAAAGCACAGCTAAGGGAATCTTTTAGAAGTTTTGGTACTAAAGAAGGTGTAATCGTTAAGTGTGAATCTTTTTTTATACAAGCAGCAAAATATTCAAACATTATGCTTTCTTCTCATATCTTGGCTAGGCGGCATAATACAAATATTTCAGAAAAAACTAAATCAAAGTCAACAAAATCACAAACAGATATTGTAATCGAAAATAATAAAAATCTTGAAACAAATATTAATCTTGCAAGAATGATTCTAGATAAATATCCTGACTTTGATCCTAGCTGGAATGATGACGTCAAAAAATCTTGGATTGATTCTCTTACCAAGCTTTATGATAGNTTAAAATAAAAAAGGCTGAATCGATTCAGCCTTTTTTATTTTATAATCGCGGAATTTATTTATTACATTCCCATGTCCATACCACCCATACCTCCGCCAGGCATACCGCCAGGCATTGGAGCTTCAGGCTCAGGAACATCAGTGATTAATGCTTCGGTGGTTAAGATCATACCTGCTACAGAAGCTGCATTTTCTACAGCAGCTCTAGTCACTTTAGCAGGATCAACTATTCCCATTGTAATCATATCGCCATATTTTCCTGATTGAGCATCAAAGCCATAGTTAGCTTTTTTACTTGTTGAAACTTTTTCTAGTATTACAGCTCCTTCAAATCCTGAATTTTCAGAAATTACTCTTATAGGTTCTAAAAGNGCTTTTTTCAATATTTCAACTCCAGTATTTTCATCAGGGTCTTCTAATGTCAAAGATCCAAGCTCATCAGATGATTTTATCAATACAGTTCCTCCGCCAGGAACAATTCCTGATTCAACGGCAGCTCTTGTTGCTGATAAAGCATCTTCTACTCTTTGTTTCTTTTCCTTCATCTCAATTTCAGTAGCGGCTCCAACTCTTAAAATGGCCACACCACCAGATAGCTTAGCAAGTCTTTCTTGAAGCTTTTCTCTGTCATAGTCTGATGTAGTTTCNTCTATTTGACTTTGAATCTCTTTCATTCTTCCTTCTATTTCAGGCTTAGCACCTTCTCCGTCTACAAAGGTCGTATCATCTTTTTTTACAACAACTCTTGCACACTTACCAAGGTCATCTAATGTAGCTGAATCAAGTTTTCTTCCTACTTCTTCAGAAACAACGTTTCCACCTGTAAGAATAGCTATATCAGCAAGCATAGCTTTTCTTCTATCACCAAAGCCTGGTGCTTTTACAGCTGCAACGTTTATAGTTCCTCTAAGTTTATTCACCACAAGNGTTGCTAATGCTTCTCCTTCTACATCTTCAGCGATAACAAGAAGAGGTTTTTTAGCTTGTAAAACTTTTTCTAAAACCGGTACTAAATCTGAAACAGCAGATATTTTTCCATCAGTAATTAGAATGTATGGATTTTCAAGTACAGCTTCCTGCGTGTCAGGAGAGGTAACAAAATAAGGAGATAAAAATCCTCTATCAATTTGCATTCCTTCAACATAATCAGTTTCATAATCAAGAGTTTTTGATTCATCTACTGTTATGACTCCATCTTTTCCTACTTTATCCATTACGCTAGCAATAAGGTTTCCCATTTCATCATCATGGGAAGACAATTTTGCTACATTAGAAATTTGATCTGTTTCTGATACAGGAATTGACTGACTAGAAATAGATTCTCTTACAGAAACTAATGCTTTATCAATTCCTCTTTTGATAGCCATTGGATCCGCTCCAGCTGCAACAACTTTAAATCCTTCAGCAATAATAGCTTGTGCTAAAACTGTACTAGTTGTTGTTCCGTCTCCTGCGTCATCATTTGTATTTTTTGAAGCTTCCTTTAAAAGTTGAGCTCCCATATTTTCGAACGCATCCTCAAGATCTATTTCTTTTGCGATTGTTACTCCATCAGAGTTTACCTGAGGAGGACCAAATTTTTTGTCTACTATAATATTTCTACCCCTTGGCCCTAATGTAACCTTTACTGTATCTGCAAGAATATCTATTCCATTTTTTAATCTCGTTCTTGCGTCTGCTCCGAATTTTAAGTCCTTTGCTGGCATTTTATTTAATCTCCATAGTTATTGTGTTATTTATAAATTTCTCAGTGTTATCCAACGATTGCGAGTATATCGCTTTCTCTTACTATTAAATATTCTTTACCACCTTCAGAATATTCAGTTCCTGCATATTTGGAATATATAACTTCGTCNCCATTTTTAACTGATAAAGATATAGTTTTTCCATCATCATTTACTCTTCCTTCTCCGGCAGCCACAACTTTACCCTTTTGAGGTTTTTCTTTTGCTGTGTCAGGAATAATGATTCCGCCTGAGCTTTTAGAGTCATCTTCTTCATTAGGCTGAATTATTAGTCTATCTCCCAATGGTTTAAGTTTAAGTGCCACTTAGTTATTCCTTCCTCTTTTATTGAGTTTTAGGTACTCAAATAAAAATTGATTTTATGATTTTACANCTTCTATTTTAAAATATTTTGAGAACCTGTCAAATAGAAAGCATCATATAACAAAATTTAGAAAGGAATGATATTATCTAGAAGTTAGCGCTCCGCCGTTAATATTTATTGATTGGCCTGTGATAAATCTAGCTTTATCACTNGCTAAAAATGTAATTAAATCTGCAACTTCATCATCAGTTCCAACTCTTCCCATTGGAATAGATTCAGCTCTACTTTTCCAAAGAGCTCCTCTCCCAAGTGGGTCTAATCTTGCAGTTTCAGTTTGTCCGGGGCAAACTGAATTTACAGTAATTTTATTTTCTGCAAGTTCTTTTGAAAGCGCTTGAGTAAATCCATCTATAGCAAAATTTGCTGCATTATAAGCCGCCATTCTAGCATTTCCTTCTTTTCCTGCCGTGGAGGATAAATTGATGATTCTTCCTCCTTCGTTTTGTTCAATCATTATTTTTGCTGCTATTTTTGAACATAAAAAAGATCCAAAAACTTTTATATCCATTACTTTTTTAAAAATTTCATTATCTAAATCAACTACAGGAACTCTGTCCTCACCATAAGGGGCAGCAGCATTATTTACAAGAATATCCACTCTGCCAAATATTTCTAAAGTTCTTTCAAATAGATCATTTACTTCAGCCTCTTTAGAAATATTAGTTATCATAGTTAGAGCTTCAGAGCCTTCATCTCGAATTTGATCTGCAGTTGATTCAACATCTTTCCAGTCAACTTCTTTTTCATCTTCTGGAAATGTATTAGGGTCTCTTCCAGTTCCAGTAACAACTATTTTTGCTCCTAATTTTGCTAATGATACTGCAGTTGCTCTGCCTATTCCCCTAAGCCTTCCGGCTCCGGTTACTATTGCTACTTTTCCTGATAGTTCTNTATCCATTTTTTAATGTTCCATCACAGTTCCGCCATTTTGATTAATGGATTGACCATGTATCCAAGAGGCAGCTTCAGTACAAAGATATGCACAAAAATCTCCAACTTCTTCATCTGTTCCATTTCTTCCAATGGGAGTTGTATCAGCCATAGTATTCCAGGTATCTCCTCTTCCTAGTACATCCATTCTATGTGTATCAACCGCTCCAGGACAAACAGCATTAACATTAATGTTGTGTGGCCCCAATTCTCTAGCCATAGATTGAGTCATTCCAACTATGGCAAAGTTGGCACCATTATAGGCCAAGGTATTTGCAGAGCCTTTTTTGCCTGCAGTAGAAGAAATATTTACTATTTTCCCACCATTTTTACCTTCAATCATGTGTTTTACAACAGCTTTGGTACAAAGAAAAGTTCCAGTTACTTTTATATCCATAACTTTTTGAAAAGTATCCTCGCCTAAATCTAATATTGGGACTCTATCTTCAGCTCGGGCATAAGCCGCATTNTTAATTAATATATCTATTCNTCCAAATTCATTCATAGTATCATCTACCATTTTTTGTACATCTTCTTGGCTTGTCACATTTGAGATAAGCGGCAACGCTTTTTGCCCTTCAGCTCTTATCTGTTCCGAAACACTTTCAATATCTCGCCATCCGATTTTTTTCTCATCTTCCGGGAATGAATCAGGGCTTCTGCCAGTTCCTGTTACCACTACATCTGCACCCATTTTAGCTAAAGCTACCGCTGCAGCCCTTCCAATTCCTCTTAATCTACCGGCTCCAGTTACGATTGCAACTTTTCCTTTTAATTCTTTTTCCATTTTTCCCTCAATTAATTATTTTTATAAATTGTTTCATTATTCTAATCTATTAAAGCGTTTATTTTAACCAAAGAATTTTCAATATCATTAGTAATTATTGTTACGTGGCCCATTTTCCTGCCAGGCTTTGCTTCATCTTTGTTGTAAAGCTTTAAGTAGTGATTATCCATATTTTTTATTTCATTGAGTATTTCNTTATAATTTTTTTTATTAAAGAACTCTCCTAATATGTTTTTCATAACAGCCTTTTTGTTTGATAGAGGTTTAGAAATTTTTTTATTTGAAACTATTTCACCTAATAACCCAAACTGAGATATTGAATGACTTTGAATTGTTAGGTGCCCTGAATTATGTGGCCTTGGTGCTATTTCNTTGAAAAGTATCTTGTCATTATTATTAAGAAACATTTCTATAGCTAAAATCCCTGTTAATTTTATTTCATTGATGAATTTAGTAGCTAATTCAATGGAATTTTTTTCAGCTTCTTTAGTAATTCTTGCTGGATAAATAGATATATCTAAAATTCCATTTTTATGTATATTTTCTATTGGTTGGAAATATTCAATATTTCCAAAGCAGTCCTTGCCTATAATTACCGAGAATTCTTTTTTGAAGTTTATAACTTCCTCGATAATATAGTCCGTCATTTCATCTAAAAACTGTAAATTATTTTCAAAATCCTTATATGTGTTGATTCTATATTGCCCTTTGCCGTCGTACCCAAGGGTATTTGTTTTCAATATTATAGGAAAATTTATATTTGATTCCTTCATAACTGAAACTAGGGCATCTCCCTTATTAAATCTTGTAAAGTTAGGTGTATTTATTCCACACCTTGTAAAATTTGTTTTCTCATTTAATCTATTTTGTGAAATAGAAAGAATGTAAGGACTAGGGTTTATAGAAATATCTTTATTTAGAAAACTTAAGCTTTCTACGGGTATATTTTCAAATTCATAAGTTATGGCATCACAATTTTTAGATAGAAACTCTAGGGCTTCTTTATCTCCATAATCTTTTCTTATATGAATGGCATTTGTATTTTTTGCGGGAGGATTTTCTGAAGGATCAATAAAATAAACTTTTTTTCCAATGCTATCTAAATATTCAGATAACATTTGACATAATTGGCCTCCACCTATTATACCTATTGAATTATTTTCCAATTTTTATTCTAACCAAGTTCCAATATGACTATCTTTGGCCACATTATTGCTATTTTCAGAAATCCTGTTTTTAAGTCTTTTTGACACTTCTTCATCACCTAATGCTAATATTTTTGCTGCAAGTAAAGCAGAATTTTCTGCTCCTGATTGGCCTATAGCTACCGTTCCAACAGGTACACCTTTTGGCATTTGTACAATCGATAATAAGGAATCTAAACCATTAAGATTAGAAGATTTTACAGGGACACCAATTACAGGCAATTCAGTTATGGATGCAACCATGCCTGGAAGATGAGCAGCGCCACCTGCACCTGCAATTATTACCTTTATTCCTCTGTCTTTAGCCTTTTTGGCAAATTCAAACATTAGATCAGGAGTTCTGTGAGCTGAAATAATTTTAGTCTCATGCGGAATTTCAAGTTCTCTTAGGACTTCAGAAGCTAGCCTCATAGTATCAAGGTCGCTTTTACTGCCCATAATAACTGAAACTAAAGGATCTTTTGATATCTTACTCAATTTTAACTCCTATGTTTGTAAAAAATTAATTATAGCATCTATTGAATGTTCTGGTTCATCAAAAGTATTTTTATGATTTACTCCGTTTAATACTAAAAAATTATCTTTATAATTTTGATTCATAAGTTTTTCTGTTAAATCAAAATTATCATCTTTTTCACCCATTACAATGAGATGATTTTCTTTTTTCCATTTAATCTTTTTATAAGCACCTTCCCAACTAAGGGCTTCATTAAAAATTTTGCTATATGTGAAATAATTTTCTTTTCCTGTTTTATCACCTAACTTTTTCATTGCTAGTGATTTTTTCTTGAATCTTCTCTCTTCCAACTTAGGAGAACCTGGATGCATCCCTAGCGATATTAGTTTATTGATTTTTTTATTTTTGGATGCTAATTCAAATCCTGCTCTTGCACCCATAGAAAATCCCATATAATCAAAATCATTAATTCCTAAATTTTCAATTAAATAATCAATATTTTTTGTCATCTCTGGAACGGTTAGTTTATTTGAATCAATTTTTCCTTCATTTGATCCGTGTCCTTCAAAATCGAAAACATGAACAGTTCTGACTGAAGATAATCTGTCCACCCATCCAGTTTCGATCCAAGATTTTTTATTTTGAGCCATTCCATGTCCTAGGATTAAACTTGGACCNCTACCAAACGATAAATAAGATGTCATCTGAGTCTTTTTATTTGAATATTTATATCTATTATTATAAAGTAAGTTTTTTTTATGGAGGTTATTTTGTCAGAAAATCTTGAAAAAATAGCGATGGTAATAACGGCCCACCCTGATGATGCTGAATGGGGGTGTTCAGGTTCTGTTGCTAAATGGACTAGGCTAGGATGGGATGTGATTTATGTTCTTTGTACTGATGGTTCAAAGGGAACAGAAGACAGGTCTATATCTAGTAAAAAACTTTCAGAAATAAGAGAAAAAGAACAAAGAGATGCTGGAAAAATACTTGGCTTAAAAGCAATAGAATTTCTAGGATATCCTGATGGATATTTAGAACCTACTTTAGACGTCAGAAAAGATATTTCAAGNGAAATTAGAAGATATAAGCCCTCAATAGTAATTACTACAAATCCAAATAGAGATTTACTCTCATCAGGATACATAGGGCACCCAGATCATTTTGCTGCAGGTGAAGCAACTCTTTCAGCTGTTTTTCCTAGTGCAAGGGATCATTTAACTTTTCCTGAGTTACTAGAAGAAGGTTTTGAACCCCATAAAGTAAAACAAGTGTGGATAAATATGTTTAATATGGGCAACAACAGTAATCCTAATTATTTTTTTAATCCATTAGAAAAAGTAGATGTAGACACAGCTACTGATGCTCTTCTAGCTCATACTAGTCAAATATCTGACCCGGTACAAGCGAGAGAATTTCATCAAAGTAGAAGGGTAGACGTAGGAAAAATATGTAATACGCCTTATGCTGAAGCTTTTGCTAAATTTGAGTTAAATTAATTTTTTATATTGCTTCAGATTCTGTGCTTTCCACTTTTTCATCTCTAATAGCATTGAACTCCCTGTCTATTGACTGAGTGATCATTCCACCGTCAGAGCTATGAAGAACAAATCTTGCACCAAGATCTATAGTTTTTTTAGTTCTCTCCTCGGTAAATCCATGGACCATTACAGGAATATTATGAGATTCAGAAACATTTATAATTTTAGTTAGAGTATCTAAGTATTCCTTATTTTCTAGCTCATCTGGTATACCCATTGATGTTGAGAGGTCGTTTGGACCAACAAAAACTCCATCTATTGGACCTTTAGAAATCAAATTATCAAGATTATTTACTGCTGTAATACTTTCTATTCCAACAATCATAATCCTGTGTCCATTTCTTTTATGAAGATAATCTTTTGTTTTTTGACTTGGAAATTTTTCAGATTTTAAAACATCTTCAAAGGCTTTTCCTTTCAATGGATGTAGTTGAACTTTCCAAGCACACCTCTGAATCATTTCTGCGTCTTCACAGTATGGAACCAAGACTCCATCAGCTCTTGAGTCTAANGCTATNGCAACAAGNGTTGGGTCTGGATCAGCAACTCTGACAATCACAGATAAGCCAACGCTTTGACCTATAGCGACCATTCTTGCCACCTCACCTCTTGAATAAGAGCCATGTTCAGCGTCTATGATGACATAGTCCAAAGCTTTGGATGAGAATGCTGTAGCCCATCTACTTCCTTCAACAAAATTAATCATAGTTCCAAAAACCTTNCCTCCTGATTGNAAGGTCTTNTTAATATCTTCTGGTTTCATAATTCCCTCTTTCTTAAATTTCTATTTCATTAAAACTTNCAATAATATAATCGGGAGGAGATAAATCTTTAGGATATTCAAAATCCATTNTAATCCATGCAGTTTTGAATCCTATTTTCTTAGCACCTATTATATCTGTATATGGATTGTCGCCTATAAATATTACATTTTCAACATCTTTACTTGTTAGTTTTAACTGTCTGAGAGTTTCTTGATATATTTCTATATCTGGCTTATTGTANCCAAAAATTTCAGAAGCAATTACGAAATTAAATAACCCTTCAAGCCCAGTATTTTTAATTTTTTTAAATTGATATTCATTACCATTTGTTACAACTCCAAAGTTGATATTTTGTTTTACTAGTTGTAACAAGAAATCTTTTACTCCATCGTANGGTTTTACAAGATTAATCATATTGTCGTAGTAGAATCTGTAAAANTTTTCAAAATCTAATTTGAATNTCGGGAANTTTAATTTAATTTCTGANAAAGCATATTTTATATCTATTGAATTATTTGGACTAAGTGTCCAGAAAAATGATAATGATTCTTCTAGTGTAAGTTTNCTGTTGAAAACTTCATGCTCGTTATACAAAAGAGTAAATATTTCAGAGTATGCTTTTTTTCTATCAATTAAAGTGTCATCTAGATCAAAAACAACACCCTTATATTCCGATAATTTTATTTTCATTCCGTTCTAATTGAACCTTTTAAAAGACCTGCTTCATCTGAGCACATGAAATAAATTATTTTTGCTATACCTTCAGGATTAACTAAGATTTTTTTAACATTTTTATACNCATCTTGATTCCCTGTTATATCTCTAGTAGTTTCAATTTGAGAATTCTTTAATGGAGTATCTACTGATCCTGGTAATATGTCATGAACTCTTATGCCGTATTGTGAAAGCTTGTCCATCATTACTAAGCTTAACCCATGTACTCCGCCTTTCGATGAACCATAAGCATATGATGAAGATCCTCCAAGTACACCTGCCCCAGAACTTGTTAGTATGATCACTCCTTTTTTTTGTTTGATCATATAATTAGAGACGTGCTTAACCATTAGGTAGCTACCTGTTAAGTTTATTCCTACCACCGAATCCCATACTTCGTCAGGAAATTCTTCTATATTAATTGAAGCTCCTTGTAAAATNCCAGCAAGATTAATAAGAATATCTACTCCTTCCAACCATTGTTCAGCGGCCATCACGCCTCCTGAAACTTGATTAGAATCCCTTACATCAACATGCCAATATCTAATTTCATGCCCATCTTTNTTTAACTGATTAGTAAGTTCTATTCCTTCAGTATCATTTACATCAAAAATCGCAACTTTTGCCCCATTCNTAGCAAATAGTGTTACAACTTCTTTTCCAATACCAGTTGATCCTCCGGTAATAATAACTTTTTTATTACTCAAGTCTAAGTTCATTTTTTCTCCAAAATTTTTTTTATTAACTAAAGAATTTAGCCACGTTTCTTCTTTGTATTTTACCCGTAGCTGTTCTAGGAAGCTTTTCAGCAAAATGAATTTTTTCAGGTACCTTAAAGCTAGCTAAAGATTTAGAACAAAATTCCTGAATTTCATTTTCACTAACTTCAGAATTNGTTACCAAGGCCGCATGAACAACCTCTCCATATTTTTCATCTGGATGGGCAAAACATACTGCTTCGTTAACTGAAGGGTGATTGATAAGAATTGAATCTACCTCAAGAGGAGAAATCTTTTCTCCTCCTCTATTTATAAGTTCCTTAATTCTTCCTGTTAAGTTTAGGTAGCCATCTGCATCAATAAAACCTTGATCTCCTGTTCTAAACCATCCATCAATATATGAGTCATCATTTGCTTCTTGATTATTATGATATCCACTGGTGACGTTTTCACCTTTGATAACAACTTCACCTATTTCACCTGAATTGAGCATTTTTCCTATGCTTTCCATGGACATAATATTTATATCCACTCCAGTTGGAATTCCTACGCTTCCTGCTTTTCTTTTGTTTGGCGGCAGTGGGTTAGAGCTCATTTGATGGGAGGCTTCGGTCATTCCGTATGCCTCAAGAACTGGAGCTCCAAATCGTTTTTCTAAATCTTCTAAAACTGATGGAGCTAAAGCTGCCGAACAAGATCTTATTAATCTAAAAGATTTTTTNGGTGCGTTATCATCTTCTGCTCTTAATAGTAATATTTGATGAATTGTTGGAACAGCTGAGTACCAAGTGGCATTAAAGTCTTTTTGAATTTTCCAAAATGCACTTGCTGAAAATTTTTCAGGTATAACTATTTCTCCTCCTGATGCTAATGTTGATAAAGCAACTCCAATAAGTCCATGAACATGAAATAATGGCATCACAACCATAGCTATATCCTGTTCAGAAAGTTCATAGGTATTTACTATATTATCTAGAGATTTTAGTAAGTTTTTATGCTTAAGAGGCACGCCTTTGGGCCTACTTGTAGTTCCTGATGTATGCAAGAATAAGCATGAGTTGTTATTAGTTGGTTTATTTGTATCATTATTACCTGAAAGCTTTCCTTCAAAACTTAGACTTAATTTTTTATCAGAATAAGAGATTATGCATACGGGAATATTCTTAGACCTTGCCTCATTTATTACTTTATGATCATCTGTAGTAATTACTAAAGAAGGCTGAATATCATCGAGATAAAACTTAAATTCTTCATCCGTAAATTCAGGGTTTAATGGTGCAGCGATTGAATTAGTATTCGTTACACCTAAGAAACTGATTATAAATTCAGCATTATTTCTAAGGACTATTACTATAGGTTTTTCATTAATTGTTCCAAAGTCATTTAGCTTTTCAGATGTTTCTGAAACTAATGCTTTCAATTCAGAATAACTAACATTAAACTTGTCAGGAATTGAAATTGCAGTTGAATTTTCTTTTCCTGAATTCAGGATTTCAGGTAGAATTGAATTTGTCATTTTATTCCCTCAAAATATTTTATTTTTTACTATTTTATAGAACTTTTTTATATTTCTAGCAATCTTTTCTACCTAATTCAGACTGTTCTTTTACTATTTCCACAGGAGTGTTTCTAGCAACAATTAATTTAAGGTCTTTTTCTCCAGTATTTATTGGTTGATGAAGGGCGCCATCAGGAACAAATATAAAGTCTCCTTCATTTATCTCTTCTTCAATATCCATTTTCTCTCCATGCAAAAAAATACCACTCCCTGATAAAACATAAATTGCAGACTCGCAATTGGTATGGAAATGTGTTGTTGAGCATCTATCTTTTGGTATTGTAGCAATTGCTAAATGAATATTTTTTGCACCACTTAATCCTTCTGAAACTCCAGCAAATCTTGACATTGATCCTGAATTTATTTCTTCTTCGAGATTATCTTTTTTTGTAATAATAATTTTTTTCATAA
>NHDX01000029.1 GCA_002171675.1 Chloroflexi bacterium TMED70 | reverse complement strand
AATTAATAAGATTCATTTATTTTTTTTAATCAAGTTTTGCTATATATTAAATTAAACTAAATTTCTTATAATTGCATCCTGAGGAAGTAAAATTATGAAAAATTCAAAAAGAGTAGATGAAATAATTTCTTGGTATGGCCATGAAAATGAAGGCACTAAGGAAAATATAGAAAGACTACTAAACACTGGCTACCTTGCAGGTACAGGAAAGTTAGTAATACTTCCTGTTGATCAAGGTTTTGAACATGGTCCTTCAAAATCATTTGTTCCTAACCCTGATGCATTTGATCCAGATTATCATTTTAATTTTGCTATTGAAGCTGGCTGCAATGCTTATGCTGCTCCACTTGGTTTTATAGAACATGGTGCTAAAAAATATTCCAAACAACTTCCTTTAATTCTTAAGTTAAATAATTCTGATTCTCTTTATAGCGAAGATCCGATTCAAGTAATGACCTCCTCAGTCGATGATGCAGTAAGGCTAGGTTGTGCGGCAGTTGGGTTTTCAATATATCCAGGTTCTAATTCATCTCCAAAAATGTATTCAGAATTACGACAAATTACTATTGAAGCAAAATCTAAGGGACTTGCTGTAGTGGTTTGGAGTTATCCTAGAGGTGGTAATTTAAACAAAGAGGATGAAGCCGCTTTTGATGTTGTAAGTTATGCCGCACATATTGCAGCCCAAATGGGAGCAAATATTATAAAAATTAAACCTCCCACCTCTCATGTCAGCAAGAAAGATATTTTAAATATTTTAACTAAACATAATGTAAAATTAGAAAATCTTTCAGACAGAATTTCTCATTGCATACAATCTTCATTTAACGGCAAAAGAATAGTGATTTTTTCTGGAGGGGCAGCAAAAGAAAAAAAAGAAATTCTTAGTGAAATTAGAGAAATTGCAAAAGGCGGAGGGTTTGGTTCAATAGTTGGAAGGAATTCATTTCAGAGACCATTTTCTGAAGGAGTTTCTTTAATGAGGGAAATAATGGACATATATAAATCGGCATGATTAATATTTACACGGATGGGGCATGTTCAGTAAATCCAGGTGTTGGAGGATGGGGGGCAGTAATAATTTATGATTCTGGCAAAGAAGAAAAAATATTTGGTTCAGACCCAGAAACTACTAATAACAGAATGGAAATTACGGCTGTTATAAAAAGCCTGGAAAAAGTTAATAATAAAAATAATATTAAAATTTATTCTGACAGCACCTATGTCATAAATACGGTAACTAAAAACTGGAAAAGAAATGCAAATAATGACCTATGGGATGTTCTTGATAAATTATTAGATGGAAGAGATATTCAATGGGAATGGGTTAAAGGTCATTCTGGAGACAAATATAATGATATTGCTGATAAATTAGCAGTAGATGCCATAGTTAAGCTAAAAAAAAATAATTCTACAGAATTGTCACACCTTGATTCTGAAGGAAAAATAAAGATGGTAGATGTCTCAGAAAAAAAGATAAGCTCTAGGGTTGCTGTAGTTTCAGGAAAAGTAGTTATGAAAAAAGAAACATTAGAGATAATAAAAAAAGGTGAATTAAAAAAAGGAGATATCTTTACACTTTCTAGGACTGCTGGAATTACAGCAGTAAAATCTACTCCAACACTAATTCCGCTTTGCCACACTATTCCTTTAAGTGAAATTAAAATTGAAATTGATGTCAATGAAGAATTACCTGGGCTAGAAGTTAAATGCACAACCAAAGCTGAATGGAAAACCGGTGTCGAGATCGAAGCTTTTACAGGTGTATCAATTACATGTGTAACAATTTATGATATGTGCAAAGCTGTTGATAAGTCTGCATACATTACTGATATAAAGCTACTAGAAAAATATGGTGGTTCTAGTGGAGATTATTCTCGTCAGTAATAGATCTAATATTGACTTAGATTAAATACCTACCTAAACTATTTTCTCGTGCCGGCAACGTAGCTCAGGGGTTAGAGCGGGGTCTTCATAAGGCCTAGGTCGGAGGTTCAAATCCTCCCGTTGCCACCATCTAAAATTTTTAAAATTCTTTCTGTTATCTTTTCTGATGAAGATTTATCAGAAAAACCTGCAAATTTTTTTGATATCAATTTCCTGCCATCATTATCTATTGCAGGATCTATAAGGTACTCTTCAATAGAATTATCCAAAGAATCAAAATCATCAACTAATTTAGTACCATTGTATGAAATAAGTTTTTGATAATGGTCAACGTTGTATCTATTTTTAACTGATAATTTCTCATTTATATTTACATCTCCTTCAAAAGAAATATTAATTATTGGAGTGTCTGTGCATGCTGAGTCAATAGCAAATGTACTTTGCCCGCAAATAACTAATTTTGATTTTTTTAAAAGCAAATTAACTTTAATCATGTCGTCCCTAAATTCAATTGGGTCAAAATTACTAATTTGCGAGGAATTAAATAATCTAACAAAGGGGTATTTTTTAAATTCTTTAAACCTTTCCATAAAAGTTTTGTCATGGGGGTGAGATCTTAATACAAGAGATATGTCCTTAGCTGGGTAAATGCCTAGTGCAATGTTTTCACAAATATGATGAATAATAGATTCTTCCCCTATTCCTCTATGAGGCCTATTTGTAGCAAAAAATATAACTGATGTTTCATCATCTATTGAAAATTCTTCATTAGTTTTTTTGATATTAAAATATTCAATTAAATTTTCATCATCAATTTCATTGTTCAGGTAGTAATCAAATTGAGGAGAGCCTATTTCAAAGATTTTACTATCATTAATATTATGAAATTTTATTAACTCTTCTCTCATTACCGGATTCCATACCCAATATTCATCAAGATTTTTTATTACAGGACCATTTTTTGTTAAATGGTCCCATGTTCTCACACTGCCAACAGTTTTTACTTTATATTTTTTTGCATAATTTGAATAACTAAAACTTACTGGACTTTGAATATCTCCAAGAATTAATAAATCTGGGTTTAAATTTTTAAAATTATTTTCAATAATTCTATTTTTACTAAATATAAATGATGTGAAAATCGAAAAAATAAATTTAAATAACATTTTTGATTTCGGGAAAGGAAATCCAAGATATCTAGGCCATATATCTGAATTCCACAAGTATTGAGTATCTTCCTTTTTTATACTAGTTTTGGTTATATCTTTATACCTTTTATGGGTTATAAAATTATTCATTTCATTAAATCTGAAGGTAAGAGACTTATGGAGAAAATTATTTTTTAAATACCAAATCGTTCTTTCCCGTAATGAAATTGGATTTCTTACTAGTTTTACAAATTGGATATTATTATTTTCTTCAAAAAATCTTTTCAATCTTTCAAATGAATCATTATCTATTGGATTTCCTTCAACTTCAGCAACAATAATTTTAATTTCGTCTTTTATGGATATTCTTTTTAAATTTTCAATTAATGGGGATGAAAAATAATTCCTTGATACAAACAAGTTTCCAGGTACTATTAAAATTTTTCTCATAATAATTAATTTTATTTTAGGTTAATTAATTTTTAGTTTATGATAAATGCTTATAATATACATTCACATTTATTAATTTAACTATGTCAATATTTAACAAAGCATATCCTTTAGAAAAGTTTAAAACTGAATTAAATTCTCCAATAGTAATAATTTATAGAATCTTATCAATTCCATTAGTTGTTTTATTTAAATTACTTCGTATTCATCCTAACTGGGTCACGTTCATTTCATTTATAACATTATTTTTATCTGGTTATTTTTCTATTATTGGTTCATTTGCTACTGCTGGAATTTTTATAATTATCACTCTTATTCTTGATTGCGTTGATGGTATTCTTGCTAGAATAAATAACCAAGAAAGTGATTTGGGATTAAAATTAGAAACAATTCATGCTGACCTAACTTTAATTATTTTTCCAGGTACATTAATTGTTGGCTTAATAAAAAATTTGTCCATTGATATAAATATACTTTTACTTTTACTTATTTCAACATCTATTTATTTAAAATGGCGGCCAATTTACAGTGCTTCAGATATTGAAGATAATCCAGAAAATTTATCTTTTTTAATGAAAGTTATCTACTCTCAACAAAAGCCTAATATAGTTATAAGATCATCTTCAATTTTTGGAAAAATATTATTTTTCTTGAGATTTAATACTGCTACTCAATTTGGAATAACTTTTGCTTTAGTAATTTTATTTACTTTTCTTAATAAGGAATTAATAATTTATCCAATTATAGTAATGATTTTTTCTCAGATTTTTTTTAGTTTAGCTGTAATATTTGGCAGTCTAGTAAAAAGAAATTTAAAGTGATGGGTCTATCGTAAATTTTCTTAATTTATCTTCATCAAGTTCAATCCCAAGACCTGGTTTACCTGAGAGATTAAATTCACCGTTTTTTGCTTCAAATTCTTCTGCAAGTACCATTGCTTTAACTGCGTGACCTTGTTCTGAATGTTCCATAATTAAAAAATTTGGAGTGTTTAGAGAAAACTGTAAAGTTGAAGCAACTGAGACTATTCCACCACCACCAACGTGAGGTGCTATTGGAATATTATAAAGCTGTGCAATTGAAGCAATTTGCTTGCCTCCTGTAAGTCCTGTTCTTGCAATATCAGGCATAGAAATGTCATATGCTCTCTTTTCAAATATCTCTCTCATTTCATACTTTGTTCTTGTCCATTCACCATTAGCTATTGGAATATCAAGAGATCTAGAAATTTCGCATAGTCCTGGTATATCAGTTGGGTCAGAAGGGGATTCCAACCAAAGCAAATTTAGCTTTTCTAATTCTTTTCCTAGCTTAGTAACATTAAAGGTATCAAAGCCCATATGAACATCTATCATAATTCCTATTGAGTCACCAACCCTTTCCCGGACTTTTCTAGCTATTTCAATATCTTTTTCAAGAGTTTCTTTAAGGTGCATTTTTACAAATTTATAACCTTTGCTTACTGACCATTCAGCTTGATCTGCAACTTCTTCAGGTTCCGTCCCGCCTATACCGTTATATAAAGCAACGCTTTTCCTATGAGCTCCACCCATGGCCTTACAAGTAGGCATATTTAAAGATTTTCCAATTGCATCCCATATTGCGATATCAACTCCACAAATAGCGTCAATATAAAATCCTGTGTAGTGACCTCTTTCACGTTTTGAAGAATAATTATTGTGCCATATAGACTCTACATCATATATATCCTTGCCTATAGTTAATGGTTCAACTATATCTTTGATTATAGTTGCTGTTGTATTTGGACTTACTGGAGATTGAGCTTCACCCCAACCAACTATTCCAGTTTCTGTCTCTATTTTTACAATAGTAGTCTCATGAGATTTCGAATAAATGGATGTGGCTGAGCCTTCATCAACGTAATATTCACCCATATCTTTTATATTTGTTTCGTAATTTCCAAGAGCTTTTGGTTCTAGATTTCTTTTTTCAACTTTCTTTTCCTTTGGAGCACTTTTTTGAGTCTTCTTTAAGTTTTTAATCTCCAGCATTGCAGTATTTATATTNNNNGTATCTGATTTTCTNCCCTGATCAAAATCNTTTTTNACNCTNATTGGAAAGACATCTATTTTTTTAATTTTCAACTNTACCTCCTTGAATTTTCATCAAATTTTTCTAGGTGACTNGANTCATTTATCCTAACNAANCTCCANCCAATNTCACTATATTTAAATTGNGATATAGATGTNTTGTCCATNGACATTTTCNTAATGAAACTTTGATCATATTCAAGAATATGCTGGAAAAANCATCTCAAAGCCCATCCGTGNACNACNACAGCTATATTTATGCTTTCTGGAATTTTTTCTANTTCATNATTAAATATTATTTCTTNATCAATAAANTCCATNTANCTTTTTTGNAGTTCNTANTCAGACTCTCCNTCTGCAGGNGAATAATGTTTTCCNCTTTTGCCCCACATTGCCTGAATTTCAGTTGTNACAACNTCNNTNCNNGCTTTNCCTCTCCANCCAGGAATTTGAAGTTCGTCTAATTTTTCAGANCGTTTAGTNGGTATTTCTTTATTTCCAAGTTTTGATAANAATATTTGAGCTGTATCAATGGCNCTTGAGAGCTTTGAAGTAAATAAATAATCAAAATAAATTCCTTCTCTTTTNAATCTCTCNCCCAAGGCTTCTGCTTGTTTTTTACCTAATTCAGTTAATGCNGCATCNTTGTGGGNTCCNGCAGCCATATGTTCNTTGACATTGGATTCAGACTGACCGTGTCTTATGAAAAAAATATTCCTTGAATTTAAATGTTTTGGCATAACAAATGGATNTTAACAAACTTTANNAGAGTATTAAAATTTTAATTTCTAAAATAGATTATTAATGCTGAAAATATTATCCAAGAAATAAATATAATCTTTATAAANTTNCTCTTAAAAATTACCTCTTCTGGCTGATCTCCATAAGTNGAATTAATCGAATCTTTTTTAAATCTTCTCATCCCCATAATAACTAATGGAAGNGTCANTAATANTGAAAGNTCTGACGGCGTGTTTCCTNTAAANATTGAAAAGAAGTTAATTGAAATGCAATAAAANGCATAAGAAATGTAAGTTATAAATTCNCTGAAATTTATACTNTAATTTAAAAAAGTAGAATTAAATTTGCTCGTATTTAATGAAGATCTTTTACTTANCTNGTCATTATTNAGTTCAGAAAATCTTTTTATGCTGAGTACAAATAATGAGGCAAAACCAGTACAAAGAANTAACCAAACCGANACNCCNAAAGAATTAGAAATATTATTNGTTACTATANCTGCTCCNGCATAAACNCTAAGCATGTATCCTGATGCAACTGAAATAATATCTAANAAAAATAATTTTTTTATATATAAAGAATAGAGGGTCATCAAAATTAAATACGCCAATAAGGCAAATAAAAAGATTGTATTAACCNCAAAACCTATAACCAAAGATGAGATTAGTATTATTAATGACGTAGNAATAATTACTTTTCCTGATAATTTGCCTGAAACTATAGGCCTTTTAGATTTTTCAGGGTGACCTTTGTCAGTATTTTTATCAACACTGTCATTAATAATGTAAATGAACCAAGAACCAAGGACAAATGAAGCTAAACCCATCAATAAATCAGAAACTAGATTGCTAATTATTTGGCTTGAAATACCTATCCAGAGGTTTGCAGATANAACAAATGGTATAATAACTAATATATTCTTGAATTGTTGTTTAGGTCTTGATGTAAGAAAGATATTTATTAGCNGTTCCATTTATACAAGATATCAAATTTGTTACCAAAATTGATAAATTTTTACACTGAATTTGTATTAACCAGAGAATATATTTATTAAAATAGGAATTTAAATCATGAATTATAAAATTAAAAATATTTATTGCTTTTTATGTGATGAAGTCAAACTTTTGGACTTAAGAGACTGGAAAAAATATACAAGTCACTGTAAAAGCCACCATAATGTTGACGTAAAAGACATTTCTAAGATTAAGATNAANGGAAAGTNTCAAAGCATTTTANTNAAGTCTGACGATGGTAATCCACACGCTTTAGTGGGGATTTAGAAAAACCTTTCTTGTAAATCTGTTTTAATTACATTTTTACGATTGTTTTTAATCATTAACAATTCAAATACTCTTTTTTTAAAATTAAAATCTAGAATTTTTTTTGAATTTATATTTAGCCACATGCATTTATCAATACCTTCTTTAAAATCTGGTATAAGTTTGTCATGCAATTCTCCATTATATCGAACTTCGAACCATACAATTTCTTTTTTAAATTTCCTAAAAAATTTGTCTGAATTTGTTACTGCTAACTTACTTATAATTTCTAACCTTTCTTTATTTAAGCCAGTTTCTTCAGAAATTTCTCTTACAGCAGCCTTTTTTAAAGTATCAAAATTTTCAAGTTTACCTTTTGGAAAGTCCCATTTTCCTTTTTTACGAATAAATAAAATTTTATTTTGGCATGCAACAATTCCACCTGCTGATATTTTTTTATTCATTTGACTTGATCCTGTAAAGTAATTCATATTGATCTCTATTTAAATTATCAAAAATAACTTCATCAATTTTAATTGTATATTTTCCCTTGTTGCCATTTTCTGGTAAATCAGGGTCACAAATTATGTGATTTACTTCAGATTTTTTTGAGAGATTTGAAATGATTAGGTACATAGAAATTAATGTAGCCGAAAACTTGTTATCAGAATTTATGATGTGCCACGTATTTTTTTTTGTTGAAGTTTTTTCAAACATTTCTTGCTTAAAAAATGAAAAAGTATGCCAACTTGATAAAGCTTCCAAATCATTTTTGGAAAGCTTCCAATATTTAAGCTCACTTGATCTTCTCAGATTTAATCTTAGTCTTTGATTTTCTCTATTTACTGACAAGTAAATTTTTATAAAAATAATTCCATTTTTACCCTTTGAAAGGCCTCTCTCCCAATCATTTACTTTTTTCATAAAGTAAGCATATTGCTCCATAGAACAAAATCCCATAGCTGGCTGAATTATTGCCCTTGAGTACCAGGACCTATCAAAAAGAACTATCTCTCCCTTATTTGGCATTGCTTTTAAATGCGTATCAAACCATCTATTTTGTTGAGATTTATTAGGAACCCCTAACTCAAAAACTTTAAATCCCTTAGTGTTTAAGTTTTGAGTTATTCTTCTTATTGCGGTTCCCTTTCCAGCAGCATCTCTTCCTTCAAAAACAATAGCTAATCTTTTATTATTTTTTTTAACCCACTCTTGAACTTTTAGTAAAGTTACTTGTAATCTTCTCTTTTCTTCATAGTAGTAGGAAGTATCAGCATTATTGTATTCAGGTATTGAATAATATATGGGTTTAGCTTTTTTCATCTTTAACCTGATCAAACCAATGTTTATTTTCGTACCTGTAAAGTTCCCAAGATCCATCATGGTGCTCTAATAGCGAAGTGCACTCTTCTACCCAATCACCAGAATTCATATACTTAATACCGTCAATTTCTTTCATATCAGGGATGTGGGTATGACCTAATATTGCTCCATCAAAACCATTTGATTTACAATAATTAATTACTGACTTTTCAATTTTCATTAGTGCATCAACAGCCTTTTTTACTTTTTGCTTTAAAAATTTACTTACACTCCAATATTCAAAACCCGCCCTCATTCTTACCTTATTAAATAATTTGTTAAAATTAAGCATTAAATGGTATGCAAAATCGCCAACGTGAGCAATAAAAGGAAGGCCGCTATGAATGCCATCAAAATAATCACCGTGCAAAATCAAGTATTTTTTTCCATCGAGAGCGTTATACTCAAACCTATCTTTAATTTCTATATTTCCAAATTTTAATTTAAAGAAAAGCCATTTTCTTAGCATTTCATCGTGATTTCCAATTGCATAATAAATGTTTGCACCTTTTCTAGCTTTAGAAAGAATTCTTCTAACTACATCAGTATGACTTTGGGGCCAATAAGGATTTTTTGCCATTTGCCAACCATCGATTATGTCCCCAACTAGGAAAATATTTTCAGCTTTAATATTTTTTAAAAAACCATCTATTGCTAAGGCTTTTGAACCAGGGGTCCCTAAATGAAGATCGCTTAAAAAAACCGATTTTACATTTATTTTTTTTGAACTCATAAATTTACATTTCAGGAAAAAGATAAAAATATCAATACTAAATTATTATTTTTTTTATTTTTTCAATAAATAATTTAATTTATGTCATTTTCTTAATATTTCGTTAACTAATTTTTGGTATGTTGAAAAAAAATGGAGTAAAAATGAATTTCTTATTTGTATGTGTACATAACTCTGGACGAAGCCAAATGGCCGAAGCTTTTTTCAACAATAAAATTGGCAAATCAAAACATTTTGCAAATTCAGCTGGCACAGAACCAACATCTCATGTCAACTTAAATGTAATTGAGGCAATGAAAGAAAAGGGCATAGATATATCAAAAAGCATACCAAAATTACTAACTTATGACATGATCCAATCTGATACTAAAGTTATTACAATGGGGTGTAGCGTAGATAAAAGTAAGTGCCCAGTTTTGCCACAAGGAATTGAAGACTGGAACCTAGATGATCCTAATGACAAATCTTATGATGATGTAAAGATTATCAGAGATCAAGTAGAAAAAAATGTATTAAATGTCATAAAAAATTTAAATTCAGATGAGGAATAAAATATCTGATTTAAATTCTTTTACATCAGAATATAAGAACCTAAAATCTTCTCCTAGCAATTATTCGAATTCGCAAATTGCTGACATGATGAATATGAGTTTGAGGTCATTGCAGAGAAAAATAAAATCAGCAAAAATTCAAGGTCTTCTAGATAACAGTATGATTAAATTAACTCCAGAAGTGATTTGGCCAGATGATTGGAATTTTAACTCACTTGTGTATGAATTTAAGTTAGATGAAGCTGAGACTTTCAAGGTTTTAGATTTAATAGAGAGAGCAAAAAAAAGAAATAATTTTTGGGTTATTTGGTATATTAAAAATAAAATTAAAATTAAAATTAATTCTATAACAGCTTTAAATGGTATTTCTTTTCCAAATGATATTTTGCAAGTAGATTGGAGCGATTTAATTGCTGGATTACCAGTATTGGGCAAATGGATTTCATTAGGAGAATTTGAAAAAGATTGTATCAATTTAAGAGAAACTATTATTAAATATTCTCCATTTATTGAAAATAAATTTATTAATATAGAAGAAAAGGCATTGGATGAAAATCTTTGGAATTCAAAAAGAAGATTGGCAAATGAAATTTGGAAAAATTGCGGTGAAGATATTAAGCAAAGTCTAATAGTATCTGAAAAAGCTTATGGCTCAGCGTCAAGAATCCAAGTTAGAAGGATTAAGGCTGCAATAGATAAGTATGTTTGGGACTATGGTAGTTATTATAGTTTTGAATCTTTAAATGACCCTTTTATATGGCTAGTTGAATTTTCTAAGAGACTTCCAATGCCAGTTTCTATTTCTGATTTAAGTAGAAGAAAAACTCCAAAAGATAATAGCAAAATAAGTAATTTAAGTATGGACTCTATAATTATGAATATTATTAAAAATAATCCACCTTTAATTATTTGAAATTTTGTAAACACAAAATAAATACTCGTCTCTTATTGCATTGAGACGAGTATTTACGAGTCGATGATTAATTAAAATTTACTTATCTCATTCTGTACACAGATATTGATCCACTAACTTCATTACCGACAACAATTAAAGAATTTCCATAGGCATCTTCAGGAATAAATTCTATACCTTCTGGGCCAATATCACCCTTGGTGTAAATGTAATCAATAAAGTCAGGAGAAACTGGATTAGTAACATCATAGATCACGAATCCACCCGTTCTTTCCAAGCCGATAAAAGCGTAAATTCTTCCATCCTTATGGCCTATTGTTGCAGCTTCTGGTTCTGGCCCTTTATCATCACTTCTTCCGTCAAATTCACCTTCGTCATTATTAAATCCATTTCGGTAAACCCATGCAGTCATCCTCTCTAAAGCGCTACCTGAATCAAAAATAAGATTTCCTGAAGAACCCCATATTGAAAATGATCTAGCACCATAACTCATTATCTGGTCTATGTCACCATCACCATCATGATCTCCAGTAGCAGTTGTTGTTTTTAGCCTACCTAAATTTTCTTCAAGTTGAAGAATGCTAGCCATAGGGTAGTGTTCAGGGTCAAGTTTTAAATCTGCTACCCGAACCTCTTCACTGTACCCATCATAGTCTCTAGCATCCCCTTCGTTAGCTGACACAATAAAGGTATTCCCATTTACTTCGAAAGAAGAAAGCATATCTGGTTGATAAGCACCGTGTGTGGGCCAGTTAGTAATAAAGATTTTTCCATCTTTATTACTAGCGTCAAAACCATTTCCTGGAAGCAAATGATCTTTATAACCAAGAGAATATACGTTTGTTATTGTTGCAGTTTCTAAGTCCACAACTATCATTGCATTATTTTCTTGTGCTACAACATAAGCTGTTTTGCTGTCAGGGCTTATGGTTGCATATTCAGGCTCTAAATCTTCAGAAATGTTCGCACCCTTTCCAAAAATTCTTACTCCCTCTTCTACTTCATTTGGCACCAATTTTGTAGTATTTAAGTGTGCAGCTTTTACGCCACCTTTCATATTTATTACACTTATTGACCCAACAGGATCAACACTGTAATCATCATTGGGTTGACCTTCGTTAGATACAACTACAAAGTTTCCGTCTGGGCTAAATTTTACTGCATCAGGCAACGCACCAACTTTTACAGTATTTAATTCACTCAGCGTTGAAGTATCGTAAAAAGCAACCATACCATCTTTTGTTTCATCTTCAGCTTGTATCGCTAAGGCCATAATTCCATTATGAACATCAACACTGTTTATTTCCATGCCGAGGTATGAGTAACTAATTTGGTTTTCCAAAACTAATTTTGATGGTTTTGACATATCATACACATCACATGAACCATCCATCGCATTAATAGAGAAAAGCCTGCTAGTTATATTGTCATATGCAACAATTTCTGCTGCACTTTCATCATAAACACCTGTTTCAAATGTAGAAATGTGCTTAATGTCAACATTTAATTTTGTAGATGCAAAGTAATCTAAATCATCTAAAATTACGTTTTGAATTGTATTTCCATACTTATTAGAATCGATTAAGTTATTTAACCCATCTGTAATGTAGTTAAATAGCGCTTCTTGGTAACTCACACCTAATTTAATGTATTCTCTTCCTTCCCAAGGATAATCATCTCCACCATTTGCCAAAAAATCAATTGTGGCAACGTTAATATTAGGTGCGTTTTCCAAAACAACACCATTTCTAACAAGCCATGTGCCATCTTTTAATTTTACGTCTACAACTCTACTTCCTTCAGAAATAATATGGCCATCAGGGTCAAGTTCTCTAGCCTTCCCATCAGAATCAATNACTACAGTGACTCCAGAAAGCTGAGCAAACCTTCCATCAACATTTTCAATATTTGAGTAAGCATTTTCAAGTACTTCCTTAAATACTGTTGCAGAAAGATTAGGAATAATTACAACATAATTNGTAAATGGAGACATGTCGTAAGTCATCTGCTCAGTTATAGGGCCTGGCGGAATAATATTATTATTTCTTATTCCTCCACCATTTTGCAATCCTACATCTGGTGCAGGTGCACCAAAAACATGGGCCAGTTGTGAAGCTTGCCACAATAATGAGTCGGCTTGAAGTCTCCCTTGTCCAGTTTCTGNGGTTCTAATTGTTGATTTTTCTGCATTCAAAGAAACTTCAGAAACTGCAATTTGATTGTTTGCAAGATTTTCTAAATACTTTTTCAAAGGTTCTTCNATAGCGCTTTCAAGCTGTTTATCTTTATCGCCTTTAACTACAACTGGACCACTTTTTTCATCAATTTTTTCAACTTCACCATCTTCATTGAAGTGAACTATTAATTTGCCCAGGTAGTTGTATTCGTCTGATGTTGTTACTAGAGGAATATCCTTGCCAGTTGAATCTTTATAATACATAGGATAGGTGCCCCAAACATCCTCATCATCTCCAGGGGCTAATTCATCTCCGCTGTTAGCCAAAATTTCACTACCCCCACCTGCAACATACACATCAACCCCACTTAGCTGATCAATAATTTCTATATCTTCATTTATAGATTGCATGTGGGAAAGGACAATTATGTGATTAATTCCCTTTTTCTCCATTTCATCTATTTGGAATTGAATAGAGGCTGCTACATCAGTATTTACAATAACATTTCTAGGGCTTGAAATCCTTGGAAGAACATTTGTTACAGCAGAAATTATTCCGACTTGATGATTACCAAGGTTAATAACTTTAGCCGGAGCTATTCTTCCTTGGCTTTCTAGTGAAGCTAATCTTGGCTCACCAGTAAAATCAAGGTTGGCAGCTAAAAATGTTATATCTCCAGACTGCTCAATTATGTCAGCAGTTATATCTGGCCCGAAATCAAAATCATGATTTCCTAGTCCTATTGCATCATAATCTAAATAATTTAAAGCTACTGCATCAAACATTTTATCGAATGATTTTCTTGAACTAAAATTAGCTCCAGCAAGAATATTGTCGCCGGAAGAAACAAGCATAGAGAAATAATCATTATTAGATGCTTCTTCGCGTTGTTCTTTTAGAATATTTGCAAATCTTGCAATCCCAAAATACCCTTCTTCATCATCTCCAAGTAATTCTGATTCACCATCATTATTATGTAATAAATACATTTTTAAAGGACCTTGATCCTCAACAATCACAATTTCTTCTTCAACTTCTGAAGTATCATCAGTAGTTTCTTCTAATGAACACGAAATAGAAAAAACAATTAACGAAAAAATGGTAATAAAAAATGGTAATTTAAACTTTGATCTTAAATTATTCATTTGAAAACTCCTTAATTAGTTCTCAAACAAGAAATAGCCTTAAAATGTAAATGTCAATTGAAATCCTACTTTTATACTTTTAGGTGTCAATGACAATATACTCTAGTCTTCATGAGGGTTGTTGTGCGTTAAATATTTACAGGCGCATTCTTGTTTACTCCAATAAACTCAATTGACATTTACAGCTTATTTAATTGCAAATACCTAACGCAAAATCTATTAAACACAATTGTCATTATGACAGTCAAATTGGCACTTTAAGACTATAATTTTTTTTTCAGATTTTAAATTTTAAATNGTTGTTGACACATTTGTAATAAAATTTAAACANTTGAAAATNGTNCCTAAATCACTTAAATAATTTTNATATTTTNAGGTATGTCACTTTCGTAACATTTATTTAATCTTTTCTAATTGACTAGCTAAACCTCTTATGACATTGTTATCGGTGTATGACAAAAATATTNNAAAAAATATTTNGGATCATACACCAAAAACAATTTATTGGAGTAAACGAAAATGTTAACAAAACACTTTTCTCAAAACAAGTTGTTTCTTTCATTTCTNTTAACNTTANTNAGTGCAAGCCTTATTTTTGCTTGTTCAACTGAAGAAGAGGAANCTGAAACAACTACAACTACAACTACTAGTACTTCAATGACTGCTGATGCTGATAAAGAAGCGGATGCTCCTAAAATGGATTCTAAATCTGTTGAAATGGAGAAGTTATCTGGAACTATTGAAATCGATGGTTCAAGTACTGTGTTCCCAATTACTCAAGCAGTTGCTGAAGAATTTATGAAAATACACCCTGATGTAAGAATTCCTGTTGGAGTATCTGGAACTGGTGGAGGTATGAAGAGATTTACAGTTGGTGAAACTGCAATTTCAAATGCGTCTCGACCAATGAAAGATAAAGAAGCTGCAGTTGCAGTCGAAAACGGAATTGAATGGGTAGAATTGTCAGTTGCTTACGACGGTCTTTCAGTTGTTGTGAATAAAGACAACACATGGGTAGATTGTTTAACTGTTGAACAATTAAACATGATGTGGAAA
>NHDX01000028.1 GCA_002171675.1 Chloroflexi bacterium TMED70 | reverse complement strand
CTGCTCCTTCATGACCTATTATTGCAGGTAAATTTACAGGTTGATAACCATGCATGGTTTCCCAATCTGTATGGCATAAACCACTTGCTTTTATTTTTACTAAAACCTCATCTTTTTTTGGTTCTGAAATATCAACATTTTCAACTGAAAGTTTACCTTTAGTTTCAAATAGAACTGCTGCTTTCAATATTAGCTCCCGTAATTCTTGTTATCATATTCTGATATTAACACTTAAAACTCTATGAATGTTTAAGTATTAAATAAAAAAATTATGTAGCAATAATAGTTTATTATGAGCAAAAATCAATCATGAAATTTTGAAATTTAGAATTTATAGATACTTAAAATTTATAGATACTTAAATTTAATGAAAATTTAACTGAGGATTAATATTATTCTTTGTTTTTTTTTTAAAATACGAAAGTAACCAATGTCTAACAATAAAAAAAATAGAATAGAAATTCCTAGTTATTATGATCCTAGTGATATTTCTGAAACTTTTTTTAATGATTATTTTATACAGAAAATACCAAGTTATAAAAAACTATCTAAAAAACATTTTCTCGAAGTTAATCAAATTGAAAGAAAAAAATATTTTATTAAAAATCACTATCCTTATCCCAAAAGATTAGACCTAAATACTTATTACAAAGAAAAAATACCTCTTCAAATTGAGCTAGTAAAGCTTCAAAATTATATTAGAGAAAAAAAACAAAAAGTCATTATTTTGTTTGAAGGTAGAGATGCTGCTGGAAAAGGAGCAACCATTCGAAGATTTATGGAGCATCTAGATCCTAGAGGTGCAAAAGTTATTGCTCTTGATAAACCTTCAGAAATTGAGGAAGGACAATGGTATTTTCAAAGATATGTTGAATTTTTCCCTTCCTCAGGTGAGCTCATTCTTTTTGATAGATCTTGGTATAACCGAGCAGGGGTTGAAAAAGTACTTGGATTTTGCACGAAGAAACAATACGAAAAATTTTTAATTGATGCTCCAGATTTTGAAAAATTAATCACCAGTTCTGATATCAAAATAATTAAGTTATATTTTTCTGTTTCAGATAAAGAACAATCTAACAGAATTACTCAAAGAGAAAAAAATCCATTGAAAAATTGGAAATTATCAGAAATTGATTATTTAGCCCAAAGTAAATGGCCTGCCTATACAGAAGCCAAAGAAAAAATGTTTTTAAATACCCATAAAGAGTTTTCAAAGTGGTGGATTATAAAATCTGATGACAAAATGAGAGCAAGAATTAATGCTATGAAGTTAGTTTTGTCACTTTTAGATTATGATAATAAAAATGAAAAAATACTAAATTTTGATCCTTGGATTGTTTCTGATGTATCAGAAATATGGGATATCAATGTTTGATCTAAGCATATAGCCTTCTCTTAGTCCATTTGAACTTATTTGAAGTTTTTTTGCTTTACTTTTTGTCATAATTTCTGAAACTACTAGCAATCCAGGAAGTATTGTGTCTGAACGATTTGGGTTCAATCCTTTCATATTTGATAATTTATGTTTGTCATATTTAGATATCATCTTTATTATTTTTTCTAATCCTAATTTCGTTATTTCTAAGTTGTTTTTGCTTGATTGTTTTTTTTCGTTCGGGATTTTGATTTTACCTAAATTTCTTACAGTGCCTCCAATTCCAATTATTTTGTTGTAGCTATCATACTTATAGAATTTTTCTAGTTTCCCTTTTATATATTTTCTACAATTTTCAATCTCTAATGAGGTATATTTATCTTTTGAAAAAAATTTGATTTTTAGTTGTAAGGATCCTAAAATAATTGACTCTATATCTTTGATTTTTTTATTATCAAATATTCCTGTTTCAAGGCTACCTCCCCCTAAATCAAAAAGTAAAATACCTTTTTTAGGCTTGATTTTTTCTATTGCTCCCGAGAAAGAATAATATCCTTCTTGCTTAGAAGATAAAATTTTAATTTCAGTTCTAGTTAGTTCTAAAAAAATATTTTTTAAATCTAATTCTTTTGAAACTTCTCGCATTGCTGATGTTGCAATAATTTTTAATCTAGCATGATATTCTTTAGAGATTTTTTTCATTCCCATCACTATATCCATAAGTTTTATAATTGCATGTAACTTTTCATCTTTTGATGAATTGACATAGTTCTGAAGTCCAAAATATATTTTTTTTGAATGAATGTTATTTAGTGTTTTTTTCGATTTAGATGATGAGCGGAATATAGAAAGCGCTACTGAGTTGGATCCAATATCTATAACAGCAAAATTTTCAAATTGATTCAAGTATTTATCCCATTCCAATTGTAGATATTTGAAAAAATTGGAGCGGGAGACGAGATTCGAACTCGCGACATTCTGCTTGGAAGGCAGACGCTCTACCAACTGAGCTACCCCCGCATGAATTCAATTTTAACATAAAATTATTCTTTTAAATATATAAAAAATTTAATTGATAACAAAATAGATTATAGATTATTCAAAAAATAAAAATTTATCAATTTATGCTTTTTTCAGTTAAAAGTTTCTGAATCAAATTTTTTACTTTATCATCAATTTGATCTCTTATTTTTCTAACTTCTTCCAAATTCTTTTCGGAAGGATCAGCAAGATTCCAGTCAACTGTTTTCTTATCAAGAATATTGGGACATTTATCAGAGTCTATATCGCATCCCATTGTAAAAACTATATCTGTTTTTGACAACGTATCATTGTTAATTATTTGAGGTTTACCAATAATATTAATTCCTACTTCTTTCATAACTTTTTGTACGTTTGTATTCACATTTTTTTTTGGATATGTTCCAGCAGAGCTACATGACAAGATATTTTTTTTATTTAATTTATTTACATAATAATTAAAAAAAGCTTCAGCTATTTTGCTTCTGCCTGAATTATGAATACAAGCAAATAAAATGTGTTTTTTCTTCATCATAATTTTTATGGTGCCGAAGGTGGGAGTCGAACCCACACGGGTTTCCCCAGCCGATTTTGAGTCGACCGCGTCTGCCATTCCGCCACTCCGGCTTTGTTTTAGTTAGATCCATTTAAATACTATCAAAATACTGCTTTAAAAATTTCAAGATACCTTCATATAATCTTCACATATCTTTTATAAAATATTTATATAAGCATTTTAAAGTTTTTTGTATAAACATAATTAGGAGAAAAAAATGAAAAAAATGTTTTTAGATGAAAATAATAAAATACATAAACAAATTTATTTTGTAATTATTTTTGTTTTGATGTTCATATCTGCCTTATTCATCAGTGATAATTATTTACAAGCTGATGAATCTAGATTTGGTGAAAAACCTACTGAAGAAAAGATAAGAGCAAAGCTTGATAGTGCAGTTTCAGAAGGTAAATTAACCCAAAAAGAAGCTGACACAAAATTAGAAGCTATTATTACTGGTAAGTATAAGAAAATGAAAAAAGGAAGATTTAGTGAAAAACCTACTGAAGAACAAATAATAGAAAAGCTTAATAATGCAGTTTCAGAAGGTAAATTAACCCAAGAAGAAGCTGACACAAAATTAGAAGCTATTTTTTCTGGTGAGTATAAGAAAATGAAAAGAATGAAATTTCCAAAAGGTAACGATATTTAGTTCCTTCCGAATGAGAGCAAGCAATCAAATCTTAATTCGTAAAATCATTATCCCCTAGATTTGAAATTGTTTGCTCTCATATATTTAAAACCATAAAATTAATTCCTATGAACCCAAAAATATTAATTTGTGAAGATGATAGATCAATTTCATCAGCTGTATCTGAGTACCTAATAGCAATGGACTATACCGTATTAGTAGTAAATGATGGTGATGAAGCTATAGAACAATTCTCAAATTTTAAACCTGACTTAGTTCTTCTTGACATTATGATGCCTAAAATGAATGGATTAGAAGTAATNAAAATTCTTAGAAATAGATATGACACACCTATAATTTTCTTNACAGCAAAAATATCGCTTGATGAAAAAATACTTGGTCTTGAACTCGGAGCAGACGATTATATTACTAAGCCTTTTAGTATGAGAGAATTATTACTAAGAATTAAGGCTATCTTAAAAAGAAATCCTTCAGAAGATTCAGATAAAGTAATTTCATATGAAAATGTTGAATTATTTTCTAATAAAAGAGAAGTATTGATAGATAAAAAATCTCTTTCTCTTACAAAAACTGAATTTGATTTTCTAGAATGCTTAATGAAAAATTTTGACCAAGTGCTTTCTAGAGATCAACTTCTAGAATATTCTAAATTCGATTATCTTGAATCAGATGATCGTGTCGTAGATGTGCATATTAAAAATTTAAGAAAAAAATTGGAAAACTTAAAATCTAAATTAAAAATTATTACTGTAAGAAGCATGGGATATAGATCAACTATAGGATAATTCATGAAACTACAATCAAAAATTATATTTTCATTTTTTATACTTATTTTCTTAAGTTTCGTAGGAAGCTATATAGCAACTACACAAATATGGCAAAGAAATCTTGAAGAAAGAAATAATGTTTACAGGGAGAGAATTTCAAAATCTATTTCTGAAACTTTAGCTATGTATTATAAATCTTGGGGTTCATTTGATAGAGGTTGGGAGAATGTATTAGTTACGTCAATGACTAATCTTGNATTAGATCCAGAAAAAAACTCAGTTGGAGTTATAGACTCAAATTTTGATTGGATAATAGCTAGCCCCAAAGCTATTCAACAAGACAAAAATATTCTAAAGAAAAAAATAGATTCAGGAGAGTATTTAGTTTACCCAATTACCGTGGATTTTTCTCAGGATTTCCAAGAAAGAATTAGTAACGTTGAGAGAGATATGAGAAGAATCAATGAGGCAATAAGATTAGGTTTTATATCAAATTCTCAGGCTAATCAAATGATTTCGGAATTAAGAGAATCTTCAATTTATGANCAGCAACTTTTTGATAGTGTTAANAATATTAAAACTGTTGGATCATTAGTCTTTTTAAATGAAGAATTAAAACTTGAAGACAGGTATATTGATTATTTGATAATAACCTTTTCTGCAGTTTTTTTTATTAGTATACTTTTTGCTTTTGTTATTTCTCGACAAATTGCAAATCCAATAAAGAAATTAACTAANGCAACATCAAAAGTTGCAGAAGGAATTTTTGAACCTGTAGAATCAAGTAACTCAAACACTGAGTTTAGTCTTCTGACAAAATCATTTAATTCTATGACAAATAGAATGAAAGAAATTCAAAATCAGAGAGAACAGCTATTTTCTGACATTTCTCATGAGCTGAGAAATCCCTTAACTGTTTTGAGGATTAATATTGAAGGAATTTTGGATGAAAAAATAAAACCTACTAAAGAAAAATTTGAACAAATTAATAATCAAATTATTCTAATGTCAAATTTGGTTGAAGATCTAAGTCTTATAGCTACAGCAGAATCAGGAGAATTATCNCTAAATAAAAAAGCAATTGATATCAAGGAGGATATTAATTATGCAGTTGATTCTTTTTATGAATCAGCAAAAAATAAAAATATTGAAGTAATAAATAAATTTAACCAGCCTTTAATTCTAGAAGCTGATCAAAAAAGGGTTAGGCAAATTTTTTCAAATATTATTTCTAATGCAATAAAATATATAAATTCAAATGATCAAATTACTATAGATCAAATCGAAGAAGAAAAAGTATATAAGATAAAATTTATAGATAATGGGCCTGGTATTTCTGAGGATAAGTTAGATAGAATTTTTGAAAGATTTTATAAAGTAGATGATAATCGTAGCAGAGAGATTGATGGTTCTGGATTAGGTTTAGCGATTACAAAACAATTATGTTTATCACACGGATGGGATATAGAAGTCTTAAGTCTAAAAGATGTTGGTACCGAATTTCATATCATAATACCTAAATAATAAGAAAAGCCTGATTATGAAAAAAATTGTATTCTATGACCATAATTGTAAAATTTGTACATGTTTCAAAAATTGGGCTGAAAAAAGATCTTCTTATTGGGAATTTCTACCTAATGATGAAAAATCTATTTTAGATTCAGGTATTGATATAGATTTATCAATACCCCCTAAAAAAATAGTATGTAATGATGATGAATTATTTTTTGGAGCTATTGCTATTTTGAAGATATTTTCCAAATGTGGAGGGAAAATTTCAAAGTTATCTAAATTTTTTCTTAGAATTAAGATTTTATATTTTTTATATAACTTTTCTTATTATTTATTTTCAAGAAATAGATCAAGATTTTCTTTTATGATTCCTTACATAAATTGTTAATTTATAGATTTGATAATTGGATTCTTAATATAAATAATTGAGTTAAAAATAATTAATGCACCTGAAAAAATCATGATAGATANACTTGATGACAGAAATTCGGCAACNATTCCTAANACTAAAGCTCCTGCAGTTAACATACTGAAGGTTATTGTATGAATGCCCATTACTCTTCCTCTCAGATTTTCNGGAACTTTCATTTGTAATATTGTTATTGAGCAAACTATAAAAATAGCATTTGATATACCTGCAAAGAAAATAAATATAATTGATAGTGATAAATTTAATGAAATCCATGGATTATCATAAATATATTCATTCGATGTTAATAAGTTCGATAATCCAAAGAAAAAAACTAAAATTACAGAAATTACATTCATACCTAAAGTGATTTTCCCTAGATTGATTTTATTCTTTATTCTTGAGGTTATAATATTTCCAGTTACTGCTCCTATGCCTCCCACTGATAACAAAATCCCCATTACTTGTGAAGANATATTTCCATAAGAAGTATTTTTATACATATCAGTTAAGGAGGGAATTAGCTGAAGATACGACATAGCAAATCCCATAGTCAAATAACTTATTATTATAATAACCCTGAATACTTTATCTTCAGCNATAAAATATATGCCTTCCATGGTTTCATTCAGAAAAGATTTTTTAATTTTTGGCTTGGATGTTGATGGTTTGTATCTTATAATCATCAAAGCGATTGCCATGATCAAAAAACCANCAGAACTCATGAAAAAAATTATTGGAGTTCCATAATAGGCTATTATAAATCCACCTAAACCTGGGGCTAAAATTCTCATTCCTTGCCATAATAAAGAATTGAGAGCAACAGCACTTACTATATGACTTTTATCATCAATAAAATCTATAAAAATTGATACTCTAAGTGGCCAATCAATNCCTGTTATAAATCCAAGAATGCTGCATATTGTAATAATTATTGCTACTGTTTCATAATCAAAAGCATCAACNAGAGCTAAAATCAGTAATGTAATAGCCATTGCTAAAGATGTAATTATTAATAAAATCTTTTTTTCGAATCTNTCGGCAATTACNCCTCCTACAAAATTCAGAATTATTGTACCTATNCCAAAAATACTAGCAACCAGTCCAAGTAAAAACTCTGATCCACTTATATCAAACACCAGTTTACCGCTATATATTGTCACAAGTTGAGTTGCTGAAATAGANGCAAGAGAGCCAAACCAGAAAATTCTATAATTNTTATTTTTTAAGGCAGTAAATGTACCTACATTTGTGGTATTTATTTTATTTTCCAGTCTCCACCAAAAATTTCTGTGGCTTCATTTATTAGATTTTTAGATCCAAAAATTATATTTTTCTTACCATTAATTGATGGAATTTCTGCATAACTAGCGCCAGATTCGATGGATAAATTTTCAAGTGCAATTGTTTCCCATGGATTTAAATCAGCTTCAATAAATANATCTATAGATCCATTNAATACTAGAGAATATCCAAAACAATCTGAATACCCTCTTGAGTCCCATGCTAAATCGTCAATTTTTCTAAGTTGATCAATTAAATTTTCTTTAGCAAATCTTTGAGGAGAGCCATATGAAATTATTGCCTCATTAAAATTACTACATTCTGATGCTTTAACTAATTCTTCATTCTTAAAACATCCCATTTTTTCTACAGAAATATATCTTTCATTTAATTTTGGAAGATCAATNAANCCCATAATAGGAACACTTTTATACGTTAGTCCNATTATTGTGCCAAATAAAGGTATNCCTCTTGAGAAAGAAGTAGTCCCATCTATAGGATCCACATACCAACAGAAATCTTTATTTTCNTTTTTCNCTAATACTTCTTCAGTTACTATATCTGCGTTNGAATCTTTCAGGATTTCAAAAATTTTTTCTTCTACTANTAGATCATACTTTGTAAGTAAACTACCATCTTTTTTTAGCTCGCTTNTAGCAAAATTTATATCTTTTGTTATATCTCTTGATGCATCTAGTGCACTGCTACCTAGGGACAAAAATTGTCTTAGATTATCATCTAATTGATTAAGAAATTCGTTCATATCTAAATTTTTTTGAAAAGATTTGGAGCGGAAGACGAGATTCGAACTCGCGACCTTCTCCTTGGCAAGGAGATGCTCTACCACTGAGCCACTTCCGCTTATTTTCAATCTTGAATTTTATTATATCTAATTTTAGTTCTCCCAGTATTTATATAATTAAATATAAAACTCTTAAATAAATATATTTTTTAGTAATTTTTTTTTTATTTATCTTATAATTGCCATTATGAAAAAAATTAATTTTATGGATACCTCGTTCCGGGATGGTTTTCAATCATGTTATGGAGCAAGAGTTAAGACAGAAGATTTTACCCCAATATTAAGTGCTGCTTTGGAAGCAGGAAATGATAATTTTGAAATTGGAGGAGGAGCAAGGTTTCAAAGTCTTTATTTCTATTGTCAAGAAGATGCTTTCGATATGATGGATAAATCTAGAGAAATAGTTGGTAAAGATATTAATCTTCAAACTTTAGCAAGAGGAGCAAATGTTGTTGGGTTAGAATCTCAATCAAGAGACATAATAAATCTTCATGCAAAACTTTTCAAAAAACATGGGATCACAACCATAAGAAATTTTGATGCATTAATGGATATAAGAAATTTATCTTATTCAGGTGAGTGCATAACTAATGCTGGCTTAAACCATCAAATTGTAATCGCTTTGATGGGATTACCTCCTAGTCTTAATGAGAAATATTTTCATTCTTCTGATTTTTATACTGACAAGATCAAAGAAATCTTAAAAGCTGATATTCCTTTTGATAGCTTAGCATTTAAGGATGCTTCTGGAACCACACCTCCATCGATTGTTTATGAATCAGTAAAAAATGCGAGAAAACTATTACCTGAAGGTACGATGATACAATTTCATACCCACGACACAGCAGGGATGGCTATATCAAGTAATATGGCAGCAATTGAGGGTGGAGCAGATATGATAGACTTAGCGATGGCTCCAGTAAGCGGAGGAACATCTCAAACAGATATTTTATCAATGTGGCAAGCTCTTCGTGGAACCGAATATACCTTGGATATTCAAGAAGAAAAAATATTAGAAGTAGAAAAAATGTTTATTGAGCAAATGGAAAAATACTATATGCCTCCTGAAGCTACTGCAGTAAATCCTGTTATTCCTTTCTCTCCTATGCCAGGTGGAGCTCTTACTGCAAATACCCAAATGATGAGAGATAACGGAACTTTAGATTTATTTCCTAAGGTTATTGAAAATATGAGAGAAGTTGTTTCTAAGGCAGGATTTGGAACATCTGTAACTCCAGTGTCTCAATTTTATTTTCAACAAGCTTTTATGAATACTATTCAAGGTGAATGGACAAAAATTTCTGAAAATTATGGAAAAATGGTACTTGGGTATTTTGGTAAAACACCATCAGAACCAGATCCTGAATTAGTGAAAATTGCATCTGATCAATTATCTCTAAAACCCACAAAAGAAGATGTGCATGATTTAAATGATGATAATCCAAAATTAGGTATTGAATATAATAAAAAATTACTTGAAGAAAAAAATCTGGAAACATCAGAAGAAAATATTTTTATTTCAGCTACATGTGGAGCTCAGGGTATAGATTTTCTAGAGGGTAATGCAGAGCTAGGTGTTAGATATGCTGCAGATGTGAAAGAAGATCAGTCTAAGTCTTCCTCACCTGAAAATCTAAACGGTGTCCATAAAACTAATGTTTCAATTAATGGTCAAGAATATGAAGTTACCGTTAATGAAAAATAATGGATTCTATTTTTACCAAAATAATTAATAAAGAAATTCCTGCTGAAATACGCTATGAAGATGATTTATGTATAGCAATTAATGATATAAATCCAAAATCTGAAATTCATATTTTAGTAATTCCTAAAAAACCTATAAAAAATATTAATGTTGTGGAAAAAGAAGATAAAAATATTTTAGGGCATTTATTCATTGTTTGTAAAAATCTAGCTAAAGAACTAAATATTGAAAAATCTGGTTACCAAATATTAACAAACGTGGAAGAAGGTGGGGGGCAAACAGTTATGCATCTTCATCTCCATTTATTGAGTGGCAATACTTTGAAATTATAAGAATTTCCATATAATGACTAATAGATAAAATTTCATTTTAGGAGAAAAGTATGGCATTATCAGAGGGATCAAAAGTTCCAGATTTCAAATTAATAGATCAAAATAACAAGACAATTTCTTTAGATACTTTGTCAGGTAAACCTGCTGTTTTATATTTCTATCCTAAGGACGAGACTCCAGGATGTACAGTTGAGGCTTGTGAATTCAGAGATATTTATGCTGAATTTAATCAAATGGATTGTGAAATTTATGGAATAAGCCCTGATGATGAAGCATCTCATAAGAAATTTATAGGTAACCACTCTTTACCATTTACTTTGCTTTGTGACACGGATAAAAAAATGATAAATGACTATGGAGTATGGGGAGAAAAAAATATGTATGGAAAAGTATCAATGGGAATAATTAGATCAACTTTTCTTATAGATAAAGATGGGGTTCTTATAAAGAAATGGACAAATGTAAAAGCTAAAGGTCATGCAGAAAAGGTAAAAGCTGAACTACAAAAAATTTAGAATAGATTCTTATAAATTTGAATTCTATGTCTACATGAATCTGTGATAAAAACTAAATCATCATTTGAGTGAATATTTTGAGGTCTCCAAAATCTTTTTTCTTTTTCAAAGAGCCCAGCATTTTCTCGCCAACTAGATTGTTCAGGATTAACATCGAGAAATTCTTGGCACCATTTTGAAATAGTAGCATCTCCTATTAATTTAGTAATAAATTTATGATTAGAATCATATATCACTACTGAATCATCTGCCCAATTAGTAACAAATATAATTCCTTTTGAATTAATGTGAACTGAAGAAGGTTTATTTAACTTTTTATCTTCATACTTTTCTATGGATGATAGATAATCTCCTTCAGAACTAAACATTTGTATTCTATTATTTCTCCAATCTGCAACATAGATATTTTGATCTTTATCTGTATCTATGCCCCATGGATAATTAAATTCACTTTCATCATTACCATATTTCCCAAAGGAACTTATGAATTTACCGTTATTATCAAATTTCTGAATTCTTGAATTGAGGTGATCAACAATTAAGATATTATTCTCAGAATCTATAGATATACCTGAAGGTCTATTAAGCTGCCCTGGTTTATTCCCAAATTCACCCCAATGCTTTATAAAATTACCTTCGAGATCAAATATAGATATCCTATTAAGATGTTCATCTGAAAGAATAAAGTTATCTTCCTTATCTATTGCAATTGCAGTNGGTANTATAGACTNNCCTGAATCTTNACCCCAATTTGCAAATTCAAANTTATGATCCGAATCTAATGTNAGANCACTTACTCTATTATTTTTATTAGAAGCATTAGATCNACTAAGAACNTATAGAAGATTATTATTAAACACTACATCAATTGGGTTCATGAATCCTCTNCCTTCAAAAGATGCAATTCCTATTGTATGACTGTACTCATTTGTTGAAGTGATCATATTAGTTTTTTACTATATCAAGTTTATTGAATTTCTCATTAAGAACACTTGATGCTTCAACTCCTAGTACATCCTCTAAAATGGTGGAGTACAGACTTCTAAAATCTGTGTTGTAATGAATATCTCCTTCTAGTTGAGCAGATGGTTCAAGATTTGGATAATCACCGTATAAACCACCTTCTACTGATTTACCAAGTAAAAAAGCTACTCCTCCTGATCCGTGGTCAGTTCCCGTTCCATTATCAGCTATTCTTCTTCCAAATTCAGAAAATATCCAGATTACAGTTTCTTCTTCTAATAATTGTTCTTTAAGGTCTTTTTGAAAGCANTCTATTGCAACTGATAATTGTTGCCATAATAAAGAATGATTTTTTAATTCATCAGTATGAGTATCAAAACTACCATGNTGTGCATAGAAAATTCTTGTTCCTAATCTTGCACTAGCAACTTGAGCAATTCCCTTAAGAGATTGGGCGATTGGATTATCTTCTGGATATTCTATGCTTGATTTATAACTGTTAGGTGCTTCTGCCAATAAATCTGCTCCATCAAGAGCTCCTCTACCTGTTTGCAATAGTCTTAATGATGGAATTCCATCAGGGTTCATGGGTTGNTAAATTCTATCAACTGTNTCAAGTAATATTTCTCTATTTTGTCCCCCNGAAACTCCAGTGAATAANCCATATGATTCTAATGCTCCAACNGATGCAACAGAAACTCCAGGNCAAGCTAAAGCNCTAGGNAAGCCTTTACCAAAGTTTACTGCTGTTATGGGATTATCACCNTTAGGATCTATATTTTTTACAGTTTTACCTAGCCATCCAACAGAACTACTTTCAAAAGGTTCTGCAGTGTGCCATATATCCATAGATCTAAAATGAGATCGATTAGGCTCTGGGTAACCAATACCCATCATAACCGCAAGATTATCATTATCAAATTGCTTCTTAAGAACATCCATATTTGAGTTAAATGCAATCTTATTATCAATTGGTAAAATAGACTCATTTTTTAATCCCATATTTGGCCTGTAGTCATAATACAAACCTGATTCATAAGGCACAATTGTATTAAGATAGTCGTTACCACCACTTAATTGAATTACTACTAAATTTTTTTCTTTTTTCATGTTTTTTCCTTAGCAATATTGAAAATCTGGAGTTGAAACAATAATTCTCAAGATATCAGTTATTTTATCCTCACTATTTTCATAATTATTTATTCTTAAGTGCTCTGANATAATTTTGTAAGATCTNTCNGAAANNTCNATNTANCCTANNGCTTCTAAGCAAACATTAATAAAATCTTCATCTGAANCNATTTTTTTTGATTTTATNATCTCAATAATTCTTTTTACNCCTNTAGAAGATTTNTTNGAAATNTCATCNGAAGCATAATTTATTCTTTCAATTAANGANCCACTATCTATCCATTCNTCTCCNTCGTGCCAACCTTCAACACTTGGAGGATTTAATANNAACTGTCCCATTANTAATGTNTTTGTTGCTAATTCAGCAGAATCAAGNTCAGGTATTTCAAATCTATCAACTAGCCTNGTTACACCAAAAACAAGATCAGAAGGACTTTTTACTTTTTTAAACATTATTTCTCTAGATTTAAAGTGATCAGATTTGAANATATNTTCNAAAACTTTCTTNATATCNCCATCTGAAGTTAAATAAACTTCAGAAAGTTTATTNATTTCATCCCAATTTTCTTCCTCAGAGACAAAATANAGATAAAGCCTCATACAAATAAATTTTGCTGTNGANGGATGNTTAGATACNAGTTCNACAATATCNTCTCCNTTAAAATTNCCTTTTTCNCCTAAAAATTCNTTNTCNGAATTATCATGATCATTTTCATCNAAATTAAATTCCATNGGAAACGGACCTAAAAAAAATGGNGGNGGTGTTGGTTTTGATGCCCAACCTGTAAAAGCTTTAGCGGCNGANTTNACATCATTTTCTGAATAAGCNCCTTCNCCATTTTCATCTATNCCCATTGAGAATAANTCTAATAANTCTCGGCCATAATTTTCNTTTGGNGCACCTTTATGACTATTTTGNTTATCTAGCCAATACATCATNCCNGGATCTTGNGAAATTTTNAGTAANAGNNTCTTAAATTTATCTAGACCATGTTTTCTAAAAAGATCTATTTCCTCAAGCATAGCNAGCCCNTGATCNAACTTTATTCCACCTACAGCTAAAAGCCCATGCCAAAAAAGAGAAATTTTTTCTTCAAGTTGTTTTTTAGATTTAGCTAATCTCCAAGTCCATTGAGGGTCTGCATGTCTAGCTGTTCTAGCTTCTACCGAAGCTATAAAATATCTTTCTAATAAATCTTGGTCTTCAGGGAGGCTAAAATCAGGGTTTAGAAGCTGATCTACTATATCGTCATAATCTAAAAGAGATAACTCTTCAATTTGATCAAAATTACATCCAAATCCAGCTCTTCGCATTAGATGAGCTATCAAACTTTTTTTCTCTACATTAGTAATCATTATTAAAGCTAATATATATAATTTTAATTACTTACACAAACTTAAACTTTAATTAAGTGGTGCCTAGGGACAGATTCGAACTGTCGACACCTGCGTTTTCAGCGCAGTGCTCTACCCCTGAGCTACCCAGGCACTTAATTGAAAAGGTTAACATTAATTTTTAACCAAAAAATTCAATAATGAATGACAAAAAACGTGTAAATTGACCTAATTATTCATTATTATTTATATATTATGCCAGTAATTTGTATTTCATCATCAGAAAAAGATAGTGGTAAAACAGCTATTTTATCTGGAATTGTTAAAGAGTCTCTTGATAGAGGTATAAAAACCTATGTAGGTGAATTAGAGAATGATGAGATAGTTGAGCATAAAAAAATCAATGAATTATTAGATATAAATAATAAAAATTCATCTCATTCTAATTCAGATTTAGTTTTTCTTGAGCTAAATCAAAATGACTTAACCTCACAAAAAAAGGTATTAGATAAATTTGATGCTAAGGTGATTTTCATAGAAAAAAATGATGATAATTTTGTAAATATTGAAAAATCATTTAATGATCGGCTTGTTGGCTTTATTGTTAACGGAGTAATGAAATATAAGAAAAATCTTTCTAATGATAATAAAAAAATTATTGCAATATTAGAAGAACAAAGATTTTTCATGACTAAAACTGTTGATGATATCTCAAACTCATTAACTACCTCGAAGATAATTGGAGATCAAAATACAGATAAAATTATTGAAAACTACCTCATCGGTGGATTTGTCTTAGATTGGGGTCCAGAGTATTTTTCGACAAGAAAAAATGTTGCTTTAGTTGTAAGAGGAGACAGACCAGATGTTCAACTTTCTGCTCTTCAATCAGGCACTCTAAATGTACTAATAGCTACTAATAACATAACACCTGTAGAGTATGTTATTTATGAGGCAAAGAAGTTAAAAATTCCAATTGTAATTGTTGAAGAAAATACTGAAGAATCTATCGGAAAACTTTCTGATTCATTCGAAACTTATGCTTTTGATCATAATGATAAGGTTCTGTATTCTAATAAACTTCTAAATGAAAATATAAACTTTGAAGAATTATTTGATGTATTTTCTGCCCCTATAACTAAGTAGTTTAGGATGGATGATCTAAATGAAAAAATCTTAGAGGGTTTATCTGATAATCAAAGTAAAGCTGTCACCCATGACTTAAAGCCTCTTCTTGTTATAGCTGGCCCAGGTTCAGGAAAAACTAGAGTTATGGCTCATAGAATTCCATGGATAGTTAATAATTTTCAAATCAATCCAAACCAAATACTTGCTGTTACTTTTACAAATAAAGCTGCAAAAGAATTGATGGCAAGGGCAAATAGATTTTTACCAAATTATATGGCTCCACTAGTTAAGACATTTCACGGATTTTCATCCTATTTCTTGAGAATTGAAGGTTTTTTTGCAGGGTTAGATCAATCTTTTTCAATTTATGATGACACTGATCAAATCAGGATAATAAAAAATATTTTTGATGAATTGGACTTAAATCCAAGAAAAATAAATCCTAAAGTAATTGCTGCTGAAATATCAAAGGCCAAAAACAAAGGGTTTTCACCTAATAGTTTGAAAAATAAAAATTCATCTTATTTTGATGAGATAGTTTCTAGAATATATTCGAGATATCAAGAAATTATTGATCAATCTAATGCTTGTGATTTTGACGATTTGTTAATGAAAACCAAAATGATTTTGGTTGAAAATGAAGATATAAAAGAAAAATGGGCTAGTAAGTATAAACAAGTTATAATTGATGAATTTCAAGATACTAATCCTCTTCAATTTGAAATATCTAATTTACTTACTAACTCACAAAAATCTATTTCTGTAGTTGGTGATCCAGATCAATCCATTTATTCTTGGAGGCATGCTGTTCCCACAAATTTATTAGAATTTCAAAAACAATATAAAGAATGCTTAGTTGTGAATTTGGATGAAAGTTATAGATCTACGCAACAAATTTTAGATGCTGCAGATTCAATAATTTCGAATAATTCTAATAGATTTAAAAGGAAACTATGGACTAAAAAAAAGAATGGAAGTTTAATTAACTTTAATTTTTATAATGATGAAGAAGAAGAATCATTATCTGTAGCATCGAAAATCTCTAAACAAATTAAAAATGGGATATCGTCTAATGAAATAGCAATTATTTATAGAGTTAATGCTCAAAGTAGAGTATTTGAAGTAGCCTTAAATTCATTAGGATTGAAATACAGATTAGTTGGAGGTGTAAGATTCTATGACAGAAAAGAAATCAAAGATATTCTTGCTTACTGTAAATTACTAGTTAATCCAAACGATGATAATGCTTTTGAAAGGATTGTTAACTGTCCTCCTAGAGGAATCGGAAATAAAACCTTACAGGTCATAAGAAATTCTAAAATTGATGAAAATCTAAGTTTTATTAATTATCTAAAAAAATATATAAACAACGAGGATTTTTCATTATTATCAAAAAGAGCCACTACAGCTTTAAAAGATTTCATAATAATATATAACAAACTTTTGAAACAAACTGAAATTCAGGAACCTTTTGAGCTAATCAATTCAATAATTACATTAACTTCATATGATGATTACTTAAGAAATGATGAAGATGGATCTGAAAGATTAGAAAATATAAACGAATTGAAATCTTCTGCTGAAGAATTTTCAGTTAATGTTGATAAAAATCCTAAGGAATCATTGATTGAATTTATAGAAACAGCATCCTTAAATACTAACTTAGATAATATGAATGAATCATTTGAAGCAGTAACGCTAATCACTCTTCATCAAGCAAAAGGACTTGAGTATGAAAAAGTCTTTATAGTTGGAATGGAAGAAGGCTTACTACCTCATTCTAGATCACTTGAATCCGAAGATGAAATTGAAGAAGAAAGAAGACTATGTTATGTCGGAATCACACGGGCAAAAAATGAGCTTTATCTTTCTGCATCAAGTAGAAGAAGATTTCAAGGTGTTTATGGCAATGCAATAAAATCGAGATTTCTTGAAGAGATTCCAAAAGATGTAATATTAACTAATTCTGGAAGAAATTTTTCTCAAAATAAAACACATTGGAAGAGTAATTATATTAAGCAGAATATAATTACTGAAGATGACTTTGATGATAATATTGATCAACCAGAAATAAACATAAATAAAGGAGATAAAGTATCACATAAAACATTTGGTGAGGGTATATTAATTTCATACAAGCCACTTTTTATGGATATTGAATTAACAGTGAAATTTGAAGAACCTACAGGTATGAAAAAAATTATGAAAAATAAAGCTCCTATAAAAATCACTAAATCATCTGAAGAATCTTCACCTGAGGATTATTATGGAATCTAGTGAAATAGGTAGAATAAAATTATTGATTTATCTTTCTATTTTAGGAAGTTTTGTAGCTGGTATTTTCTTATTATTTGTTAATTTTGAAGAAGGTAAATCTCTTATAGAAATTCATTCTTCAACTGTGATTTTCCCTTTATTTGTTCCATTTCTTATTGGATTGGTTTGTTTATACTCAAGTAGAAGAAAAAATGTTTCACAAGTGTATTTGCCCATAACTTTATTAATTGGTGCAATTCTACTATTTTATTTTCAAATTGGTATGTTTGCTTTAGTAGGTAATTATGCTTTTATTTATTTGTTTAGCGCTGCTTTACTATTGTCATCATCAGTTACTTCTTTTATATTTGTTTTCAGTAAAAGAAAGAAAAAATAATGTCAAATAAGGCAATCATTACAGATGAAATGAAAAATTTTATAGGGCTAGAAACTGAGCCTAAATCTTATTTTGTTGAGAGACATTCTGTAGAGAGATTTGTAGATGCTATTGAAGATCAAAACCCTATTTACATAGATGAAAATTTTGCAAAAGAAAAAAAAGGAGGATTGATTGCTCCTCCTACCTATGTGCGACTGTTTAAAGCAAATAGACTTGAAAAAAAATTCCCTGAACCTTTTTCAAATTTAGTTGATGGTGGTTCATCTTATAATTTTCATAAAGATATATTTGTTGGAGATAAAATAACCGTAGTTTCGAAACTAAAAGATCTTTTTTTAAAGTCTGGAACTATGGGAGATATGTTATTTAAGGTAACGCTAATATCTTATACAAATCAAAATAATGAATTAGTTGCAACCCAAGAAGTTGTAACTATAACTTATGGTAAGGGAGAAAAAACTTTTTTAGGATAGTTATGAAATTAAGCTCTCAAAATTATTATGAAGATATTAATGTGGGTCAAACAATCGGACCCTTTGTCAAAAATATTGATAGAAAACAATTAGTTATGTACGCTGGAGCATCATTAGATTTTAATGAATTCCATTATGATTATGATGTTGCTAAAAAAGCTGGGCATAAAGGTATTATCATTCATGGAGCATTAAAGAGTGCTTGGTTAGCAAAATTATTAGTTGACTTCGCAGGAAATGCAGGCAATTTAAAGAAATTTAATGTTTCTTACAGAGGGGTTGATTTTCCTTATGAAAATTTGAAACTAAGTGGGAAAGTAATAAAAAAAGAAATTATTAATTCAATTGGAATAATTGAATTAGAAGTTAATTTAGAAAATGCAGAAGGTAAAATAACTACTCCTTGTTTTGCAGAAGTTGAATTACCGTTTAAAAAATAAAAAAGTTTAGAAAAGAGGAAATAAATGTCACAAATTTTATCTGGAAAAGTTGCTATAGTTACCGGTTCTGGTCAGGGAATAGGTAGAGCTGTAGCGGAGGATTTAGCTGCTCATGGAGCGAAAATTTTAGTTGTAGACCCTGGTCTTTCATTAGATGGAAATGTTGAAAATGCTTCATTGGCTGATGAGGTTGTTGATGGAATAATAAAAGCTGGTGGAGAAGCTAAGGCAAATAAATTATCCGTTGCTTCTTTTGAGGCTGGTGAAGAAATAGTTAATGACGCAATTGATACTTTTGGAAGATTAGATATTGTTGTAACTGTTGCAGGTATCCTGAGAGATAGAATGATATTTAATATGAAAGAAGATGAGTGGCATGATGTTATTGATGTTCATCTTACAGGAACATTCTCTGTTGTAAGGCACGCTGCTCCAATATTTAGGGCTCAAAAATCTGGAAGGATAATAACTTTTTCATCTACATCTGGACTTTTGGGAAATCCTGGTCAATCAAATTATGGTGCTGCTAAATCTGGAATCGCTGGATTTACAAAAGTTGTAGGTAAAGATTTAGGTAAATATGGTGTAACTGCAAATAGTATAGCCCCAAGTGCTGATACTAGAATGACAGCTTCTGTGCCTGAAGAATTTAAGACTTTACGAAATAATCCATATAAAGCAACTAGAGATCCCCGAGATATCGCACCATTTGTAACGTATCTTGCAAGTGACTATTCAGCCCCTATAAATTCACAAATTTTTCATGTTTCTGGCGGAACAATTGACCATCTTATGGAACTTAGAAGAAAGGTAACATTATTTAATCCATTGAGTAAAGGAAGATTCAAGCAAGAGGATTTAGATTCTGAGGGTAGAGGATTAGTATTTGGATTTGGAGAAAAAAATAATGAATCTAACAAACCTTTAGATGGTAAAGTTGCAGTTATAACAGGCTCAGGCAGAGGTATAGGAAGAGGTATTGCATTAGAATTATCTAAACTTGGTGCAAGTATAGTTGTAAATGATGTTGGTGCAAGTCTTGACGGTAGTGGAAATGATACAGGTCCTGCACAAAGTGTTGTTGAAGAAATATCAGAATTAGGAGGAAAGGCAGTTGCATCTACTAGTTCAGTTGCTACAGTTGCTGGTGGTCAAGAAATTATTGATAAAGCCATTGATGAATTTGGTAGATTAGATATAGTAATAACTCCTGCTGGAATCCTAAGAGATCGTATGATTTTCAATATGACGAAAGAGGAATGGCAAGATGTAATAGATGTTCATCTTACTGGAACTTTTTCTGTAGTTGCTCCTGCTTCAAAAATATTTAGAGAACAAAAATCTGGAAGAATAATTACATTTTCCAGTGTTTCAGGTTTGATTGGATATAGTGGGCAATCAAATTATGGAGCTGCAAAAGATGGGATTGCAGGTTTTACTAGAGTAGTAGCAAAAGAGCTAGGTAAATATGGTGTTACTGCAAATGCTATATCTCCTGGGGCAAATACAAGAATGACTCAATCAATTCCTGACTCTACAAGAGCAATGAGAGGCGGATCGTTTAAACCTGCTGAAGAAGACCATTTTATATATGATCCTGAAGATGTCGCTCCTGTTGTAGCTTGGTTATGTACAGATTCAGCAGGTCATATTAATGGAGAAATTGTTCACGCTGTCGGTAATAGAATCAGTTTATTTAATAAATATGAAACTAGGCGATCTATTACAAAAGCCGGAAGATGGACTGTTGAAGAATTGGCAAATGCTGTTCCAGAAACCTTTGGACCCGAGCTAATTAATCCTGCTCCTCCTCAAGAGTAGCTTTTAATTCAATATCATTAAATTTATTTATCCATTCTTCTTTTAAAGTGGACATTCTAATAAATTCGTATTTGCCTTTTTTTACTTCTTTAGGGTTCTCAAAACCTGCCTTACTGAATGATTTTTGAGCTCTATTATTTTTTAGTAGTGTGTGTAAATAAACTTCATTTATATCGGTGTAATTGAATATATAAAAAAGTAAGTTTTTTGCTGCATCTGTGCCGTAACCAGAGTTCCAAAAAGTTTTATTACCTATCATAATCCCAAATTCACATGATTTTTCCCAACGATTTATGTCATAAAACATACAATTACCAATGTGTTCTTCATTAAGGTTGTCTATTGAAAACTTTTCTGACCACGGGGAAGATTTATGTAGGTCATTTATTGAAATTCGTTCAAATTGTTCATAAGATAAATTTATTGGGAGTGTAGCGTCTAATTCAGATAACTCTATATCAGTTCTCCACTTAAAGTCATTTTGAATATCTTTTTTTTGTTTTGGTCTTAAGACAGTCTTTTCACCTGTAATGGTAATTGGTTTTGCTGCCTTTGTGTTAATTTTTGGCATGAAAAGCTTTTTCCACGATCGAGAGTTCATTTTGATATGTTAATTTTTCTTTGGCTTCATCGAGGGACATCCATAAAACTGAATCAAATTCATGATCATGATATTCTATGTCACCACCTATTTTTTCCATCAAATAGTAATAAACTATTTTATTATATTCTATGTCTTTTTTGTATTTTTTTGTACTTGTTTCTTGTTTTATAGAATACTGGATTTCTCCAATTTTATTAACTATTTTTGGAATTATTCCTGTTTCTTCGGCAACTTCTCTTATAGCTGTTTGTTCAATATTTTCATTATTTTCAGGGGTACCTTTTGGGAGACAGAATAAATTTTCTTTTTTTCTGTAACAAACTGCTACTTTCCCTTCAAGAATAATAACTCCTCCTGAAGACCATATGCTGACTACTTTATTCATAGTAAATATTTAAAGCTTTAT
>NHDX01000027.1 GCA_002171675.1 Chloroflexi bacterium TMED70 | reverse complement strand
TAGAATCAATAATGCTTCAAAAGAAGGAACAAGAAAACCTGATGGAGTCTTATTTCATAAAATAGGTTTTATTCAAACTCTAGAAGCTGCAAAGAAAAGTAAGCATTGGAATACTCCAATAAATAAGAGAAATAAAAATAAAATTTATGGCAGAGGTATATCGTGTGGATACTGGCATAATGGTGGCGGAAGATCCACTGTAGACTTAATGCTTCAAGATGATGGNAATATCGCTCTAAATGAAGGGTCAGCTGATATAGGAGGTTCAAGAACTTCAATATCTATGCAAGTTGCTGAAACTCTTGGAATATCAGCAGAGAGCGTTCATCCTTCAATTCCTGANACAGATACAATTGGTTTCACTCAAACTACNGGAGGTTCAAGAACTACCTATGCAACAGGGTATGCTGGATGGGAAGCAGCTAAAAAATTAATTGATGAAATGAAGAAAAGAGTTTCTATTCTTTGGGAAGAGCCAGGATCAGAAATTATCTTTGAAGATGGGATTTTTATTTCTAAAGACTCAAAAAGAAAAATAGGGATTCCTGAATTAGCATCAAAAATAAATCCAACNGGTGGCCCAGTAACTTCTACTGCTTCGGTTAATTTATCTGTTGCTGGAAATGGATTTGGCGTAGGAATATGTGATATAGAAATTGATCCTCAAACAGGAAAAACTGATGTAGTAAATTACACAGCTATTCAAGATGTTGGAAAAGCAATTTATCCTGCTTATGTTGAAGGNCAAATTAAGGGTGGTGCGGTTCAAGGAATTGGATGGGCGCTAAATGAAGAATACTATATAGAAAATGATGGCAGTATGGCAAATACAAGTTTTCTTGACTATAGAATGCCAACTGCTTTAGATATGCCAAATATAGACGTGATACTAGTTGAAGTACCTAATCCTTTNCATCCATTTGGAGTTAGAGGAGTGGGTGAAGTTCCAATTGTTCCACCATTAGCTGCTGTAGGAAATGCTATAAAAGAAGCTACTGGAAAAAGATTATTTGAGACTCCTATGAATCCAAGAAAGATTTTGGAGGTTTTGTAATTTGGCCAAAGTTTTTTTACCATATCAATTAAAAAAAGCTACTAATAATGAGGATTTCATAGATGTTCAGGGAAAAACATTGAGGGAGGTTATAGATAATCTTGAAGAAATGTTTCCTGGAACAAAAGAACATCTTGTTGAAGAAGAGAGAATAAAGCCTGGGCTTGCAGCTATTTGTGGGTTCTCTGCAACCAGAAAAGGATTATTACAAGAACTAGAACCTGATACAGAAGTGCATTTTTTGCCATCTATTGCAGGAGGATAACATTTCAAATATTAATAAAGAAATAATAGAAGATTCTATCAAATCAATTTTAGATAGTTTGGGAGATAAAATAGACAAAAATGGGACTATGAAAACTCCCACAAGAGTTGCAAAGGCATACGAAGAACTTCTTGAAGGCTATAACACNGATATAGATTCGCTAATAAATAATGCTTTATTTGATGTAGAGTATGATCAAATTGTGACTGTAAAAAATATTAGTTTTTACTCTTTATGTGAACATCACCTTTTACCCTTTTTTGGCACAATCCATATAGGATATCTACCTAAGGATAAAATTATAGGATTATCTAAGTTACCGAGAATAGCATTAATGTTTGCTAGAAGGTTGCAGGTCCAAGAAAGACTTACAGAACAAATAGGTGAAGCTATATATAAAAAAACTAATGCCTTAGGAGCAGGGGTTGTAGTAACTGCCCAGCATATGTGCTCAAGTATGAGAGGCGTAAAAATGCCTGGAACAAATATGGTTACAAGCTCTCTATTTGGTAGTTTTAAGTCAGATAGTTCTACTAGAAATGAATTCTTAGACTTGATTAGATAAGGCTTTCATTTTGAATATTAAAGACAAAAATGCTCTGATTACAGGATCTGCAAACAGGATTGGTAGAGAAATTGCAATAAGTTTATCTGAGGCTGGGGTAAATATAGCAATTCACTATAATAAATCTGAGAAAAAGGCTATAGAAACTTTGAATGAGGTAAAAAAATTCAATGTTAATTCAAAAATTTTCAAAGCAGATCTTTCAATTGAATCAGAGACCTTAGATCTATATGATAAAGTAACGGAAGAATTAGGACCTATTAGCATCTTAATAAATAATGCATCAACATTTAGAAAGAATAACTTGGAAAATACNACTTCCNAAGAAATACAAGAAGATTATTTTGTAAATGTGATATCTCCATTTTTACTATCTCAAAAAATTCATAAAAATAAAAAAATCAATTCTGGAAAAATAATTAATATCAGTGACTGGAAGACTGCAAGAGAAAATAGATTCTCTTACGGTGCTTCAAAATCCGCAATTGCAGGCCTAACAAAATCTTTGGCTGTTTCTATGGCTCCGAATTTTCAAGTAAATGAGATTGCATTTGGAGCAATGTTGCCACCAGTTGATGAACCTAATCGTATTCCTCAAAAAATNAATCTTGGACCTATGGAGAGAACAGCTAAGATGTCAGAAATTAATAGTTGTATTAATATGTTATTAGAAAATGATTTTATAACTGGAGAAAAGATTTATTTAGACGGAGGAAGACATATATATTAACCATGAGTAATTATGACGAAATTTTTATAGAGGGATTAAAATTCTATGCAACTATTGGTATTCATAATTGGGAGAAGAATACAAAACAACCAATCATTATTGACATAAGTCTTTTTATNGAAAAAATCAAAAATAATAATAGAGACAAAATTGATGAAACTGTTGACTATAAATCTATAAGCTATTCTGTAAAAGAATTGGTTGAAGATAATAAATATGAATTGATAGAAACGATGGGAAAAGAAATTGCACTACTATGTTTGAAAAATGAGAAAGTTTTTGAAGTTAAAGTAAAAATNAATAAACCTGAAGCNTTAAAAATATCAGACAATGTAGGAATNATAATAAATCGGAGAAAAAATGAAAATTAAGATGGATTATGGTAAAGAAGGNGTATTTTTTGATATNCCAGATAATTCAGATATATTGCTACCTAATCATAAAAAAAANTTAAGTAATCCAAAAGATCAGATAATAAGTTCTATTGATAATCCAATTAATTCAATTCCATTAAGATCTCTTTACAAAAAAGGGATGAAAGTTGGGGTGTCTGTTTGTGATCATACAAGAGCGCAACCAAGAAATGAAATTATATTATCATTATTGAAAATTTTTGAAGGTATTAAAAAAAACGATCTACTGATTTTTNTTGCTACGGGAAGCCATAGAGCAACAACAGAAGAAGAAATAAAAGAAATTTTTAATTCCGAAGTCATATCAAATACTACTATAGTAATTCATAACTCAGAAATTTCATCTGAACTAGAAAATTTAGGCAATACNTCAAAAAAAACTCCAGTAATTCTGAACAAAGAGTGGATTTCTTGTGACCTGAAGATTACAACAGGATTTGTTGAGCCACATTTTTTTGCAGGTTTTTCAGGAGGTCCTAAAATGGTAGCCCCTGGCTTAGCTGGTATAGATACAATAATGAATTTACATGATTATGATCGAATAAATAATAAAAAATCATCCTGGGGGATTATTGAAGGTAATCCCATTCATGAAGAAATAAGTGAAATATCTAGAATTCTAAAGCCNGATTTCTCAATTGATCTGACATTAAATAGAGAAAATAATATTACAGGAATTTATTCTGGTGATTTATTTTCAGAACATAAAATTGCNTGCAATGAAGTAAGAAAAGATTCAATGATTGAAACAAAAAAATTATACGACTTAGTTATAACATCAAATTCAGGTTATCCCTTAGACCAAAACCTATACCAAACAATCAAAGGGGTTTCTGCCGCTTCTCAAATTACAAAACCTGGTGGATATATAATAGCTGTTTCCCAATGTTCAGATGGAATNCCTTTCAATAGCCCATATGAAAAATTATTAAAATCTGTAAATAANCCTAAAGAATATTTAGATCATCTGAAAAATACAGATGAACTAGAACCNGATCAATGGCAATTACAGATACAAGCTCAATTACAAGAAAAAAACAAAATATTTCTCTATTCCAAACTAAATGAAAAAGATACATCAAATGCTCATCTTTCAAAAGTAGAAAATGTTGAAAAAATTATTGAAGAAATAAGTTCAANAGTTAAAAATCCTTCAATTTGCGTTTTACCAGAGGGGCCTCAAACAATACCTTATAAACAATGAATGATGCCAATAAACACTGAAAANGCTATTAACAAGCTTTCTAAAGAGGGTTTAATTAAGGATATTTCAATTTCAGTCTTCAAAGAAAATAAATATATTGAAGATTTTGAAAAGTTTAATAAAGGCGACCTCTTTCATATTTTTTCAGCAGGTAAGCCCNTTATAGCTTCTGTTCTTTGGAAACTTTACGAAAGAAAAATAATAGATTTCGATGATCCTATTTCAAAATTTTGGCCAGAATTTGGTAAAAAAAATAAACAAAATATTACTATNAAGCACGTATTAACTCATTCGTCTGGAATATCCATCACATCAAGTCTTCTTGATCACGATTATGTTGACCTAAATAGAGTTTGCAGATGGATAGAAAATTATGAGCCAGAATCTAAGCCTGGAGAAAAAATCTCTTACCATGAAGTTACTTATGGGTGGATATTGGGTGAAATTATTCAAAGAATAACGAATAAAACATTTAATGAAAATTTCCATGAATATGTTGCCAATCCATTNGGTTTNGAGAGTACAAATTTTAACTTAGAAGGAAAAAATTTTCCAAAAGAAATATTTAGGCATGAATCCTCAGAATTAAAGACTATTCCAAGTATTTTCAAGCTACTACTAATTAATAAAATTCCTATGATTTCAGGAACATGTATTTCAAGTAGTTATGATTTAGCTAAATTTTATAACGAATTGATAAACAATGATAAATGGCTAAATAAAAATATAAAAAAAGAAGTCACCAGAGTTCATAAAGAGGGAAATGATCATAATAGTGAACTAAAATTTACAAGGCTAGGTTTAGGAGTAAGAATAAATAGTAAAATAATAAACATAGATAATTCAAATAGTAATTCAGAAGTATTTGGACACTCCGGATTAGTATCGTGTGTTGGTTTAGCTTCTTATGATCAAAATATNTCATTAGCAATTTTGAATAATCTTTTGTTATCTGATCAATTAAATGAACACCGAATGAGGGCAATAATTTCAGCAATAATCATGGATATAGATAAAATGAAAATATGAAAAGATTTATATTTGTAATTTTAATTGTGATTTCTTGTGGTGAACCAGTTGATATAGAAGCTACTATAGATGCTAGGGCTCTTAAGATTTCAATGGAAAATATCAGTAAAATAAGTACTGCAACTCCACAGCCGCAACCAACTGCACAACCAACTGCAACTCCACAACCAACTGCAACTGTAGTTCCTTTTGATATAGCAAAAGTGGAACAAATTGCTGAAGAAAAAGTAGCTGTGGTAGCAGAACAAGCTTATTCTGGTGATATGTATATTATTGAAGAGGCACTTCCAGAATTAGTACCTTTGTTGGCTCCTCAACCTACACCTCAACCTACAGCCACGCCACAACCAATACCTACACCTCAGACTTTTGATGGGTCAGACGCTGCATATGAGATATATCAAGAGAATAGACAAAAGGTTTTGATGATTGAAGTCGGCAATAGCACAGGAACAGGCTGGGTGATTGAGGATGGTTGGATTATAACTAATGAACATGTAGTNGGTTCAAATAAGAGCGTTATAGTACATATACCNATGTCTANCGAAGGAAGTGGTTATACAAGTTTTNCAGGTAATGTTTTTGGAGTGGATAGAAAAAGAGATTTAGCTGCTATTAAGTTAGATCATGGATTAGAACCCATCAAGACGAGAGAGGTTGACGTCAGAGATATTGGTAAGGAAGTTTTCACCCTAGGATATTCAGCAGGAAATGCAGGGGTGCCTTCTAGCCATTCAGGAATACTAAGTTATGTTAAGGTGGCTGATACAACATTAAATTATGAAAAGGGTACATCTTATTACAAAGGTGACGAATTAGGCACTAAAGTCTCAATAATAGTATTTGATGCAGCAGCTGATCCGGGCGATTCAGGAGGCCCAATAATTGATAAGGATGGATTTGCTATTGGAACTGTTTATGGTTTTCTTGAATCAGCAGGAGGAAAGCGAACAACAGGTCAACAAATGGGAACAAATATGGCATCAATATACGCAGTATGGGAAGATCTAAAGAATAATAAAAATACTAGTTTTGACTAAATTTTTTACTTAGATGTTGAAGAGTAAGTTTCTAGGTATTTAAAAAGCTCACTTGTAGGATCTAATATTATTGTTGATCCATCTAATGACTTTTCATAAGCTTCTAAAGATCTAACAAACCCATAAAATTCTGGATCAGATTTTAGAGCTTCTGCCAAAGCTTCAATAGCCAGAGCTTCACCCTCACCTCTAGTTATTGCTGCTTGTCCATTAGCAGTTTCTAATGTTATTTCAACTTCTCGGTCTACAAATGCTCTTATTTCTTTATCTTGTTGTTCTCCCTCAGCTCTAAAAGCACTAGATTTTCTAAATCTCTCAGCTACCATTCTTTCAAAAATAGATGCTTCTACTTCATCAGGAAAATCTGCACGCTTAATTCTTACATCTATAATTTCTACTCCCCAAATATCCTGTAATGGAAGAAAATATTTGATCTCAGTACCTGCATCTAAATTATTAGAAAGAAGCATAGCTGTGTCATCAGTATTTATTGGAGTAAATGCATCATCGCCTTCTTTTTTGGAGAAAAATGATAAATCTGAATTCTGTAATCCATTTTCCATGTTAAGAGCTTCAGTTTCAGAAATTTCAAATAGATTTGAAGTATTAGTAACTGCAGACATTACAGATTCTCTTTTTCCAGATATTACTTCGTCTTGGGTATCTTGAGCAATTTCTTCTCTAAGTCTTGATGCAACAATACTACCTATTCTAGAATCTGCCGTTGCTTCATTTGTTAAATTTTTGAAAAATATCAAAGGGTTTATAATTTTATATCTAGCATAAGCATCAACTCTAATTCTTTTTTTATCTTTAGTTAATATTGTTTCAGGAGGAACATCAACACGTTGTAATCGCTTATCAAATTTAGTCACTGAATCAACGAAAGGAACTTTAGTCTTTAGCCCAGGTTGTGTATATGAAGCCTTAAATTCACCTAAAGTGGTAACAATAGCTACTTCTGTTTCATCCACTGTAAAAATTGCTTGTAATGCAATTACAGCTACAATTACTAATCCGATTAATATGGGAGTTGATCTTTTCATAGTTTACTAATTAGGTTCAATATCCAATAATGGTAAAATTTTGGAATCATTTATTATGTATTTATTAAAATTTGGAAATACTCTTTCGACCATTTCTAGATAGAGCCTTTGTCTTGTAACATCTGGTGATTTTTCATAAGCTTCCAATAGTTTTATAAACCCTTGTGCTTCACCCTCTGCTCTTGCGATTCTTCCTTGTTTGAATGCATTGGCAGACTCAGTTATCTTTGCAGCCTCACCAATAGCTTTAGGTATTTCAGATTCTTGATATGCTTGAGCAAGGTTTATAATCCTGTCTCTTTCTTCTCTTGCTCGAGTAACATCATCAAATGCATCTTGAACTTGTACAGGAGGATTAACATTTTGTAATCTCACAGCAATAATTTCTAGGCCGGTGTCATAATTTTGAGATAGATTTCTCATTAGAAGTAGTACTTCATCTTGAACTTCACCTTTTTGGGTAGTAAGAACATCATCAATATTTCTTTTTCCAACAACTTGCCTTAAGGCTGTTTCAGTAATATCTCTAAGGGTTACTCCATCCGGACTACCTGGATCTACATTTCTATCTTGTTCACCCGGGTCATCTACGAAAAATAAATATTTCCTTAAGTCTATAATTTTATATTGAATAACAGTTTGAACATCAACAAGGTTTTCATCTCCTGTTATCATCATTGATTCATAAGTTACAGGTTTAGTCATCTCTTGACCTTCTGATCTAAAACCTAATTCTAGTTGTCTAGTTGCAGTTACAACAACTGTATCACGTTGCCCAATTGGAGATGGCCACCACCAATGAAGACCATTACCTTGAATTGATTGAAATTTTCCAAACATTCTTGTTGCAGCTTGTTGGTCAGGTCCAACTGTATAAATACCAGAAGCAGCCCATATTACAAAAAGTATTATAAGTCCAATAATTATGATAGACCTGTTACCACTTGGAAGTTTATTCATGAAGGGCACATTCTTTTTAAGATTATCTAGAAATTCTTGAAAAGAGATGTCATATTCTTCACGCCCACCACCTGAGGGGGGTCTGTAAGATTTTGCGATTCCGAATGTTTTCTTTAGAAATTCCATAACTTAATTATATATTATTTATTTAATTTTCAGTGGATTTANGAATAATTAATTTATTAAATTCTTCAATAGAGCTAATTTTTTTCAAATCATTAATATAATCACTAAGTGAATCATACTTTCCACGCAATACTCTTAAGTTTTTGTCATAATTAGATGTCGAAGAAGGAGATGAACCGTAATTTCCATGAAAAGCAAAATAAGCTTGGTTGATTTTTCTAATCTTATAACCATTTTCATTTATTTCTAACGTCTTCATATTCATATATCTTTCTGCTTCTTCGATTTGATTATTCTGTAANAATTTATCTGTTTCTAATCTTGTTTCTCTCATAAAATTATTATAAAAATCATCCGGATAAAATATATTGTCTTCAAATGTTTCAGAAATTTCTTCTCCAAATATATCTGCCAAGGATTCATTTAGGGCTATCATTTCACCTCCATCAAAATAAGCTTGACCAAGAGGAGAAAAAAATAGATATTGATGCAACCATTCATGAGCAATAGTTGAAACTAAGTAATCATAATTAGATTTTTTTTTGATCAAACTAGGATAAGCTGCAAAACCACCAGTATTAACAACTATTGCTGATAAATTTTGTTCATAAATTTCAGATTCAATTTCTACCATTCTTTCTAAAGTAATATCTGGTGTTATTAGCATTGCAAATTGCTGATAAATTCTATCCCTTGGAGAAATAATCAGAACTTTAGGTGTTTTTTGAAAAACAAAATCTAGCGGAGGAAACAAAATTGTCTTTTCTAATTTATCTTTAATTTTTTTCGATATTTCATTCTCTAAAAATATCTCTATTTCAATCTCATCGATTTTATTGTTTTCATTTTTCAAAGAACTTCTTACTGCATCCTCATCTATATCAATATTTTTAAAAATATTAAGATATTTTTTTGGCAAATTCTTAAGCTCCCATCCAACAATATCAAACTCTACTCCAGATGTAATACGATCTATATATGAAAGGGATGAGCGATCATTTGTAAAAAGTAGAAATAATGAACAAAACAGAATTATAAAAATATTCTTCAAACTACTAATTTGAATTTTTTAGTTCTTCTATTATTTCTTTTATAAATTCATTACAGTCAGCAACAACTCCAAATCTAGAATAATTAAAAATTGAAGCATCTGGATCTGTATTTACAGAAACAATATTTTTTGAATTGGAACAACCTGCTAAATGTTGACTTGCTCCTGAAATTCCAAAGGTAATGTAAAGGGTTGGACTAATCCATTTACCGGTAAGACCAACTAGATTACCAGGTTCTATCCATTCAGACTCTACAGCAGCCCTAGAAGCACCAACTGCGCCATTTAGAATCCCTGCAAGCTCTCTTATATCATCAAACCCTTCTTTACTTCCCAATCCTCTTCCACCAGAAACTACAATATCAGCATCATCTAGTTGGATGCCTTCAGGTTTTGATTTATTTGTTTCAACTATTTTGAAAGATTTACTATTTAGCTCAGAAAGAAGAATTTCTTTAACATCTCTACTCTCATCAAGTAAAGCTTTTTTTTCAAATGAACTTTTTCTGATCTTTAATACAAAGCTTTTTGCTTTAGGAATAGAATATACACCCTCAGCAGCTTCTCCATGNACNGGCCGAATAAACTTAAAATCTCCATTTTCTTCAACCCTAACGGATTTAATGTCAGGTAAATACGGATAGTTTTTTCTAAAAGATATTGACGGAGCAACATAGTTAGATAAATCATCTTTTTGGAACAAAATGTAATCAAAATCATTACCATCTAAAAAATTGTCTAATGTATCTAAAATTTGAGTAGGATTTACTGATTCAAGGTTCGAATCAACATAAAAGTTTTCATGAGTTGGTAACTTAGATATTTTATTTTTATCTCCACCAAAATTTAAGCTAGAAATTTGTGCCTCTTTGTTCAAATTTTCAATAAATGAAAAAATTTCTAAACAAGAGTCATCGAAAAAATCTGAATCATTAAAGGTTACACATAAAATTTTCATCCTATATTATTCCCTCTTCTCTAAGTTTAGAAATTAATATTGATGCTTTTTCTTTATTGTCTTTTCCATTAATTATTTCTACTTTATTTTCATTTACAGGAAAATAAAGTTCTTCAAGATTAACTTTTGAATAAATTTCATCTTTACTTATGCCTAAATCTTNCAAAGTAAAGTTTTTTATTTCTTTCTTGGATGCCCCCATAATTCCTTTCAAAGTGGGATATCTAGGATCTCCAACTTGATTTCCTGCAGTAATAATTAANGGCAATTTAGCTTCAATTACCTGGTAGCCATCAGTTATCACTCTCTCTAAAATAAGATTATCGTCTTCACATTTTATATTTCTAACAATATTTACAATTGGAATTGATAAAATTTCTGAAAGAGCAAATGGGACTGTTGCCATATCAAAATCTGAAGCATGTCTACCTGAAAAAATTACGTCATAAGGACCAGTTTTTTCAATCAATTTAGAAATAATATGTGCTGTAGCGTTTACATCTATATTTTTTACTTTTTCTTCATCGCAAGTAATTATTTCATCAGCTCCCATAGCAATAGGTTTTTTAATAACATCACTTGTTAAATTATGACCAACAGATATTATCGATACAGTAGCGTTATCAAAATTTTCTGAAAATCTTAAAGCCAATTCAACTGCATTTAAATCAAAACCGTTCACGATACTGGGTACTTTTTCTGAAGGTAAAATTCTTAAGTTTTCGTGATCTATTTTTAATTTATTTGAAGGAACATCTGAATCAGGTACTTCCTTGATGCAAACACATATTTTCATAACGTTTTATAAATGAACATATTATAATTAACTCTAGTTATATTATACGAAAGATATATTGGAAATACTAAAAAAAAGTTTACTTGAATTAGATATTGATTTTTCTAAAGATTTAGAAGATAAATTAGATTTTTTTTGTGCTCAAATTCTAGAATCTTCAAAAAAATTTAATCTGACTGGTTATAAATCTTTAGAAGATATTGAGTCATTTTTAATTATTAGATCTTACAGGTATGTCAAAGCTATAAATAATTATAAAAAAGATAAAAATTATATTAAAAAAAATCTTGATTTTTTAGATTTAGGTACAGGTGCAGGAATTCCTTCATTACCCATAAAGTTTCTTTATCCTAATTTAAATTTAAAACTTGTAGATTCTTCAAATAAAAAATGTGATTTTATAGAAGAAATAATAAATAAAATGGAACTAGGTAAAATTTCTGTTGAGTGCACCAGAGCAGAATCATTAGGTATATCTGAAGATAGAGAAAAATATGATATTGTACTTACTAGAGCATTAGCAAAGCTTCCTACTTTAGCAGAACTTTCAATTGGATTAATAAAAGTTAATGGAATCGTAGTAACAGCTAAAGGAAAATTCCCCGATACTGAACTGAATCAGTCGAAATTTATAACTAATATAATGGGAGTCAAGAAACATGAAATTATTCTAATAGAAGAACCTACTTATATTGAAAATGATAACTTTGTTATCTGGAAAAAAAACTTTAAAACTCCAAAAAAGTATCCAAGAAGAAATGGTATGCCAAAAAAAGAACCTATAATTAAAAAAAAATAATCTCATGAAAAAGTATATTTTTATACTCTCAATAATTTCTATTTTGGGTTGTGCAGATACCGAAATGGAATCCACAAATGTTGTGGAAAATATTATTATCCCAACACAAACTCCACTTGATAGAGTGGCAGATATTTCTGTACCAAAAGATATCTCTGTGCCTAATGAAATTATTCCTGAAATAACAAAGCAAGAAAATTCACAAAATAAAAATTTTGAAAGAAAAATTTTACCAACAATAGATAGATCTTCTAGCTCTTCAAAATATAGTGAAGCATACGTTTATGAAACATCTACACCTACCTCTACTCCTGTTTCACCTGAAGTATATATTCCAGATAGTAGCTTAGAGCAGTTAATTAGACTTGAGATTAATAAATCTGAAGGAAATATAACTGAAATAGATATGAAAAAATTGAACTATATTTTATCTAAAGGAGAATTAGAGCCAATTTCAGATTTAACAGGATTAGAACATGCTTATAACCTTACAAGCATAGAGATATTAGAGAGTGCAGTTACAAATCTTGCACCTCTAAGTAACTTAACTAAAATTTCTAGAATAAATTTATATCAAAACAATATTAGATCAATTGAACCAATATCTGGATTATTTAATTTAGAATATCTTGATTTAGGCTCTAATATAATTAATGACATTTCTTCACTTGAAAATATAAATTCATTAGAATTTTTAGATATTTCTGAAAATAAGATTTCAAATATTTATCCNATATCTGACAAACCTTTATTACATACACTCTATGCTGATGANAATAATATAGGTGATATTCGGCCAATAATTACACTTAAAGATTTAAGCACTTTATCTATAGAAGATAACCCTATAAATGATATAAGAGCCTTAGGCCCCATCTGTTGGTCAGGTAAAGTTTCTTGCGATATTATAATTCCTACCCCTACACCTACACCTACTATGACTCCTACACCTACACCTACTATGACTCCTACACCTACACCTACTATGACTCCTACACCTATAGCAACCCCAACTATAACTCCTACTCCAAAACCTAATTCTACGCCCACACCAACTCCTACTAAGNTTCCTACTCCAACGACTACTCCAACTCCTACTATAACTCCAATGGTTCATAATTGGGCCTACACAACATTTTCTCAGACTTTACTCGACCCAAGCATAGGAGACACAAATGAATTCAACCTAGAGGATGGCCATCCAGTAAGAGACTTTGATAATGACGGAGATATAACTGATGAAGTTTATGCTTTCATATGCCCTGTTGGAACGGACATGGAGGATATTACTTGGAGTAAATCGTCTTATAAATCCAATGAAAATAGCCTTATTACTCCATATGAATATGGAACTAATGGTATTGGATATGGATTTGCTGATTGTGNAGAAATGAGAGAGGTTGATATAAATATTCTAAACGTATCAAATAATAACTCACACGAAAATGCTAATATTTCACCTATAGTCACAATCACTTTCCCTGAACAAGATACTGATGGTGGGTTTCTACAAAGAATACTTAATAGACCAGGACAAGTTAGGGCCCTAGACACCATATGGTTCTTATACAACAGTGAGAAATATGAATATAGAGGTTATTACTAATAAATAACCATAAAATCTGCTCTATTATTTATTCAATACTATGTAATATTAAAAAATACAAAAATAGTTCAATNAAACTTGATACTAAGTATCATTTAATAATTAATAAAAAACTCTATATCTATCTAATTATCATGTTTTAATATGGGTGTATAATAAATTCATATCAATTAATTCATGATATATAGTATCAAAATATGAAAGAGGAATTAAATGTTTTATAAGAAGTTTGCTACATTAGCTTTAATTAGCTTTTCGCTACTTGTTTTTGCATGTGAAAGTGCTGAAGAAAATGTAACCGAGGTTGTAACCCAAGAAAACAATACAACTGAAATTGCAATAGAAAATGATAGTGTAGAGAAAATCAATGTATTGGCAACAACGCCAATGATTGCAGAATACGTAAGACAGGTTGGAAATGATAATATTGATCTGAATATCTTAATGCCTTATTCAGCAGACCCACATAGCTTTGAGGCCTCACCTCAAGATGCTAAAAAGATTGCTGATGCAGACTTGGTATTTTATGTTGGATTAAAATATGAATCTGCAAACCTGGTTGACCTATTAGAAAATTCAGTAAGTTCTGAAGATATATTAATTGAGATTGGTCCTAGCATAAATCCAATTGAATTTTCAGAAGAAGGACATGATGACCATGAAGGACATGATGACCATGAAGGTCATGATGATCACGATGAAGACAAAGATGACCATGAAGGTCATGATGATCACGATGAAGACAAAGATGACCATGAAGGACATGATCACGATGAAGACAAAGATGACCATGAAGGACATGATCACGATGAAGACAAAGATGATCACGAAGGACATGATGATCACGAAGGACATGAAGGTCATGAAGGACATGACCACGGTATCTATGATCCTCACTTTTGGTTTGACCCTATAAGAGTTTCAATGGCTGTAGAAGTCATAAAAGATGAGCTAATAAAGAATGATTCAGCAAATGAAAGTAGTTACGCATCTGCTGCTGATAGCTTTGTGAGTGAATTAGAGGCCCTAGATCAAAATGTAGTGGCTATGTTTGAAACAATACCAGTAGAAAACAGAAAAATTATCACTACTCACGAAGCCTTGGGCTACTTAGAAGCTAAGTATGAAATTGAAGTACTAACTACAATTATTCCTAGCTTAAATTCTGAGGATGGTATAACTCCAAAAAGTTTGAGAAATGCCATTGAAGTTATTGAAAAAAATAAAATTGAAGTGATGTTCTTAGAAGCAGAGTCTTCAAGTCAATATAGTGAAGTTATTGAGCAAGAAACTGGAATAGCCTTAGTTTCAGGACTCTGGGTTGAAACTCTTCAAGAGAATCAATCTTATGTTGAATGGCTTGAAAATAATGTGACTATTATTGTAAATAATTTACCTACAGAAGTTCATGATGATCATGAGCACGACCATGATCATGATGACCATGACGATGATGATGATCACGACGATGATGATGACCACGATGGACACGATCACGGTAAAAAAGACAAATAAAATTTAGGAAATACGTGTGCAAAAAAATTGGATAGGTGACATTCCTAACGCTAATGTTAGGGATTATCAACGAAAACGATTGTATAACGCAGAAGATTCTTGTTTGTGGGGAGATATGAAAATAATGACCTACAAACAAGTAGAGGAGTTGATTTATAAAATCTCCCAATGGGCTGAAATAACTCCACCGAGACTGATAACAGATGAGAATAGTATAGCCTATGCTACGGCTAACATAATCTGTTTACCATCACCAATAACTAGAACTGTTCTATTTGTGACTCATGAAATGTCACACGTGATAAATTATAAAGGGAAAAATCCTGATCATCATGGAAAGCACTTTGCAGGAACTTACCTGGAAGTAGTGAAAGAATTTATTGGTGAAAACACATATAACAACTTAAGAAAGGCTTTTGACTTATATAAAGTAAAATACTTGTAATAATAGAAAAAAGTTATAATTCTTCTTAATAAGTTTAAAAAATTTGTGGTTCTTAGCTCTCCCTAAGAACCACGAAACCGAAAGAGAATAAATTGGTAAATAGTATAGTTTCGGATTCATGTTGTGTAGAGCTTGGAAATAGCTTGGTTTTAGACGATGTAAGTTTTTCAGTAGATAAAAATAGTCTAATTGCAGTTGTTGGCCCTAATGGAGGAGGTAAAACTACATTATTTAATGCTATTACCGGATTAGTTCCTATTACAAATGGTTCAATTAGAATTAATGGAGAAGACGTAAAAAAAGGAAAAGGAAACATAGGCTATGTTTCGCAAAATGAAAATTTAAACTGGAATTTTCCCCTAACAGCAAGGCAAGTTGTTAATTTAGGAATCACAAGAAACTTACCATCTATCCCCTTTATTCAAAAAAATAATAATAGTTTGATTGAAGAGTGTCTAAATGACGTTGGTCTATATGACAAAATAGACGATCGTGTTGATGAAATGTCAGGAGGGCAAAGACAAAGAGTATTATTAGCAAAAATATTGGCTCAAGGAGCAAATATTTTATTACTTGATGAAGCTTTCAGCGGAGTGGATGTTGGATCTCAAATAAGTTTAATTGAAGTTTTAAGAAAATTAAAAGATTCTGGAAAAACTATCATGATAGCAACTCATGATATAAATAATGTTGCGGATAGATTTGATGAAGTATTATGCCTGAATAGACATTGTTGTGCTTATGGAGACCCTTTAAAAGTTTTTACTCAAGAAGTATTATCCGAATTGTATGGAACTCATGCAACTATGTTTGAAAGCCACCAAATAGGTAATCACGGAAAAAAAGATGGGCATTGATATTATATTAGAGCCATTTTCATATCAATTTATGGTTCGATCATTTATTATCTCGGTTTTAGTAGGAATCACACTCCCATTAATTGGCTCTTTTGTAATAAATAGAAACTTAGGTTTCATGGGAGATGCTATAGCGCATGCAAGCTTGCCAATATTAGTAATTGGCTCAATTTTAGGAGTTAGTATTTTTTTATCTGCATTACCAGCAGCGATTATTATAGCAATAACACTTGGCTATATTATTGGTAGATCATCTGTAGGAGAAGATACTGCTATAGGAATTATTTTCTCTACTTTTTTCGCNATAGGAATTATTCTATTAAAACGTTACAACCTAGCAACAACTTTGAATATAGAAGATATTTTATTTGGACAAATATTGGGAGTCTCAAATGGGGATGTTATAAGCACATTAGCTTTATCGTTAATTACTATTTTTACAATAATAATTTTTTATAAACAGATTTTATATCTGAGCTTCGACCCTATAGGCGCTCAAGTAACAGGCTTGAACACAAAATTATTTGATAATTTATTTTTAATAATTTTGTCGTTAGCAGTGATAGGTGCATTGCAGTCAGTAGGAATTATACTTGTGCTAAGTATGTTAATAACGCCTGCAGCAGCTTCAAAATTAATAATGAAGAACTTCTTTCACTCTATGTTTGTAAGCTGTCTTTTTGGGGTGGTAGCTTCAGTCAGTGGTCTATATTTTTCTTATTACATTAACTTGCCTTCTGGACCAGCAATGGCTCTGTCATCAACAGGAATTTTCGTTATTTGCTGGACCTTTAGAAGAAGCGTAAGGCTAATATAATTATTATTTAAGATGAAGACTTAAGGCCTGCATGGCTGATGCCGGCAGAAGCAATAATTTCATCCTCTTGTGGGGTTCCTCCACTCACGCCAACTGCACCTATAATTGCCTGACCATCATACACAGGCAAACCACCTTGTCCTGGTATCATTCTTCCGCCAAGCATAGACATTAGTCCTTGATGAATAGGATTAGGACCACCTTCAGCTAACTTTCCGCTAGACTGCATAAATGCTGCTGATGCGGCAGCTTTACCCTGGCTAATAAAAACACTTCTCCATGGTGCCCCATCTTCACGAATAAACATAATCAAATCACCGCGAGGATCAACAATACTGATACAAAAGTTTGCTGATAATTCGCTAGATTTTTTTTGTGCACCCTCAAATATTTTTTGAGCCATACTTAAATCTATTACTGACATTTCTATACCTTCCTTTTGCATTAATTTTTCAAATAAATTATATATTAATTTATTTTTAGATTAAGCTTTAGTTTTTTATAATTTTATTTTTCAGATTCTTATACTGAAAAATGATTTATAATTTAATAATTATCCTAAACAAATATTTTGGGGCTGTAGCTCAGCTGGGAGAGCGCATCGCTGGCAGTAACACCCTCCGAACCCCTTAAATAAGTTCAG
>NHDX01000026.1 GCA_002171675.1 Chloroflexi bacterium TMED70 | reverse complement strand
TGATTCAACATCATAAAATTTTCCCCATCCTAAGTATTGGGAGGTCCGCCTTGGGTTGTCTAAACTGTTAAAAGTTTCTTTTACTAAAAGTTCTCTTTGATTAGCAAGTTCTCTTTGATTAGCAAGTTCAGCTTGTTGTTTTGCCCTCAGAAGTTCTTCTTCAGCTTGTTGTTTTGCCCTCCGAAGCTCTTCTTCAGCCCTTTCTTTATCCCGCTTTTCCAATTCCATCATGATCTCTTCATATGTCTTAGGTGTATTTCTCTTAAAAGTTATTCCTTCTTGAAAATCATCATCTTTAGGTTCTTCTTTAACTTCCACTATAGGTTCTACTCTAGGAACTTGTTTTATATCTGGTAAGGGAGTTGAAACTGGTATAGGGGTAGAAGCTGGTATAGGAGTTGAAGCTGGTATAGGAGTTGAAGCTGGTATAGGAGTTGAAGCTAGTATAGGAGTTGAAGCTGGTATAGGAGTTGAAGCTAGTAAAGGAGTTGAAGTAGGTGTTAATTCAGTAGTAGAAACATCATTTTCAGAGCAAGATATGATCATTAAGAATGAAATTAGGATTAATAAAAATTTGTATAACATTTATATATACCCGATTTCTAAATTTTGGAGGCGACGATGGGATTCGAACCCATGAATGGAGGTTTTGCAAACCACTGCGTTAGCCACTTCGCCACGTCGCCTAATCTTATCATTTTATCAAATATATACTTTAATTTTGGTGCCGAGGGGGAGACTCGAACTCCCACGCCCTATACGGACAACAGATTTTAAGTCTGGCGCGTCTACCATTCCGCCACCCCGGCATTCTGATAATTATCTATTTTATTATACTCAAACTATCGTTTTGAATATCANTTAATTTGATAAATATATAAAAAAATCAATTTTTAAAGTATTCAGAAATTAGTTCTTTTAATTCTACTAAATCTTCTATAGAATTTGTCTCTACATATACTCTATACATTGGCTCTGTTCCAGATAATCTAACNAAAANCCAAGAACCNTCTTCAAAAAATATTTTTTTCCCATCTGTAGAGTCTGACTTAGTTATCTCTTTATACTTAGGNAGATATTTTTCTAATAAGCTAATATTATCCTTTATCTCTTCTCTTTTGTTTTGTTCAAATTCAATATCTAGTCTTTCAAAAAATCTTTTCTTATATTTTTCATATAGAGTTTGAAGTAAAATTTTGGGGGTCGATTTACTTGTAATCAAATATTCTAAATATAATAATGAAGATAATATGCCATCTTTATCATAAAGATGACCTCTTAGAGAATATCCACCACTTTCTTCACCAGCAAAAAAAACCTCATTATTTTCTAATAGCGGTGCAAGGTACTTAAATCCAACCTTTGTTCTAATTACTTTAGAATCATAGTTTTTACATATATCTTCTAAAACAGAAGACATTGTTACAGTGGTACCTATNCTTTGGTTATTAGCATTTTTACTNAGTAAATAATCACTTAGTAATGCAAAAACATCAGATGCTGATTGAGAATTTCCTTCCTCATCTAGTATTCCTAANCGGTCTCCATCTCCATCAAAAGCTATTCCTANTAGGCATTTATTATCATTAATTGTTTGACTTAATAATTTCAAATTCTTACCTATTGGTTCTGGTTGGACCATTCCTGGAAATTTTGGATCAAATTCACTTCTTAAGAAAATATTATCTTTACTCAATATTTTTTCTAAAACTCCAGATACTGCTCCATGCATATAATCAACTGATATTTTTATGTTTGAAGATTTTATTAGATTTAAATCAACGACTTTATTTAGATCNTCTATGTAGGAATTTAATATATTTTCAGTCTTAATATTTTTCTTTTCATCTAATTTAATATCTGAGATATTTTTTTCATAATATCTAACCCTTTTTTCAACTTCTATTATTTCTTTATTACCAAAGCTCATTCCATTTTCAGATCTTATTTTAAAGCCATTCCAGTTTTTTGCATTATGTGAAGCTGTGATAATAATTCCACCAATCTTATTTGAATTTTTTATGTGATGACTGATAATTGGTGTTGGAATAGCTGTTTCTGATAGTACTGATTCAATTCCNTTTGATTGGATCACTTTTGCAGATAATTCAGCATATTTTTTAGAATCTANCCTTGTGTCATAACCTATTATTATNGACTTTTTACCTGAATAGTTTGAGTTGATATAGTCAGCGAAAGATTGAGCACAAATAGTAATATTCTCAGAATTTAGGCCTGTTTCAGGAGTTGCTCTCCAACCATCAGTCCCAAATTTTATTTGAAAATTCATACAGATTTTTTCTCAAAATNCCTTTTCTAAATCTTTGGCAAGTTCAGTTCTTTCCCACGGTAGATTAAGATCATTTCTGCCAAAGTGTCCGTAAGTGGCAGTTTGCTGGTAAATTGGATTTCTTAATTCTAACCTTGAAATTATGGAAGAAGGCCTTAGATCAAATACTTTTTTTACAGCACTTTCAATAACACTATCTTTTACTTTACCTGTTCCAAATGTATTGACCATAATTGATACAGGTTCTGCTTTACCAATTGCATAAGATAATTGAACTTCTGCTTTCGAAGCTATTTTTGTTTCTAATATATTTTTTGCTATATGCCTTGCTGCATATGCTGCAGATCTATCTACTTTTGTTGGGTCTTTACCAGAAAAAGCACCTCCGCCATGCTTAGCTGCTCCTCCATAAGTATCTACAATTATTTTTCTTCCTGTAAGTCCNGCGTCTCCNACTGGTCCACCAATTACAAATCTACCTGATGGNTTTACGATTATTTTAGTGTCATTATCTAATAAATTAGAAGGAATTATTTCTGAAATTATCTTTTCGTATAAATCTTTTTCCATTTGTTCATTTGAAACCCCATCATCATGCTGAGTTGAAATCAAAACTGTATCTACNCGACAGACCTCATGCTTATCGTTATATTCCAAAGTTACTTGACTCTTTGAATCAGGTCTTAGGTAATCTATTTCTCCAGATCTTCTAGAATCTCTTAGTTTTATAAGTAATTCATGTGCAAGAGTTATAGCCAAAGGCATCTTTTCTTCAGTTTCATCACAAGCATATCCAAACATCATGCCTTGGTCTCCAGCTCCTTCTTGACTAGATTCATCAGATGCTCTGGTTTCTAGTGAATTATCTACACCTGCNTTAATATCCTGAGACTGCTTACCTATGTAATTCAGAATTTTTATATTTTCAGGCGTGTAACCGTACTCTTCTTTGGTATAACCAATGTTTCTAATAGTCTCTTTAATAATATTTGTNTAATCTATNGAAGCATTGGTGGTTATTTCTCCAAAAACCATTGCGAATCCTTCGCCATGCTGTCCACCAACTGCTGTTTCACAAGCAACTCTACTAAATTTATCCTGTTTAAAACATGCATCAAGAATTGCATCAGATATTTGATCACACATTTTGTCTGGATGACCTTCAGATACTGATTCGGATGTAAAAAGATAATTATTATTCATTTATTTGTCCCTATTTTTTATNATTTTCTTATGTTCCNATATCCCAAGAGTTGAAGTATTTTTCTTGAGCTGGAGTTAATTTATCAAAATTCATTTGCATAGCTTTTAGTTTTAGTGCTGCAATTTCTTTATCAATATNTTCTGCAAGAACGTGAACTCCTATTTCTAAACTATTCTTTTTTAGAAACTCACACCCCAATGCTTGNTTAGCAAAACTCATATCCATTACTGAAGGAGGATGTCCTTCAGCAGCAGCTAANTTAATCAATCTACCTTCCCCAAGAACACATATTTTTTTACCATTTTCTAAAACATATTCCTCTACGAAAGGTCTAACCCNACTTTTAGTCTCTGACATTTCTTCAAGAGACTCTAAGTCTATTTCCACATTAAAGTGACCTGAATTAGCAACAATTGCTCCATCTTTCATATTTTCAAGATGACTTTTACCGATTGCATGAAGCCCTCCAGTAAGAGTAACAAAAAAGTCACCTTCCTTAACTGCTTCATCCATTTTCATAACTTGATGCCCGTCCATTACAGCTTCTAAAGCTTTAACTGGATCTATCTCACAAACTATAGTTCTAGCTCCCATACCTTTGGCTCTTGAAGCTAAACCTCTGCCACACCAGCCATATCCAATTATTACAAAAGTCTTACCTGAAAGAAGTATATTTGTTGCTCTAATTATTCCGTCTAGTGTACTCTGNCCAGTTCCATATCTATTATCGAACATATGTTTAGTTTGGGAATCATTTGCTGCAATTATAGGATATTTTAATTTTTTTTCATTTGCTAANGCTTTAAGTCTTATTACTCCAGTTGTTGTTTCTTCCATTCCACCAATTATTTCTGACATTAATTCAGGTTTATCTTGGTGTAAATATGCTACAAGATCAGCACCATCATCAATGGTTATATTTGGTTTGTTTTCTACCACAGAGTTAATATGCTTATAGTAAGTTTCATTATCTTCACCGTTAATTGCATAAACTGGAATTCCTGCTGANACTAGATAAGCAGCAATATCATCTTGAGTTGAAAGAGGATTAGATGCACATAATGAAAAATCAGCTCCTCCAGCTTTTAATGTAAGGGCTAAATTAGCAGTTTCTGAAGTTACATGTAAGCAACCAGAAATCTTAGAGCCTTGCAATGGCTTTTCTTTTTCAAATCTTTTTTTGATTTCGCCTAAAACAGGCATTTCTTTAGCAGCCCATTCAGCTTTCCTTTTTCCTTCATCAGCTAAATTTAAATCNTTCACATCGTAATTCATTTTTTCCTCAAATCTATTTTTGATTTAATATTTTTTACTCTAGAATTAATTTTTTCTTTTGTAGTTCTTAATAGTTCTTCTGTTCCGAAACCTTCAATAGTGAAAGATGCGGTTGCTGATCCATAAATCATAGCTTCTTTGAAATCATTAATTTCGGGTTTGGTTATTTTAGAAATAAACCCAAAAAAACCTCCAGCAAATGTNTCTCCAGCACCAGTAGGATCAACTATGTTATCAATATTGTATGTTGGACAAAAAAATTCTTCCCCATTAATTGAATACAAATATGAGCCATTCTTTCCGTCTTTAATGATACATAATTTTGGACCATTCTCAATTATATATTTAGCTGATTCTTCAATTGTTTTTTTATTAGCAAGTTTTAATGCTTCACCCTTATTGAGAAAAAAAATATCAATATTTTTCATCACTTCCATTAATTTTTCTTTTTGTTCTAGAATCCAGTGGTTCATTGAATCTAATCCAACTACTCTATCTTTATTTTTTAATTTTTCAGAAATTGATAATTGTATATCAGGGGATATATTTGCAAGAAAAATGAATCCAGAATTTGATAGTTCGGAATCCACTTTTGGAGAAAAGTCTTCAAAAACACCAAGGCTTGTATAAATGGTTTCTGGGTCTTCATAATTTTTCAGATAGTTACCTTTCCATCTGAATGTCTTACCATTATTAATTTGCTCAATTTTACTGGTATCAATATTTCTAGAATTTAGTAATGATAAATCTTTTTCATTAAAGTCTGAACCTATGGTGCCAATCATAGATACTTTTGAGTAAATAGAATTTGCTAAAGAGAAATATACAGCTGATCCAGCTAATAGGTCGCTTCTACTACCAACTGGAGTAGTAATATCATCATATGCTATTGATCCTACAACGTGAACTTTTGGATCACTTTTTATCATTTATCGTGTCCACTAGAAGTTGGTAGTCCTTTGCTAATCCAGGTTGGCGTTCCATCTTCAATATTAAATAATCTTGAAGAATCTATTCCTAAAGAGCTAGCATATTCAGCAGCTAAACCACTTCTTGCCCCAACAGCACAAATAAAGAGTAAATTACCATCTTTTGGCAATTCTTCCATTCTTTGAACAATTTCATCAACTGGAATCCAAATTGCATCCTTAACATGACCTGCTTCATACTCATCTTCATTTCGGACATCAATTACTGTGGAATCTCCATTTTTTTGCATTTCTAATGCTTCTTCTGATGAAATTCTAGAGTAAGGTTCTCCAGGATTGTTTTTTACCATGGTTTTTTCTCCTAAAAGTTTGTTACAATTATTATTACGCTTAAATTATATTAACAATTCTAATATTTTTATTTTATTATTGTTATTTACCTAAGCGTTTGTTATCATTTTTTTTCTANTAGATTTTTTTAATCTCACGATTAAATTATGATATCGCACTTTGAAAATTGAACAGTGAATGAAAAGACCGTTTTTTTTGAAGAGTTTGATCCTGGCTCAGGACGAACGTTGGCGGTGTGTCTAAGGCATGCAAGTCGAACGAGATCGCTTTCTTCGGAAAGCATATATCTAGTGGCAGACGGCTGAGTAACGCGTAAGTAACTTACCCTTGAGTGGGGAATAACACAGAGAAATCTGTGCTAATACCGCATACGATTTATTAATAATTTTTATAAATGAAAGATTTATCGCTCTTGGATGGGCTTGCGTCCTATCAGGTTGTTGGCGGGGTAATGGCCCACCAAGCCTAAGACGGGTAGCTGGTGTGAGAGCACGACCAGCCAGAGGGGGACTGAGACACGGCCCCCACTCCTACGGGAGGCAGCAGCTAAGAATATTGCACAATGGACGAAAGTCTGATGCAGCGACACCGCGTGANGGATGAAGGNNNTAGGNTNGTAAACNTCTTTTATTAGGGAATAGNAAGGAAGGTACCTAATGAATAAGNNACGGCTAACTACGTGCCAGCAGCCGCGGTAATACGTAGGTNNCNAACGTTGTCCGGAATCACTGGGCGTAAAGGGTCCGTAGGCGGTTTGATAAGTCTCANATGAAANCTTCAAGCTNAACTTGGAGANGTTGTGAGATACTGTCANACTAGAGACTGTTAGAGGTAAGTGGAATTCCAGGTGTAGTGGTGAAATGCGTAGATATCTGGAGGAACACCAGTGGCGAAAGCGACTTACTGGGACAGTTCTGACGCTAAGGGACGAAAGCGTGGGGAGCGAACCGGATTAGATACCCGGGTAGTCCACGCNGTAAACGATGATTGCTAGGTTTTCGGGGCATCGACCCCTNGTGAGCCGAAGTTAACGCGTTAAGCAATCCGCCTGAGTAGTACGGCCGCAAGGCTAAAACTCAAAGGAATTGACGGGGGACCGCACAAGCAGCGGAGCGTGTGGTTTAATTCGATGGTAAGCGAAGAACCTTACCAGGGTTTGACATGTAAGTAGTACTGAACCGAAAGGGGATGGACCCGCAAGGGAGCTTACACAGGTGTTGCATGGTTGTCGTCAGCTCGTGCCGTGAGGTGTTGGGTTAAGTCCCGCAACGAGCGCAACCCTCTTTGTTAGTTGCACTCTCTAACGATACTGCCCTTAAAAGGGAGGAAGGTGGGGATGACGTCAAATCATCATGGCTCTTACACCCTGGGCTACACACACGCTACAATGGCAAGTACAGACGGTCGCCAACCCGCGAGGGGGAGCNAATCCGATAAAACTTGTCTCAGTTGGGATTGNAGGCTGAAATTCGCCTNCATGAACGTGGAGTTGCTAGTAAACGCAGGTCAGCACACTGCGTTGAATACGTTCCCGGTCCTTGTACACACCGCCCGTCACGTCATGGAAGTTGGTAACACTTGAAGTCGTTGCGCTAACCCTTTGGGAGGCAGACGCCGAGAGTGGGACTGATGACTGGGACGAAGTCGTAACAAGGTAGCTGTACCGGAAGGTGCGGCTGGATCACCTCCTTTCTAAGGATAAATAAGACTCTTAATTGAGTTATTATTACGGTCGTTTAGTGTGTGCAACAATTCTATTTTATTGCTTGAGCGAGATTCTCTTAATTGTAGAAGGGGCTCGTAATAAACATGGTTGTTGCAAATAATCACATTATTGTTATAAGTACTTTAAGTACAAACTGAACAAACTTTTACGGTCTTTTCATTCACTGTTCAGTTTTCAAAGTGAAAACACTTCTTCTTTTAAATTCTTTGAAAATTTTTTATTTTTTCCTAACTTATTTATATTATCTTGATATAAAATTGTTTCTATATGCTTTTTGGGCCCGTAGCTCAGCCGGTTAGAGCGCTACTCTGATAAAGTAGAGGTCGGATGTTCGAGTCATCCCGGGCCCACCATTATCTTTAAATTATTTTTGCTAGAATTATTGATTTAGTAAGGAAGACATAATAAATAAAAGACTAAGAATACCGCCTGTAATTTTTTTTCTACCGTGTATTATTTGTGGAAATATAGAAAACCTTATTTTTAGAAAAATNCAATTTAGTAATANTNTATTNNTAATNTTNGGATTATTACTTTTTATTTTTGCAATTGTGATAATGCTTTTTTCCCTAAGAGCGTTTTATTCTAATAATGAATCTCCTGCTCCATTCATTCCNACNAAAAAAATTATTAANACAGGNNTTTTTAAGTTCNNNAGAAATCCAATGTATGTATCTTTTTTTATATCAGCAATTGGTATATCTATAATTCTTTTCTCAATTGGTATTTTAGTAGGCGCTATTATTGGAATAATATTGATACATAAATATGTTGTATTAGAGGAAGAAAAAAAACTTCATAACTTAAATGGTTATATAGAATATAAAAAAGAAACAAGAAGATGGATTTAATGAAGGNTTATAAAAATGGATATAAATAAATTAATTAATGATTTCAAAGAATTTGATTCTGCTACTGTTCAAAATGCGATGATACTCGTAAGAGGTTATGTAGATGCAAATATTGACTATACTTCNCCTGATTTGAAATGTTACAATTTTCAGAATCCTGTTGTAGGAATTGCAGTCACTGCAAAGGTAACTCCTCTAGATGAACCAAAATCAAAAATAGATTTTAATGAACTCTACTTAAATATAAAAAATTCTGAATACCCTGTTTTTGCAATTTTGCAAGACATTGAAGAAGATAATGGAAGAGCAGCAATTATAGGAGATGTAATGGCGCATATGGGAAAAGCTTTAGGTGCAGTTGGTATGGTTGCTGGAGGCTCTGTAAGGGATATTCCAGGAATAAAGAAAGCAGACATGCCTGTTTGGGGAACAGGAAGAGTGCCAGGTCATGGNCCATTTAATCTTATTGAAACTCAGACACAAATTGAAGTAGCAAAACTAGTTATTGATCCNGGNGATCTGATAATTGGAGATGAAGATGGTCTTACAAGAATTCCTTTAGATATAGCTGAAGACACTCTAATNAAATGTAAAGTAGTTAGAGAAAAAGAAGCAAAATTAATGTCAAAAGAAGGATTAAAGGAAAAGTTTGATTTGTATTAATTAAATTCAAGTCATTTAGAAAATAAATTTCGTTTGTAAAACTGTTGTAAATCTTAACACCATTGAAAAAAATATAGTGCTAGAATTATTCAGTTATTAAAATAAATTCGTTGCTTTTATGAATAAATTTTCAAGAGTAATAAGTATATTAATGTTTATAGCACCATTTATATTGGTGTGGCTTGGTCTTACTTATTGTAATTAGCTCTTAAATAAAATAATTATCATTATTCCCACAAAAGCTAAAAGAATACTCAAATATTCCAATTTATAGATTTTTTCTTTCAAAAAGAAATATCCAAAAATTATAGCAAATATAGGTGAAGTACTTCCAAACATTGCGGTTAATGAACCTGAAGTGTAATCAAGGGATATAAACCAAAACAAACTAGATATTGTTATAAGAGAACCTGCTGAAAGTATTTTTATGAATTGTATTCTTTCAATTATTCTTTCTATTTTTTGNCTAAATATGTAACTAGCAAGAGTTAATGTAATCATTGATACAATAGCTCTAATTAAGGTTCCGTTAAGTACAGAGCCATCTATAAGAGCTCTATCGTTAAAAAATACAGCAATACCCCACATAGAACCAGCTATAATTCCACCTATAACTCCAATTATTCTTTGTTTTTCATGANAAGTAAAGCTCTTAATATTCATCAATAAAATACCAGATAAAACCAAAAATGCACCTAATAAAACTAAAGCAGAATGTCTTACAGAGTTTAAGAAAATATCANATAAAAGTGCAACTAGAACATTGCTACTTGAGGCTATTGTAAATACAACACCTATAGATGTTTTTTGTATTCCAATTACATAACAGACTGTTCCAACACAACTAATAAATGCAGCAATGGAGAAAAATAAATAAGAATCAAAATTTTCGTTTAGAATTGAATTCCATTCCCCCCATAAAAGAATGACGATAATCATTATTACAAAAGATATACATGCTTCAAAAAATGGGAAACTAAAATACTTATTGAACTTAATGGTTTTTAGAATAGCTCCTGAACTAGCCCAGGTTATCGCACTGAATAATGCTGCAAATTGAAATAAAAAATCCATAGTAGTTGTCGTAAATGTTNANTTGTTCTGCTTTAATGCAAGAAGCTTTACAATTATAACCCAATAAANAAACGATGAGCTTCATTTGATAAATACTTTTGATTCACTTAGAAATAAACACTTTAGATACTTAGTATTTGGAATGATTTCTATGATAGGTGGTATGAATATTCAAATGCTTGCAAGAGCTCAACTTGGATGGGATTTGACGGGATCTTCTTTAGCTGTGACATTAGTTGGAGTAGGATTTGCCCCGCCAATGTTACTTTTTTCTATATATGGTGGTGTTATTTCAGATAGATTTGATAATAAAAATATTATCCAAGTTGGTCAGTTAGGAGTCATAGCAATATGTATATTTATTGCTATATCAATTTTTACTGAAACTATAACCATATATCACTTAATAATCGTTTCTTTTTTTCAAGGAACATTTTGGGCATTCATGATGCCAGCTAGACAATCAATAATAGCTGAATTAGTTGATGACAATCAACTAAATAATGCGATAGCTCTAAACGCTGCAGGGATGTCACTAACAACAATGATTTCTCCGGCTATTGGGGGTATAGTTTATCACTTCCTTGGTCCTGGAATGACTTATTTGTTAATAGTAGTTTTTTGTATAGTTGCTTCTATTTCAACTTCAATGCTCCCAAAAGGAGAGAAAAAATCACCAAAAAGNTCAAAAGCTTTGAATGAAATTAAAGATGTGATCAATTTGCTTTATAAAAACTCTATTTTAAAATTTTTACTTTTATTTACTTTAGTAACTACATTACTGTCTATGCCAATTAGGACTCTGCTGGCTCCTTATTCCTCAGAATTACTTTCTGGGGGCGCATTAGAAGTAGGTCTAATGTTGGCTTCTATTGGTGCAGGTGCTTTATTTGGAACTCTTTTTTCAGCCTCATTGCCTCAATCTACTAAAAAGGGCAAATATATTATTGCCACATCATTGATTTCGGGAACTGCAATAATGATATTAGGATTTTCTAGTATTCTAATAATATCNATATTATTATGTTTCTTTTTAGGAGTTGGGGATGCAGGAAGAAGATCTCTAAATCCATCTATGATTATAGAAAAAACACCACCAGAGTACAGAGGAAGGGTTATGGGTTTTTATGCAATGAGTTTTGGTTTTATTCCGCTAGGAGCTATCCCAATGGGTATAATTTCTGATGTTTATGGAGTAGATTTTTCTTTTATCATATCAGGTGTATTATTAGTACTATTAACTTTAATTCTTAGCACTAAAAGTGTTAGATCAAGCTAATTTTTTGATCTACAACTTCCCAAATATATCTACTAGCTATTGATCTATAAGGTCTCCATTTTTCTGCAATTTTATACACTTCTTCATCACTAGGTAAGTCTTTGAGTTTATATATTATTTTTATACCCTTCTTTAGTCCTAGATCGTTAGCAGGGCAGATATCTGTATTATTCCCTGAAAAAATCAAAAAGTTCTCTACAGTCCATGGGCCTATACCTTTGATCTTACATAAAATATCTTTTGCTTCTTTTTCTTCATAAGTTGATATTTTTGATAAATCTATTTTTTTTGTATTAACTAATTTATTTATTTCTATTATCGTGTTGGCTTTATTATTTGATAGACCTAAAGATAAAAGGTCTTCTTTAGAATTTTCTAGATTATCTATAAATTCTATTTCTTCACCATATTTTTTTATAAATCTAGAATAAATACTTCCTGCTGAACTAATAGAAAGCTGTTGACCAATAATTATTCTTACCAAGGATAAAAACTCTGATTTTTTTTTTATAATCATCGTTAATAGTAAAGTTATTTTCTAAAAAAAATTTTAANAATCTTCCTAGTGTTGGATCGTTATTAGATATAGTTTCTAAAGAATTTTTTTTCTGATTTTTATTTGTAGCCATAAGATTGATTTAGACTTATTATTAAAATATATATGCAATGGAATTTAATATTAATATAGAAAACAATAAATATTTAGACCCAAAAGTAGTAGGTATAGGTATTTTAGAAAATAATAATCAGATATTACTTGTTAAGAGGGGAATTGAACCAGGTTATGGTAAATGGAGTATGCCCTCAGGCTTCATAAATAGATTTGAAAAAGTTGAAAACGCTATTGAGAGAGAGCTTTTTGAGGAGTGTGGTATAACAGTGAAAGCATCATGGATTTCTGGAGTTTATTCTGAAAATGAATCTCCAATCATACTTTTAGTTTGGGATTTAGAATTAATTTCAGGAGTACCAAAACCTTTAGATGAAACACTAGAAGTTGGATTTTTTGATTTAGATAACTTACCAGATTTAGCTTTTGATCATGATAAGAAAATTATAGATGATTGGAAGGATAAGAAGTTTTCAGTTTGATTTATGAGTATCTATCAATCTCTTAACTCTTTTCCAAATTGAATCAGCAACCCTAGATTCTGATTGATGAGCTCCAACTATACTCCATGAAGATCTTTGTTCATTAGCCATTTCTAGGTATCCATTCCTAACTTTATGATGAAAACTCATGCTCATATTTTCGTACTTATTACCTTCGAAATTTTCTCTTTTTGACTTTTTCTTATTATTATTTAAGCTTGATAATTCAATATTAATATTCTTATTAATTCTTTGAGTAGATAAATCAGGGTCAATATCTAAAAGAATAGTCAGATCAGGTGATAAATCCTTAATAGTTATTGTATTCAATTGGTCTATGACATCTAATGGCACTCCTTTACCATAACCTTGATATGCAATAGTTGAATGTATAAACCTGTCTACAATAACAGTAATACCTTTATCAAGTGCAGGTTCTATGACTGCCTTACATAATTCTGCTCTTGCTGCGCAAAATAAATATGTCTCAGCAATTGGATTTTTAATACTTTTAGACTTAATCCATTTTCTGACTTGCTCTCCCATTGGTGTATTTCCTGGTTCATGTACTAAAATTGAATTTACACCTTCAGAAACAAGTTTGTTTACTAATCTTTTACATTGAGTAGATTTTCCAGATCCTTCACCGCCTTCAAAAGTAATTAGTAGTCCCTTATCAAGTATATTTTTAGATGATTTACCGTCTTTTGGAAAAGTAAATAACTGTAAATTTTTTTCGGAAGTTTTTTTAGAAATCATTTAATCTCTTTTTTTTAAAACTAGTCTTCTATTCAACTCTTTACCTATAGATTTTGTTCCAACACCTTGATTATTAGCAAAGAAGTGCTGCCTTCTTCTTATATCAGCGTCTCGAGGAGATAATTCAATTTCTTTTTCTCCATTTAGTATTTTTTTTACAGCAATCTTTACTTCATTTAATGCATCAGAGTCCTCTGTGTCAAGATCTATTTCCGAGTTTTCTAATTTACTTTTACCCTTTATTTTTTCTAAGAATCTAATTATCTGATCACTAGATCCTTTTCTTAAAATATATACAGGTACACCAATCTTTTCGGCTGTTTCTATAATTTTTGGCTTTGGGTCTCTTGAGTAATTTGATTTAGTAGTAAGTATTATTTGAGCTTTCTCAGGATTAGAAACTAAATTTATATTATTAAAAATTGATTTTGATGAATTTTTCAATTTTGTTTTTTGTATTCCAAAGGGAAATATATTGATTTTTTTTACATTCGTTTTTTTTATTTTTTCTTGTGGTAAATCATGAATGCTTATATTTGAGTTAATAAGATTATTAGGATTAAAAGGAGTCATGTTTATTGAATTTCTATCATCAAAATCTATAGATTTTTCAACTTCATCATTCACTAAACTTCTTATTTCTGAAGCACTAGTTATTCCTCTTAATTTTTTATCAACTGCTAATGCTACATCGAAATGAACAGCAACTTCATTCCTTCCTATTATTTCAACTACAATATCAAAAGTTGGCTCATGCTGTCTTTCTAAAACTGTTTTTTGACTTTTTCTTCTTCTGGCTTCTATGTCACCTAATGTTACTGATTTAGTCCCTCCAACAAGATCACTTATTGTTGGATTGATTATCAGATTATCTAAAGTGTTTCCGTGAGCAGTTGCTATTAGTTGAACTCCTCTTTCAGCGATTGTTCTACAGGCATTAGCTTCTTTCTCAGTACTAATTTCATCGATAACTATCACCTCAGGCATATGATTTTCTACGGCTTCAATCATAACATCATGCTGCAATTCTGTATTTCTTACCTGCATTCTTCTAGCAGATCCTATTGCTGGATGTGGTATATCCCCATCACCGGCAATTTCATTCGAAGTATCTACAACTACAACTCTTTTTTCTTCCTTATCAGCTAGTAATCTTGTTATTTCTCTTAACATAGTTGTCTTACCAATACCTGGTTTACCCATAATTAAGATACTTTTATTAGTACCTATAAAGTCTTCAATAACTCTAATACTTCCAAATACTGCTCTTCCAACTCTACATGTAATTCCAACAGGATTACCAAATCTATTTCTTATTAGGGATATTCTATGTAATGTTTTTTCAATTCCAGCTCTATTGTCATCTCCAACATGTCCAATTTTTTCTAAAACAAAACTTATATCTAATAATGTAACTGTAATTTCATGAAGTATTTTTTGATGTGAAGAATAGATTATGATAGGAGGTCTTCCTAAGTCCATAACTATTTCTATCAGTTCATAATCATGAACCTCAATATGATTAGTTATCTTTGACGGAAGAATTTTAAGAAATAAATTCAAGTCGTCTAGTATTTCTAAATTATCTTTATCTTTCATATTGTCTCAAAGTTAAATTTATACCAAAAAAGGAAAGTATGTTTAAGAATATATTAAATCAAGTTTTTGATAGTTTTATAAAATACTCATGAACTTTAGTTGATCCTGAAATTTCAGGATGAAAAGAAGTCCCAAGTATCTTATCTTGTTTGATAGCAACTATTGTATCTTCATCTAATGTCGATAAAACTTCGACATCAGATGACACTTTATTTACTATAGGTGCTCTAATAAAAACAGCTTTAATATCTCCTTTAATTCCTTTAAATTTTAAGTTTGTTTCAAAAGAATCTATTTGTCTACCAAACCAATTTCTTGAAACTTCAGCATCAATTAATTTCATTGGCTTAGGATCGTCTTCAGTTAATTTATTTGCAATACAAATTAAACCAGCACAAGTTCCCCATAGAGACATACCGTCTCTTACTTTTTCTTTGATAATATTTTCAAAGTCATATCTGTCAATCAACTTCTTGATTGCCGTAGATTCTCCGCCAGGAATAATTAAACCATCTAATTTGTTTAAATCAGAATGTTTTTTTACTTTAACTGCCTTAGCAGATAAGTTTTCGAGCATTTCTATATGCTCAGCAAAGTCACCTTGCAGTGCTAATACCCCTATTCTAGCTTTTGCTACCAACCTCTTTTTTCAAGTCTTTCTGAAGGGTCTAGCTTTGAAACTTCATCACCTTTCATAGCTCCGCCAAGGTTTTTAGAAATTTCAGCAATTAATTCAGCATCCTCATAATGAGTAGTAGCTTGAACTATAGCATCAGCCATTTTTGAAGGATTTCCACTTTTGAATATTCCTGATCCTACAAAAATACCCTCTACTCCAATTTGCATCAATAGAGCTGCATCAGCAGGAGTAGCAATTCCACCAGCTGCGAAATTTACTACAGGTAATTTACCAGTGTTTTTTACTTCACAAACTAATTCATATGGAGCTCCTAAATTTTTAGCTTCAGTCATTAGTTCTTCGTCATCAAGTCTTTGTATTTTCTTAATATCCGATAATATTTGTCTGGCATGAGTTACTGCTTGAACAACATCACCTGTTCCAGCTTCACCTTTAGTTCTTATCATAGAAGCACCTTCACCAATTCTTCTTAATGCTTCTCCTAAGTTTGTTGCACCACAAACAAATGGCATTTTATATTCCCATTTGTTTATATGAAATTCATTATCTGCAGGAGTTAAAACCTCTGACTCATCACAATAGTCAACTCCTAAAGCTTCAAGAATTTGAGCTTCTGCAAAATGACCAATTCTTGCTTTAGCCATAACTGGAATTGATACTGCTTCAATAATTCCTGTAATCATTTCAGGATCTGATGCTCTTGCAACCCCTCCATCTCTTCTTATGTCTGAAGGAACTCTTTCTAATGCCATAACTGCTACTGCTCCAGCATCTTCAGCTACCTTTGCTTCGTCAGGCGTAACAACATCCATTATTACTCCGCCCTTCAGCATCTGAGCAAGGCCGCCCTTGACTCTCCAATCTCCTACCTCTGGCAGAGACTGTTCTTTCCATGTTTTTGATTTACTATCTTTTAAAGTACTCATTATTTTCTCCTCGGCTTTTTGTTTTTACTTATACGACACCGAACCCGTATATTTACTATCTTAGTAAATTATTTAGATTTAATCATTATTTAATCTAATTTTGTCAACAATATCTGTAGTAAATCGATTGTTCTGTGAGCATACCCCCACTCATTATCGTACCAACCTACAACCTTAAACATATTATTTCCTATTTCTAAAGTTGAATTTAAGTCAATTATTGAAGAATGAGGATTTCCTAAGAAATCTATTGATACAAGCTCTTCATCGGTAACATCAATAATCCCTTTAAGTTGATTTTTAGAATATTCTGTAAAAACTTCGTTGATTTTATTTGCTGTCACTTTTTCTTTTAGAACGACATTTAAGTCTACAACTGAACAACTTGGAGTAGGCACTCTAAAAGCCATACCATCTATTTTACCCTCAACACTTTTAATTACTTTTCCCACAGATTTTGCTGCTCCTGTAGTGGTTGGAATAATACTTGTGGCACCAGCTCTTGCTCTTCTAAGATCTTTATGTGAATTATCTAGAATATTTTGATCATTAGTATATGAATGAATAGTGGTCATGAAACCACTTTCTATTCCAAAATTATCTTCAAGAACCTTCACTATTGGTGCTAAACAGTTAGTTGTACATGAAGAATTTGAAATTACATTGTGGTTTTTATTATCATAAATCCCTTCATTTACTCCGACTACAATTGTTACATCTTCGTTCTTTCCTGGTGCAGTAAGTAGAACTTTTTTTACTGAATCTCTAATATGTTTAGAGGCCCCTTGTTTGTCATTAAACTTTCCTGAGGATTCGATAACTATTTCTACGTCTTCGTTTTTCCAAGGGATTTTTGAAGGATCGTTCTCTCTAAAACATTTAATTTTCCTGTCACCTATGTATAAAAAATCTTTATCACATTCAACATCTATGTTGAGTCTTCCATAAGCTGAATCATACTTTAATAAATGTTTATAAGTGTCAGTATCTGAACGACCATTTATAGCTACAAGATTTATGTCTAGATTATTTTCTAAAATGATTCTTAGTATTTGCCTACCTATCCTACCAAAACCATTTATACCTACATTTTTACTCATTTTTTTTTTAATTCTCTTTATTTTTTTAGAATGGATTTACCTGAATATATAGATTCTAATCCAAGTTCCTCTTCAATTCTAAGTAAACGGTTATATTTTGCAACCCTTTCTGATCTTGCTGGAGCACCAGTTTTTATTTGGCCAGACGATGTTCCTACTGATAAATCTGCGATCGTAGTATCCTCAGTTTCTCCTGATCTATGACTTATAACACAACTAAAGTTGTTTGATTGTGCTGTTTTGATAGTTTGAAGTGTTTCCGTAATTGTTCCAACTTGATTGAATTTAATTAGAATTGAATTTGCACATTTATTATCAATTCCTTTTTCAAGATATTTTTCTTGTGTAACAAAAAGATCATCTCCAACAATTTGAGTGTTATCCCCAAATTTATCATTTAGTTTTTTCCATCCATCCCAATCATCTTCATATAACCCATCTTCTATTGAAAAGATTGGATATTTATTTATTAATTCATCGTAATAATCTACCATTTCTTCTGAGCTTAGTACTCTATTTTCTTTTGATAGATTATAACTTCCAGATTCATAAAATTCTGAAGCAGCTGTATCAAGCGCTAAATATATTTCTTCTCCTGGTTTATAACCTGAATCATCTATGGCTTTCATCACATAATCTAGAACTTGATAATTGGTTAATCCGCTTGGAGCAAATCCTCCTTCATAACCAACATTTGTTGAATGACCATCTTTTTCTAAAATTTTTCCTAATGTTGAATAAATTTCTGATCCTGCTCTAATGGCTTGATTAAAACTATCGAATCCAGCAGGAATTATCATAAATTCTTGGAAATCAGTTGAATTAACTGCATGCGCACCGCCATTCATAATATTGAGCATAGGAACTGGTAAAGTAAACTTTTTTTTACTTTCTGTAATATTTGAAATTCTTTCATAAAGATTAATTTTTTCAGATTTACTAGACGCAATTAGTGCTGCTAATGAAACACCTAAAATAGCATTTGCACCTAAATTTTCTTTTTTTTCAGTTCCGTCAATTTCAATCATGATTGCATCAATTTCATTTTGACCACTTACATCTTTAGAAATTAGAGCTTTTGCAATAATTGAATTTATATTTTCAACAGCCTTGAGAACTCCTTTACCTTTATATCTTTTTGGATCATTGTCACGAAGTTCTAGTGCTTCTCTTGATCCTGTACTTGCACCCGATGGAACAGATGAAAATGCACTTATATTATTGTCGAGTGTAATGTTTACTCCAACTGTTGGATTCCCTCTTGAATCTAAAATTTCTCTAGCTACTATTGATTTGATTTTTCCCATTATTTACCTTAATTTGAATCTATTTCTTGAAGTATCTTATTTTGTTCTTCTAAAATTTGTTTTATGCCTTTAGTTCCTAAGTCTGATAGTTTTTTCATTTCATCAAATGATAATAATTCATCCTCTGAAGTACCTTGTATCTCTACTATTTCTAATTTTTCATTTAGAACTAAATTCATATCAAAATCTGCAATAGAGTCTTCCGAGTAATCAAGATCTAATAATAGTTCCTTATTTACTTTACCAACACTAATAGCTGCAATTTGATTTTTTATGAATTTTTTAGGACTTGAATTGTAATAATTCTTCAATGCCATGTATGTTGCTATAAAGGATCCAGTTATTGATGCTGTTCTAGTTCCACCATCAGCATTAAGGACATCACAATCTACGGTAATTAATATCCCTGGAATTAAATCTAAATTTATAGCTTGTCTGAGTGATCTTCCTATAAGTCTTTGAATCTCTTGAGTTCTACCACTTATTCTTCCACCTCTGTCTCTGCTGATTCTATCTTCCGATGAATTTGGTAGCATACTATACTCCGCTGTAACCCATCCTCTATTCTCATTTAGTAACCATCTAGGGACATTTCTAGATATATTTGTTGAACAAATAACTCTTGTATCTTCAAAGTTAATAAGTACTGATCCAATTGAATTTTTTTGGTAGTTTGGGAGTATTGTTAGTTTTCTAGCTTGATCTAGTTTTCTATTGTTTTTTCTCATAGTATCATTGTACAAAAATTTATAGTTTTATTTGTGTTATTTATCTTACGAATAATTGACTAAGGATATTATTTTATTCAAGAATTATGAAAATTGTTATTATGGGAGCAGGAGCCGTAGGAAGTTATTATGGTGGTGTTTTTAAGAGAAATGGAATTGATGTTACTCTTATAAATAGGGGTAAACATCACGAGGCAATAGTTAATAACGGGCTTAATATTAAATCATTTTGGGGTGATTTTAATGTTGATGTTAATGCCTCAAATGAAACAAGTAATCTTGGTGTTTTTGATGTAGTTTTCTTGACTACGAAATTATACTCCAACCAAGATGCTATTAAGCAATTATCTAAACTCTGCTCTGACAAAACTCTGATAATAACTATTCAAAATGGAGTTAGTAGCTATGAGGAATTATCAAAGTTTTTTGATCCTGCAAATATTATTCCAGCGGCAACATATATTGAGGCAGAAATAATTTCTCCTGGCACAATATTACAAAAAGGATCTTCCGTTGTTATAGAAATGGGAGAAATTGATGGCAATTTTTCTGAGAGATTAACTAATATAAAAAATATGCTTTCTTTTCAAGGACTGGAAATTAATATATCTAAGGATATAAAAGCATCATTGTGGAAAAAAATGATTTCAGTAGGAGCTTTTGGAACTATAATGACTTCTTTTAGGTCCTCTTTTGGAGAAATAACTAGCTCTATGTATGGAGAAGAGGTTTTACGAGGAACTATGAATGAAATACTCGAAATTGGAAAACTAGATGGAGTTAATTTAGAAGATGTTGATATAGACAAAGTAGTGCATGGACTAAAAGAAGAATCTGATTCAATTACATCTTCAATGCAACAAGATTTAATAAATTCAAAACCACTTGAAATCGATAATATTTTAGGTCATGTTGTTGTTCTATCTAAAAAATATAACTATCCAACTCCTTTTAGTACTACTTTAGTTTCATCATTGCAAAAATTTAAGGAAGGTTAAAAATTTATGACAAGTCAATTAGAAAAAAAAATAAAATCTTTCAGCTCTCAAAATATAATTGATGCAATGAGTGTTTTGGGATGGGATCAAACTATGATTCATGGTTCAAGATCTTTATTCAAAGGGAAAAAGATATTTGGAGAAGCAGTAACCTTAAGATTTGTTCACTTCAGAAAAGATTTGTTAGAAGACTTACCTAAGAAGCATGAATCTCCAGAATATAAGGCTTTTGAATTATGTGGACCAGGAAAAATCTTAGTGGCATCTTCTGTAGGGCCATGGGAATCAATAGGAGGTGATATTAAGTTTCTGAGATTATTTCAAAAAAAAGCAGCTGGTATAGTAACAGATGGTTCTGTTAGAGATTCTAAAGCGCTAGAAAAATATAATTTTCCTATTTTTGCTCACTCATTCACTTCTAAGCAAGGACCAGGAATCATGCTACCATTTTCAGTGAACGATAATATTAATTGTGGAGGAATTTTAGTAAGACCGGGAGATTATATTTTAGGTGACGATGATGGAGTCGTTGTCTTCCCAAAAATTTTAGTAAATGAGATCATCACTATTACTGAAGAGAGAGAAGAAATTGAAATAATGGTTAAAAATGAACTTACCAAAAACCCTGAATCACCTGGTAAATATTACCCTTTTAATGATGATACGTATAAACTGTATGAAGAATTAAAAAAAAACCAAAAACCAAAAAATAATTTTACAGCTGGAGAATAAAATGTCTACTGAAGGAACAGCTTTTCATAAAGGAGAAAAAATTTTACTAAAAGATGCTTCTGTGGGAATTATGACTCATGCAATGCATTATGGTACAGCAGTTTTTGAAGGTATAAGAGGAAACTGGAACTCAGATAAAAAAGAGATGGTAATTTTTAGACTCAATGAGCATTATGAACGCTTATTAAGAGGAGCAAATATTCTACGAATGAATCTGCCCTACACTGCAGAGGACTTATCAAATATTACGGTGGATTTAGTTAAGACAAATGGTTATCAAGAGGATGTTTATATAAGGCCACTGGCTTATAAATCTCAAGAATTAGTAGCAAACTTAAAACTCCATGAGTTAGACGATGATATAAGCATTATAGTTGTTCCTTTTGGAGCATATATTGATAATGATAAGCCAATAAACTGTCAAACTAGCTCTTGGAGAAGACCTGAAGACACTATGATGCCAACTGGAGTTAAATTATCAGGTTTATATACCACTAGCATACTCGCAAAAACTGAAGCAGTTGCAGCAAATTTTGATGAAGCTATTTTATTGAATCATGACGGTACAGTTTCTGAAGGAAGTGGAGAAAATTTATTCATGATAAAAAATGGTGAAATTATTACCCCAACTGAAACCGATAATTGCCTCCTTGGAATAACTAGAGATTCGATTATAAGTATTGCTGAAAATGAACTAGGTATAAAGGTTAAAGAAAGACAAATACATAGATCAGAGCTTTACTTAGCTGATGAAGTATTTCTTACTGGAACTGCAGCTCATGTTACATCGGTTGGTTCTTTAGACAATAGAAATATTGGCAATGGTCAAATAGGAAAAATTACCAAATCTCTTCAAGAATTATATTTTTCTATAGTAATTGGAGACGAAAAAAAATCCAAAAAAGAAAATTATTCTAGCTGGTTAACATCGTTTAAGATTTAAATTTGATAATTATTACTATTTTTGTGGTCTATGATGTTTAGTGGGTTTTTATAAATTATTTCATCAAGTTTAGAATGCCCAATAATTTCAGAAAGATCATTTAGGATTTTTTCAAGGTAACTTTCGTCTAAACATTCATAGTTTACTGTATCTGAAGCTATAAAATCAAAAATGTCATTTTCCAGTAAATTTATTGAATTTATTTTTGCGCTTTCACCAAATGAACCATCTAGTGATCCTAATGACATTTGGAATAAGACCCCTTCATTTTTTAACTTTTCAAATTTTGAAATTTCTTTGTTTTTAGTTAATCTTTCTGGGTGAGATATTATAGGAATTATATTTTGATTTTTAAATTCATTTAGAATGTTATCTGACATGATTATTTCAATATTATCTAAAACATTTAATAGCATAAAATTTGAATCAACTAGACAATACTCTAGCATTTCTTGGTTGTAATTTATTAGTTCATCTCTAAAAATTACTTCAACTCCTGATAAATTATTTTCTTCTTTTTTTATGATTTTAGATTTTTCAAAATTAAAATTTGTAACTAAGTTATTGAACTGATTTAATAGATATGTTTTTTCTCTTTCTGGAATATATTTTTCAGAAATTGTATAAATTGAATCTGTAAAAATACCTTCTGATAAAGAATTTTGTAAGGATTCAAGTTCAGATTCCATAATATTACTTGGATCATAAAAATTGAATATTTTATTATTAATATCTATCATCTATGATCTAGCTTCAATCATTCTGAATGACTCTCCATATTCAAAACTAAAATTTCCCGATGAATCTCTAAGCCTATTCAGTAAGTTTTTACCGTATTCTGACCCTAAGCTTAATCCTGGTAGTTGGCTCTTATGCATTGAAAGAGATTCTACTTTTTTATTTTCAAATCCAGTAACATTCACTGTCACATTAGGCTTATCACTTCCCCAGAAAAGAAGTTTTTTCACTTTATAGGGTTGGATATTTCCTTTTATTTGATCTGGAAAATGTAAATGATCTCTTGCATATGGGTAAATTGCATCCATAACAGAAAACCCTAAATTTCTATGATCACGATGTAAGAAATTATTCATTCTGAATGGATCATGAGTAAATACTATTTCAGGTTTATATTTTCTTATGCAAAATACTAAATCTGAAAGTAGATCTCTATTTGATTCCAGTTCACCGTCCGTGTAGTTTAGGCTGACAATATCTTCAACACCAATTACTTTCCCAGCATCTTGTTGCTCTCTAGACCTAATATCAACAATTTTTTCACTAGTCATACTTAAGTCATTTGAACCGCTAGAACCAGATGTTGCTAGAACATATACAACTTTACAACCTGAGTTTACCCATTTAGCAGTAGTTGCCCCTGTTCCTATTTCTGCATCATCAGGGTGGGCAAAAATAACCATTGCAGTTTTAGGAATATCTTTAAATTCAATCATAATTTGAAAACTTATTGTTTTTTCATTTTATTATAAAAAAAAAACAATAAAATGAAAAAGTAACATAAAAAAATATTTAAATAATTGAAAACATTAGATAAAAAAATTGAACTTATTTTAGAAAAGGAATCTATCCGACAAAGAAATTCCGCTGTCTTTATTGCTTCGGAAAATTATGCATCTGAAAGCGTAAGAAATTATTCAAACTCTATTTTCACAAATAAATATGCTGAAGGTTATCCAGGAAAAAGATATTATGCAGGATGCGAAAATGCTGATGAAGTTGAAAATCTCGCAATTTCTAGGGGTAAAAAACTATTTTCTTCTAAACATATAAATGTTCAGCCTCATTCAGGATCACAAGCTAATATGGCAGCTTATGTTTCTTTGTTAAAACCTGGTGATAAAATTTTGAGTTTATCATTAGATCATGGTGGACACTTATCTCATGGCCATAATGTAAATTTTTCTGGCAAGATCTATGAAATTCATAATTATTACTTGAATAGAGAATCTGAATTATTAGATTATGATCAAATTAATGATATTGCCGAAAAAGTAAAACCCAAATTAATAATTTGTGGTTATTCAGCATATTCAAGAATTATAGATTTTAATAAATTTAAATCAATATCACAAAAAGTAGATTCACTTTTAATGGCTGATATCGCACATATAGCTGGGCTTGTAGTATCTGGTAAACATCCATCTCCTGTAGGGATAGCAGACATAATAACCTCAACTACCCATAAAACTCTTAGAGGTCCAAGAGGAGGATTAGCAATAATTAGAGAAGATCTTTCTTCAAAATATGACAGAGGTGTTTTTCCTGCTATTCAAGGAGGGCCTTTGATGAATACTATCTTGGCTAAAGCTGCAGCATTTGAAGAAGCTCTTTCTGATAATTTTATAGAATATTCTCAACAAATTATTGATAATGCAAAAGTTCTTGCAAATTTATTTTTAGATAGAGGCTTAAGACTAGTTTCAGGTGGAACAGATAATCATCTAATGCTAATAGATACAAGGTCAATTGGAATTAATGGTGATGAAGCAGAAAATAAGCTTAATGAAGTAGGAATAGTTGTAAATAAAAATGCAATTCCATTTGATCCAATGCCACCTAAAATAACATCAGGTATTAGAATTGGAACTCCAGCTATTACCTCTAGGCAAATTTCAAATGACGATTTGCTTAAAATAGGTGATGTCATAGTTGATTGTTTAAGCACTTCATCAAAAAATACTTCTGTATTTAGTAAAGAAGTACAAAAAATTATGAATAAACTTCCACTTCCATAAATTATATAGAAATAAATATTAAATTTAGATTAATCAGTGATATAATTTATAGATCGTAAAAATCAAGATTATAAGAGTACAAATTGAAAAAATATGAATTAATGTGGATCGTTGGAGGTAACATAGATGAAAATGTTGCTAATGAATCTTTATCAAGAATAACCAAATCTATATCTATAGCTAAAGAATGTAAAGTTGTTAGTTCTTCAGTATGGGCAAGAAGAAAACTAGCTTACCAAATTGAAAATTTTGAAGAAGGTACATACTTCGTATCTGAACTAGAATGTTTACCTGCTAGTATTATTAAAATTGAAAATATATTAAAAGATGATTCTCAAGTTATCAGACATCTAATTACTGTTAAAGAAAATTTCAAGCCATATAAAGTAAAAGCTAAGTAGGGACAATTTTGAGTTTAAATCAAATATTATTAATAGGGAATTGTGGATCAGATCCTGAAATGAGATATACACCAAATGGTGCAATGGTAGTAAACTTTAGTTTAGCAGTCAATTCCTACAGGAATGGATCTGACGGGGAGCAAATACAGGAAACTGAATGGTTTAGAATTGCATGCTGGAACAAAACAGCAGAGTCTGTAAATCAGTTTTTACAAAAAGGTCAAAAATGTTTTGTTGAGGGGAGATTTAAATCAAGTAGCTATGTCGCTAACGATGGATCTCAAAGACAAACTAATGAAGTGACTGCATTTAGAGTAATATTTTTAGATAGACAAGGTGATAGTTCATCACCAGATATGCCTACAAACAATAATGATCAAAATCAAGATTTCTCTACGAATGAACCTTCTAAAGGAATAAATGTAGATGATAATAATGATTCGGATGAAGCAGAAGAATTACCGTGGTAAAGGGGTAAAAGTAAAGTTATGACTACAAATAGACAGAATTCAAGAAGAAATTCATTTTCATATGATTTTAGAGCTAGAAAAAAACCTATCTCTAAGGTGATTAAGGGCTTGCCAGTTGACTATAAAGATGTTGATGTACTAATATCTTATGTCTCTGATAGAGCAAAAATTAGTAGTGCGTATAGAGTTGGAAATGATGCTAAAGATCATAGAAGTTTAACGACTGCAATTAAAAGAGCTAGATATATGGCTTTATTGCCAATTTCTCATGATCATGAGTTAGTTAGAAATTTTATTGAAGAATCAACTGAAGAAACTAAAGCTGAAGAATCAACTGAAGAAACTAAAGCTGAAGAATCAACTGAAGAAACTAAAGCTGAA
>NHDX01000025.1 GCA_002171675.1 Chloroflexi bacterium TMED70 | reverse complement strand
CTTTACAATTAGGAGTTTTTCCATTTGGGATAGCTTATGGAATTTTAGGAATTGAAGTTGGTCTAACAAGTATTCAAACTTTTTTATTATCAATAATTATTTTTGCAGGAGTAAGCCAAATTGTGTTTACACAGTTGTTTTCTATTTTTACTCCTAATTTTATGATTGTTGGAACTATTGGAGTCGTTAACTTAAGGCATGTTTTGTATGGAATATCACTATCAAGATACTTAAAAGAATTATCTCTAAAGTGGAGAATAATATTATCTTATCTAATAACTGACGAAGCTTTTGCCATTTCGTATAAAAGATTTTCTGAAGAGAAAAAAACTAAATATATGCATTTTCACCTACTAGGAAGTGGAATAACATTATGGACATCTTGGCAAATTTCAACATTAGTCGGAATCTTTATTGGCCCTTCAATTCCTGAGTCATTAAATCTAGAATATGTTATTCCTTTATCTTTTATAGCAATTGTAGTTGTTTCAATAAATACAAAAATTAAGCTATTGGTATTTATATTAAGTGCTCTATTTTCTATTATCCTGAAGGACTTACCTTGGAATTTATGGATTATAACTTCTGCATTAATGAGCATAATTATTGGCCTATTAATTGATAAATTTAGAAAGGGATATTAATGATTTGGCCAGTTATATTTTTATCAGGGATATTGACTTATGCCACAAGGTTTTTGCCTTTATCTAAAATTATGCCTAAGAATTTACCAAAATTTGTTCAGCAAGGATTACAGTATGTTTCAATAGCAGTATTAACTCCTATAATTATCAACTCAATACTAATTAGCGATAATGATTTTATAATTTCAGAGAATAACCCTAAAATTTATGCAGCTCTAGCAGCAATTACAGTTGCTTTAATTTCAAAATCAATACTTATTACTTTAATTGTTGGATTATCAGTTCTTTGGATTTTTGAATTTATAATAAAATAATCTGAAAATTAGTAGGGTTCTTATCTCTAATTATTCTTTTACTGATAAAATTTATCTAAGGGCGATTAGCTCAGTTGGCTAGAGCACCTCGTTTACACCGAGGGGGTCGGGGGTTCGAGTCCCTCATCGCCCACCAGAAANAAATAATAAAATGAAAANNTTTTTCATACTATCTGTAATACTAACTTCTTTTTTTATAGTATCTGCTGATGAAATTTATGCTCACCANCCATACGAAATAAAAAACTCTACAGATCAGACAATTATAGAATTATCTGATGCTACTGTATCACACGCCTACTANGGAGAATTTTTTTCAGATCAAGAAGAAGTAATATTTGATCTGAAAAGTTTTTCAGCACCTATTTTACAGTTTAGTATTCTGATACCAGATAAATCTCCAGAAAATATATTTTCTCAATCAGAATTACCAGAAGTAAAACTTATAACTGAATCTCAANATGAAATTGNATTTTTACCATATGAAAGAATTGGGTTTTACGAACCATATAGCAGAATGAATCTTATAAGAGTAATCACATATAAAAATACAAACTATAATGACAAAAGTGCACGAATTATAGTTAAGTCTAATAAAAATTGTAGATTTGTTTTCTCTGTAGGATATAAGGAAATTTTTAATAGNAAATATTCATCAGGAGACACTGTTGAATTAGGTTCAAGTGGTATGCAGACCTGGTATTCAAAGACTCCGATCATTCAAGATAACCCTAGCTTAGAANAAAGTCTTGAAATAAAAGAAGAAGAATCTAGTTTNAGAATAATCATTCCAATCATAAGCGTAATTACTGTTAGTTTAGTTGTTTTATTCTTATTTAGGAATAAAATTTTAAATAAATCGTAAAATAAGGGTAAAATTATGACTTCAAAATTAATTGATTATAGAGATTACGATAAAGAATTTTGGTATGAAGAACTAGAAGAATGGGTACCAAAAAGAATCTATGATTGTCACGCNCATATGCTAAATAATAGCCTAATAGATGATTCTAGTGAGCATAAAGATGTATTTCCTGACGCTGATTTTGAAGGTATAAGAGGTTGGCAAAAAACTGTTTTTCCAAATAGAGATGTAAATAACTTAATTCTAGGAAGGCCTGCTTTAGGTACAAGAATAAATGAATATAATGATTGGCTATTTAATGAACTTAGAGATAATCAATTTACTAAATCGCATAGACTAACTACTCCTTCAGANTCTTTAGAAGATATTGAATACGATATAAAAAATAAAGGATTCCAAGGATTAAAAGTTTACAGAATGTATTCAGTTACTGGTGATATGGCAAATTGCACTATAGATGAATATCTNCCTCATGAACAATTAGAATTAGCAAATGAGCTCGGACTTTGGGTAACATTACATCTATCCAGAGAAGATGGATGTGGTGATCAAAAAAATCTAAATGACTTAACTGAGTTCACTACAAAAAGATATCCTAATATTAAATGGATTCTTGCACATATCGCAAGATCATTTACCTATAGACCTATACAACAAGGCATAGACACATTAAGGAATCTTCCAAATATTTGGTATGATCTATCTGCTGTTACAGATATAAGGCCCTATATTACTCTGTTTAATAATGAAGATCATAAAAGAATTTTCTACGGAAGTGATGCCGTTGAGTCTGTTTCTTTCCATGGAGCTTATACAGCTTATGGTCATGCACATCAGCAGGTGGAGACGGATAATCTTCCTTCTCTTACTTTTTCTCATACAACAAATAGACCAATACTTTGTATTTATGAGCAATTAATTGCAATGAAACAAGCTTCAATTATTTGTGAATTAAGTAATGATCAACTTGAAGACATTTTTTGGAGAAATGCTGTTAGAGACTTTAATGTAAATTGGTAAATCTATTCAACAGTTACTGTTTTGGCAAGATTTTGTGGTCTATCTGGATCTAATCCTAGATTCAAAGCTGACATAAATGCCAATTTCTGTAAAGGAATAACTGATAAAATTGGAAAGATATATTTATTGTTATTTTCTATAACAAAACTATAATTTGATAAATCTTGTATTTCACTATTTTCAACAAAACTAATAGTAATAATATTTGCATTTCGAGAAGCAATTTCTCTAAGGGAACTTATAGATTTATTAATATTTTCACCAGGACCAATAATAGAAATAATTGTCGAATTTTTATCTAATAAAGCATTTGGACCATGTTTTAACTCTCCCTCTATAAATGAATTAGAGTTTATTTTAGAAATTTCTTGAATTTTCAATGAACCTTCATTTACTATTGGAAAAGATAAATTTTTTCCAATAAAAAAAACTTTTTCACTATCTGAAATAAATTTAGATACTTTTAAATAATCATAATCACAACAATCAAGAACTTTTTGCATATTATTATCTATCTTCATAAAGTCTTCTTTTAGTCTAGTTATAAGATGATTATTTTTATCTAACAAGCTTGCAAGATAAATACAAATAGAGTTACACATTAATAAAGTTGAAGTAAAAGTTTTTGTCGCAGCAACTGAAATTTCTTTACCTGTTCCTAAAAGTAAATATGAATCAGAATTAATAGCAGCTTTACTATTTGATTCTTCAACAATTGAAATTACATATGCTCCTTGTTGTTTAGCATTTCTTATTGCTTCAATGGTGTCTGCAGTTTCTCCTGATTGAGTAATTGCAAAAACAGTAGTTTGATCCGGAGAAATTATTTTTTTATTTTTTAGCTCAGAAGAAAACTCAACTTTTGTATCAATTTCAAGCAAATCTTCAAAAAGTAATGATCCATATTGAGCAGCATGATAAGAAGAACCCATTCCTGTAAAAATTATTTTTCTTGACGACAATAACCTATGTCGGTTTATTTCAGGGAAGGCATCGTGTGGTTTATCTAGAATTCTTTTTGCAATTATTTTCTTTAATGCACTATTCTGTTCTGATATTTCTTTTTCTATTATAAAATTTGTTTGCAAATCCTTAAATTCATCACTATTATCATTATTATCTTTAATTAGATTAATATTTTTAGGAAAAGTTGGTAAATTATTTTGATCTATAACCTTCAGGGAATTATTTGAAATAATTACAAGATCATCTTTACTAGTAAAACTTACTGAATCACAAAAATTTTCCAAAGCATAAGAGTCACTACTTAGGAATCTGTAATTATTTTTTTCACCAACAACTAATCCGCCTGAAGAATTTGTAGTGAAACCAAAAATAGTTTGCGGAATTTCTTTACTCATTAGTGCAACTGTATTACTTCCTTCAAGCATATTTGAAACCGAAAAAATTGCTGATTTTAAATTGCCTTTACTACACAACATTAAATCAACCAAATGAGCAATTAATTCAGAATCCGTCTGACTGAATATATTAACACCTTTTCTTATTAAGAATTTACTAAGAAAATCGTAATTTTCTACTATCCCATTATGAACAATAGAAATATTTTTACTGTATGAAAAATGTGGATGAGTATTAATATTATTAATTGGACCGTGAGTAGCCCATCTTGTATGTCCAATTCCAGCATTAGAAGTTATTTTTGATTTTTCTAAAGATTTACTAAGAACATCCACTGGATAATTTGAATTAGATGATTTTAATATCTCAAAATTACTATCATCTGTCTCAAGACATAAACCAGCAGAGTCATAACCCCTATATTCGAGTCGTTTCAATCCCTTAATTATGAGACTTGAAACATCTTTTTCACCTACGCAACCAAAAATACCACACATATTTCCCTCAATTTATTGACTCTACTTATTATATTTTAATCTAAAGATTATTTGTTGAAATAATCCCATCTTTCTTCAGATCTACTAAGAATATTCTCTAGATCAAAATCTAGTAAAAATCTTTGTTTTATCAATTCTTTAGAATAATTAGATATTTTTTCTAAATAATCCTCTTTGGAAGAATATCTTTCCGAAATTGATAATCTAGAATCATCGTCATTTTTTTCCTTTGGTAGAGGTACAGTAGCTCCTCGAGGACCACCGGTTAATCCTATTATTTGGTAGGGAGCTCCTACATCTGGATGTCTAAGATTCCAAGGAGTTGAAGTTGCTAATGGCACCTGTACATCTGGATGTCTTATTCCTGCAATTTCATTCCCATCTTCATCTACATCTGAAACAATTGACGAGTATTTTTCACCATGAGTCGGTGGAATTGTTTCAACAATGTCCTCATTAGAACCAAAATCCATTTTTCTAGGAAAAGAAAAATGTTCAGGNAAATTAATAGGAATTTTAGAGTATTTTTCTCTAAGNGAATTAGGATCTACAGCAGTACCATCACTNANTTTTGGATGTGAGCTNTCAGGAGGTTCTATACCTTCAGACGCCCATTTATCTAAATTACTTAGGAGNGCTCTCATTAAGGGAGTATAATCAATGGAATTTAAGTAATTTTGACCTCTCATACCATCAGCTTCTTGAGTATCCGTAGGAGGCCAGACACCTGGTCCATGCATACAAGAAGAAAGATGATAAACTCTTGAGTTTTCATTAGATTCTAAATCTTTTTTTCCATCTGCAGAAGTGTGAATTAATGAAGCATCTCCCCTCCAATATTCTGCNCCTGTATTAACAAAAAAAACTTTAGATTTTGATTTTCTTTCTTTAAATTTTTCCATAAGGCCATCATGAGATGATCCTTCAATATCATCAGTAATAATTGATGCAGAAGGATAGAGTTGAGATATTACAGANGGCAAATCTTTAGAAGCTTGCCCAAATCTTTGGTTAAATTCCCCTCTCATTCCACCTGCAACATGTGGCATGATCCCATCAAATACTTCTCTGCCTAAATTATCATAATTAAAATCTAGATAAATAAATTGCCTCAAGAATCTACCACTTTGAGACACTCCAAACGCAAAAGCCTGCTCAATATCTCCTTTAGTAGGATTATCAAGATCATCTGAATACTTAAGATAAGCTATAAGGTCCCTAGTTGCAGCTAAACCTAAACCTGTAGGTTTAGCTCCATAAGCATTATATGAAACTTGATACATAATTCCTGCTTTAAATTTATCTGACATATAAATGAAATTTGGGTTATCTATAGTCTCATTTCCATCATTCCAAGCAAATCTCCATTTATCTCGGGGAATAATTATCGGNTCATCATCTGGATATTTCTTAAAACTTAAAATAGCTTCTTTTTCATTGGTATCTACTGCTGGATAAGGAGTNTGCATTCTGTCACTTAACATAATTTGATCTACGTCTTTCATAGGNTGAAATTGGGAATAAATTTTTCCCNTAATTGGCTCNCCATCTTTAGCAATTTCACTAGAGAAAAGTCTTAACTTTCCATTAATNGGAGGAGCATCATGAGACCAACCACACCAAACTAATGTATAACCTTCTAGCATCAAGAATTCATTCCCAATATCATCTTCTGGAGCAACNCCTGCAACCATAACTCCTCTGGACGCTGAGTTAAATTGAGATAGCATAACTTTNTTGCCTCTATTATTAACGTCATAAATAATTTTTTTATTAGATTTACTTGAGTCTAAAGGAAGCATAATATGGATATCTGAAGAAAATTCCACTAATCCTTGATTATTAGTTGATATATTTTCTATATCTGTAATTTTTTTATTATATTCATCGTTAGGATCAAGTATAAATTTTGCTATTCCCTTAATTTCTCTATATTGACCTACATCTCCAAATGATTTTCCATTTTCTAAAAGATTATCTTCTCGAATTTCTATTGATTTTATTGACATGATCCCTCCTCTGGCGCGCCTGGCGAGATTCGAACTCACGGCTTCAGCCTTCGCAGGGCTGCACTCTATCCATCTGAGCTACAGGCGCAAATAATTGCTTTAATAAGATTGTACAGAAAAATAACTTACCAAGAAATTTTTTCAGAATTTACGCAATAGGTNGGTAATGATGAATTAAGTCCNTCAATAATGTTATCAACTGTCATCATNGACATTTTTCGTCTTGTTTCTACNGTTGCTGAAGCTATATGAGGTAAAATCGTGAGATTATCTAATTGCAAAATTGGATGATCCATATTAATAGGCTCTGGATCTGTGACATCTAGAGCAGCATAAGCAATTCTATTATTTGATAATGCATCGTATAAATCATCTAAATTTACAATTGGTCCTCTTGCCGTATTAATTAAAGTGGAAGTCTTTTTCATATATGAAAGTTCTTTTTTTGATATCAAATTATTTGTNTCAGGAGTAAAAGGGCAATGAATAGANACNACATCAGATTTTTCTAATAATTCTTTCATANTGTCAATTCTTTCAGCTCCATAAGTTTCTTCNGGNGTTGACCTATTATAATAAAGAACCTTCATATTGTTTTCAGAAGCTATTTTACCTANATATGATCCGATTCTTCCATATCCAATAATTCCAAGNACAGAAGCAGATAANTCATATCCTAATAAATCTAATGGTTCAAAATATTTCCATTTACCATCNCTAACAAATCTATCGCATTCAGCTATTCTTCTAGCTGCTGCCTGCATTAGAGTAAATGCAAAAGAAGCTGTAGTTTCAGTCAATACTCCAGGGGTATTTGCTACTGCAATATTTCTTTCACTNGCNGCATCAACATCAACATTNTCGTAACCNACTCCAAANTGTCCAATTATTTTAAGAGAATCNCCAGCTGCATCCATTATTTCTCCATTAATNTCATCATTAATATGAACAAATAGAGCNTTNGCTCCTTTTACCTTACTTTTTAATTCTTCTTGNGTTGGAAGNTGNTCAGATTCTATAATANTNAGATCTGATACAGCCCTNAGCCTNTCCATNTCCGAATCAAATTGTTTTCTAGTNACAACTACTTTAGGTTTATTCATANTTAAAATTCCTCTTTAGTTTTGGTGGCTACGGGTGGAATTGAACCACCGGCCTAACGCTTATGAAGCGCTCGCTCTAACCCCTGAGCTACGTAGCCAATTTTTTACCGAAAATTCAATTTCCTATTAATTTAAACGGTAAACTCTGAAATTAAATTTTATCATAATGAAAAATTCAAAAAACTTATAAAAAAGAAGTATCTATTCTCTAATATATGTTCCTGACTTACCACCAGTTTTTTTCTGTAATTGAATTTTATTTATAGTTATTGATTTATCCATAGATTTACACATGTCATAAATTGTCAAACTGGCTATTGAAACAGCAACTAATGCTTCCATTTCTACTCCTGTTTTCCAATCTGTAGAAACATATGAAATCACCTTAATTTGATTATTTGAATCATCAAACTCAAAAGACAGGTCCACTTTATTTAGTGGGATTTGATGACATAGAGGAATCAAGTCATGTGTTTTTTTACTACCAGTAATACCTGCTAAATGAGCAATATTAATTACATTCCCTTTACTCATTTGGTTAGCTTTAACATTTTTATATGTTTGATCATTAAGAGTAATTTCACATGAAGCAACAGCCTCTCTTTTTGATATTTCTTTTGATGAAATATCGACCATNTTNGCGGAACCTTCANTNTCNATATGNGAGAAANCTTTTTCNNTCATNTAATTTTCCTTTTTTTCAAAATTTTCATCNANAAGNAAACTATCAGAAGANGCAGCATCCTTNGCTANTAAATCACATAGTTCATTTTCTGCATGACCTTTATGNCCCTTNACCCAAACAAATTCAATTTTTTGGTGAAATTCACATAGATCAAGNAAACGATCCCATAAATCTGNNTTGAGTGCNTTATTTTTTTTATCTCTCATCCAGTTATTTTTTTTCCATTTNTTNGCCCAACCNTTTTCAATNCCATCNATTACATATCNAGAATCTGTAGTAATAACAACNTCTTCNGGTTTTTTTAGTTTTGATANAGCNNCAATAGGNCCTAAAAGCTCCATTCGNTTATTNGTAGTCTCNCGNTAACCTTGNGANATTTTTATTTCCTNATTCTTCCATCTCATTATTACNCCATAACCACCNGGNCCAGGNTTNCCNAGNGAAGAACCATCAGAAAAAATTGATACTNGACTCATCNATTATCCTCCAAGNTGAAACATCTCAATTTTTTTATAATTTGATTTAGTTAGCTCGTGCCTAATTTCAGAATATTTGTCTTTTCTTTTTAACCAAACACCTTTAATTACTTCATCCAATTTTTCATCTGTGCAGCCTTGTCTAATAATACTTCTTAGATCAAAGCCAGAGTTTGCAAATAAACAGGTCACGAGTTTACCATCCATTGTTATTCTAGCTCTGGTACAAGTTGAACAAAAAGGTTGTGAAACTGATGATATAAAACCAAATTCAGCAGAGTAGTCAACTAAATTGAATCTTTTAGCTACCTCCCCTTCATAGTTTGGTGGGATTTTTTCTACTTTATATTTGATTTCAATTAATTTAAGTATTTCTTCAATGGATAAAACATCTTTTAGTTCCCAGCCATTTAAATTCCCAACATCCATATATTCAATAAACCTAACAATATTTCCTGAATCTCTAAAATAATCTAATAAATCAATAATAGAGTGTTCATTTACATTTTTTTGAACAACACAATTTATTTTTATACTTTCAAAACCTTTCTTGTTTGCTTGATCTATTGCAGAAAGAACCTTTGACACTTCAACATTTTGCCCACTCATTTTTTTAAATGTTTCATTATCAATAGAATCAAGAGAAACAGTTAATCTGTTGAGCCCAGCATCAATTAATGAATCTAGCTTAGGTTCAAGAAGATAAGCATTAGTTGTCATCGCAATATCATCTATACCATTGATTTTAGATAGTTTAGCAATTAATTCTTCTATATTTCGCCTAACTAAAGGTTCTCCGCCTGTAAGTCTTATTTTGTTAACTCCAAGTTTTGCAAATGTGTTAGCAATGCGATAGATTTCATCAAAATCTAAAAGTTCATCCTTGGGTAAAAACTTAAATGACTCACCATAAACCTCTTTAGGCATACAGTATGTACATCTAAAGTTACATCTATCAGTTACTGATATTCTTAGATCTTTTACAGGTCTATTTAATTTATCTAAAGGATTATTCATGTGTATTTAAACGATTTTATCCTTAATTAGTTTATTTAAGAATATTTCTATTGATTTTCTTCTATGAGAAATTTTATTTTTTTCATCGATTTCTTTTGTAGCAAGAGTAGCATTATCTCCAATAGGTGAAAAAATTGGATCATAACCAAAACCATTACTACCTTGTTTTGAGCTAGAAATAGAACCCTCAAGTTCCCCTCTAGAAAAAAGTGTATTAGACCCAAATCCAACACCACAAATAACTGAAATGAATCTAGCTGACCTTTCTTCTATAGGAATTTTACTCATCTTTTTTAATACCAACTCAACCCTATCATTGTCACTTAAATTTACTCCCCCATATCTTGCTGAGTAGATTCCAGGTTCTCCATTTAGTGAGTCTATTGCTAATCCAGAATCTTCAGAAATTGTTGGCATTCTCGATAATTGATTATAAAAAGTAGCCTTAATTTGTGCATTTTCTTCAAAAGTATTTCCTGTTTCTTCAACATCTTCATTGATTTTCAAGTCATTTAAAGTAAATATTTCAAATATTTTTTTCTGATTTAATATTTCTTGGAACTCTTTAATCTTTCCAATATTTGTAG
>NHDX01000024.1 GCA_002171675.1 Chloroflexi bacterium TMED70 | reverse complement strand
TATTAAAGCTTTTTGGTCATAATGTCTAACTCTTACAATTCTAAATCCTAAGCTTCTAAGATATTTTTCAGATTTTGAAACCATTAACAAGGCTTCCATGGTTACTTTTGTTCCATATGGTAATCTTGAAGATAAACATGGAGATGCAGGTTTATCCCAAGTATCAAGATTTCTTTTTTCAGCATAATCTCTNATNTCTTTTTTTGTGAATTCAGCCTCAATTAAAGGAGATCTNACTTTATGTAATTTAGCNGCATTCATACCTGGNCTATANTCACCTTTGTCATCNAAATTAGAACCNTTTAGAACCCAATCAAAATCAAGCTCATCAGATAATTCAACTAATTTACCATATAGTTCATCTTTGCAAAAAAAACATCTATTGATGTCATTTTTTACATAATTTTCATCTTCCATTTCTTGAGTATTTATAATTTTATAATTCCAATTTTTTTTCTTTGCTAAGTTGACAGCATCTTGTCTATCATCTTCAGCAACACTCGGAGAAAAAGACATTACTGCAAGAGCTTTATCTCCTAAAACATCATTAGATACATCCATCAAATACGAAGAGTCTACTCCACCAGAGTACGCAACAATAACATTCCCCATGTCGGAAATTATTTTTTTAAGATTTTCTTCTATGTTTATAATTTTTGTAGTCATTTAGCAGAATATTAGCTAATTTTTTGATAAATTTCACTCAATAAAGAACTGATATTAGCTGTTATTTTACTAGTATTGTGATAAACATATTTAAAAATTTACTTGTATTTTTAGGGAGAGTAAGAGTAAGTTTTTATAAATTTTTTATTAAGGGGATTAAGATGGATAAACCTAAAGTATATTTCATGGACGCTAGAAGTGAGTCACCTGATACTAGTTTAATCAATAAAACAGTCACTGTTTTTGAGGCTGCTGGATTTGACAAGATGATCAATAAAGGTGATGTGGTTGCAATCAAAATGCATTGTGGAGAATTAGGATCAAGTGCTTATATCAGACCTGCATACGTTAGAGCAATTGCAGATAAAATCAAAGAATTAGGAGGCAGGCCTTTTGCATGCGACACTACTACTCAAACATATGGAACATGGGGTTCTAGAGTAACTGAGTTAGATTTAGTAGAAACAGCTGAAAGAAATGGATTCTCATCTGCAACCCTTGGATGCCCTTTTCTATCAGCAGATGGTTATGTTGGTACTAGTGACTATAGGGTTGATATCCCCGAAGGATATTTATTGAAAGAAGCTTATATAGCCCAAGCAATAGCTGCGGCAGATAAGACTATTGTACTTACTCATTTCAAAGGCCACGGAATGGGTGTTATCGGAGGAGCTTTAAAGAATTTAGGTATAGGTTGTCAGTCTAAAAGAGGAAAATTTAATGTTCATATGGGAAGACATCCTGAATATGGTATTGGTGATTCAACCGTTTTTCATCCAGAAAATTTCAAAGGAAAAGAAGCTGACCCTGATTGGGAGTTACTAGAAAATTGTTGTCCCTTAGGGCTATTTAAAGTAACCGATAATGATGAGTTGCTTTGGGAGAGAGAAAAATGTATTAATTGCTTGGGATGTGGAAGTTGGATGAATCCTAGGGGTATATTTGAACCAAATTTAGCAAACTTTGATGCAACAGATATTGCGATTGGTGATGCAGCTTTAGGAGTTATTAAGGCTGTTGGAAGAGAAAATATTGGATTTATAAATGTTGCTGTAGATGTTTCACCAAAGTGTGATTGCGCAGGATTCTCAGATCTGCCATTGGTTCCTCATTTAGGAGTATTTGCTTCAAAGGATCCAGTTGCTATTGATCAAGCATGTGTAAATGCTGCAATGAATGCTCCTGGAACGCCAGGTTCACTAGCAGAAGAAATGGGAATTGATGCTCCTGGTGAAAGAAAATTTGATCTAGGTGGAGGAGCTATTGAAGGATTAAGTGAACAAACAACTATCAATACTGCAGTTGTAAACGGATTAGGAAGTAGAGAGCATGAACTTGTTCACGCTCAGCCACTAGGCAGAGATAGATTTGCATTCCCACCTGACCCAAGACCGACTAAAGTTAGATTTGCAAAAATGTTTGAAAAGTTCCAACCTTTTCCTTTCGATAAACATAATGGTAGAGGCTATAATAGATTAGATAAAGTTGATATTGATGCAGTAAAAGGCGATGACATAAATGTCGATCCTCATTCACATCAAGATGCTGCTTATCATGGCGATGGTGGATGGCATCCAGGGGATGATGACCCAAGTTATCTTCCAAAAGAAAATGGATCATCTCCTAATGGTAAGGCTAGCAAGAAAGACTCAAAAGCTAAAAAAGAATAATTATCTAGGAGCAAAAATATGGGAAGAGCACAGGATTTACTAGAAAAAGCAATGAACAATATGAAAGATTTGAGTGAGAACTCAGATTTTGGAGAAAGAATAAATTCTGGTTTGGATAAACTTGATGCTCAAAAAGATAAGTTTTTCTTTCAATCTTTAGCAGGGTTACCCTCTGCAAATATGCTTTTCAAAGCTACTGAAAAAATGACTTCAGATGCAAATGAACAAAATATGGCTGAAATTGAAAAAATAATTAAAGAAATAGAAGATAAGGCTGATGCTCCAGGCACAGTATTAACGTAGTGAGTAAAGTACTTGTTACAGGTGGTGCTGGCAGTATGGGGCGATTGGTAACTGAAAAGCTAATTTCCAAAGGTTTTATTGTAAAAATATTTGATCTTCCTTCAGCTAATTATGACGGTTTTGATCCTAAAAAAACTGAATTAATTAANGGTGACTTAAATAATGAATCAGATCTTATNTCTGGTATATCTGATGTAGACTCTGTGGTTCATTTAGCTGCAATTTTACCACCTCTTGCTAATGAAAATGAAGAGTTAGCCAAAAAAGTAAATGTGGATGGTACAAAAAAAATAGTAGAAGTGATTCAAGATTATAACCCTTCTATCCATTTTATATTCAGCTCATCCGTAAGTATTTATGGTAAAAATACAGATAACAAAACAATAACAGAAATTAGCAACCCAAATCCAGATGATAATTACGCTTTGACTAAATTTCAATCTGAAGAAATAGTGACTTCTTCTTCTCTAAATTTTACCGTTCTAAGAATTTCAGGAGTTTCTATACCTATATTTCAAGAGCCTCCTGCAGAATGGCCATTTATGNGTAATCAAAATATTGAGTTTATTCATAGAGATGATGTTGTTGATTCTATATGCAATAGCGTAGGAAATGAAAATTCTTACAAACAAATACTTAATATAAGTGGAGGTAAAACATGGCAAATGTCTGGAGAAAAATACGTTAAGGATTATTTTGAAATTTTAGAAGTAGGTATGGAAAATGCAAATTACCAAAAAGAGGAAGGGCATTTTTCATGGTACGATTCAGATAAATCAAATAAAATATTAAATTATCAAAACAAAAATTATGAGTTGTATCTTTCGGAAATAATTCAGGATTTAGAAAAATTAATGGGAGAATAATTTTGAAAACTATTGAACAAACATATGGATATGATGATGTTGCTATAGTTCCTGGAGAAATAACCATAAACCCAGAGTTAGTTGATACAAAAATAAATATAGATAACTTAGAACTAGATATACCTGTTTTTGCATCAGCAATGGATAGTGTAGTAAATCCTAATTTTTCTAAAGANATATCTGATCTTGGTGGTGTAGGTGTAATTAATCTNGATGGAATTCATGTTAGATACGAGNATACTGAAGAAATATATGAAGAAATTTCAAAAGCNAGCCAAAAAGAAGCAACTGAAATTCTTCAAAAAATTTATACAGCTCCGGTNAAGGAAAACTTAATAGGAGATGTAATTAAGAAAATAAAAGATAGCAACTCAAGATGTTTTGCATCATTTGTTCCGGCTTCAACCAAACGTTTTGCACCTGTNGCAGTAGAAGCAGGCTGTGATTCAATAGTTATCCAATCTACTGTTACTACTGCAAGGCATAACTCAAAGAGTCTAGAAGGCTTAGTACTTTCAAAGATAGTTGAATCTATCAAAGTTCCAATTATTGTTGGAAATACTGTTACATATAATGTTTCCAGAGAATTAATGGAGACGGGAATACATGGAATTTTAGTTGGAGTTGGNCCAGGTTCAGCNTGTACAAGTAGAGAAGTGCTAGGAGTAGGTGTGCCTCAAGTATCTGCTACATTAGAATGCTCAAGTGCAAGAGACGATTATTTTAAGCTAACTGGTAGATATGTTTCTATAATTACTGATGGAGGAATCCGAACAGGTGGAGAATTGTGTAAATCATTTGTAGCTGGAGCTGATGCTGTAATGATAGGATCGCCTTTTTCAAAAACCTTTGAATCTCCAGCAAAAGGAAATCACTGGGGAATGGCTACTCCTCACGAATCTTTACCTAGAGGTACAAGAATAGTAAATAAGCAAGAATACTCAATCAAGGAACTACTTTTTGGGCCATCTTCAAAAACTGATGGAACTAGAAACCTCATCGGAGCCTTACGAGTTTGTATGGGAATGCTAGGAGCCGAAAAGGTTAGAGAAATGCATGATGGTACTCTTATTTATGCTCCTACAATAAAAACTGAAGGTAAAACTTACCAATTATCAGGATTAGGTTCATAAACTTGAATTATAAAGCTCAAAGAGGAACATTCGATATTCTTCCAGAAGAAGAAGGAATCTGGAATAAGGTTCAGCAAACTTGTTTTGAAACAGCAAGATTGTTTGGTTATAGATATATTGAAACACCTATATTNGAAGAATCCGGTTTATTTGAAAGAACNGTAGGAGAAGACACTGATATTGTTGAAAAAGAAATGTATTCTTTTGATGATAAAGGTGGAGAGAATATTAGCCTAAGACCCGAAAATACTGCTGGTGTTTGCAGAGCATTCATAGANAATGGCTTACATAATACNACTTTACCTTCAAGGCTTTTTTACTATGGNCCAATGTTTAGATATGAAAGGCCTCAATCAGGAAGATATAGACAATTTCATCAATTTGGAGTTGAATGTATTGGGGACGATTCACCAGATGTAGATTTTGAAGTTATAAAAATTGCTTGGGATATATTACGNAATCTAAATTTTAATAATGTCTTACTTAACGTAAATTCTTTAGGTGATTCAAAAGATAGATTTATATATACGGAAGAATTAAAAAAATATTTTAGTAAATATCTAAATGATTTACCAAAAGTAGATAAATTGAGATTTGAAAGATCTCCACTAAGAATATTAGATTCAAAAGAGGATATAACAATAAAAATTTCAGAAGAAGCNCCCAAAACATTAGATTTTATCTCTCCTGAAAGCTTAGTTCATCATGAAAACTTAATATTAAATTTGGAAGAATTACGTTCACTCGATAAGAAATTTAATTATAAGATTAATAATCGATTAGTTAGAGGTTTAGATTATTATAATAAGACAGTTTTTGAATATACAAGTGACTCTTTAGGGCCGCAAGGAGTTCTACTTGGAGGAGGTAGATACGATCCTCTAATTAAAATTCTAGGAGGTCAAGATACACCTGCAGTGGGATTTGCCATGGGAATAGAAAGAGCTGTAAATGAACTAAAGAAGAATATTGATGGAGAAAAAAATTATGTTGATGCTGTAATAATTATTGCAGATGAAAGTCTAAGAATTGAATCCCTTCAAATAGCAAATAATCTAAGAAATAGTAATATTAGAACAATAATTGCTCCAAAGAAATCTATAAAAGCTCAGATGAGATTTGCAAACAATATCGATTCAAAAGCAGCTATTTTTATTGGTAAAAATGAATTGGAAAATCAAAAATTATCTATAAAATTACTACAAATAAAATCCGATCAATTTGAAATAGATATAAACGATATGAATCAACTAAAGAAAATCTTAAATTCTTAAAGAAAGCTTTATTATGGAAGATTGGATGCTAAATAGATTAGAAGAGATAAAAACTAGATTTAAAGATCTTGAAGTTATGATGACTAAGCCTGAAATAATATCTAATCAAGTTCAAATGACTAAAATCTCAAAAGAATATAGAAACCTAGAAAATGTAAATGTTCTATGGAATTCATATCAAAATATTTCAAATGAAATCAATGAAAACAAAGAATTNATTGACAGTGAAGATATCGATATGTCTGAGTTAGCTAGTAGTGAAAATGAAGAATTAGAAAAAGAACTTGCTAAAATATATGAAGAATTAAATTTAGCTCTTATTCCAAAAGATGCTACTGACGAAGCTGATGCAATCATAGAAATCAGAGCAGGAACTGGAGGCGATGAAGCTGCTATTTTTGGAAATGATTTATTAAGAATGTACACAAGGTATGCAGAAAATCAAAAATGGAAAATGAATATCTTAAGCTCNAGTTACAGTGAGACAGGTGGAATAAAAGAAATTGTGGTTGAAATTTCTGGAGAGGGAACATTTTCTAAACTAAAACATGAGAGTGGAGTTCATAGAGTACAGAGAGTGCCAAAGACAGAATCACAAGGTAGAATTCATACTTCTACCGCAACAGTAGCTGTACTGCCTAAATCTGAAGAGATAGATATTGAGATTAAGGATGATGATATAAGAACTGATGTATTCCACTCCGGTGGAGCAGGTGGTCAAAATGTTAATAAAGTTGCTACAGCAATAAGGCTAACTCACTCTCCATCAGGTATTGTTGTTTCTTGTCAAAATGAGAGATCTCAATTGCAAAATAAAATACAAGCAATGGAAATATTGAAATCTAAATTATGGGACTTAGAAATTCAGAAACAACAAAATGAAAGATCTGAAGCAAGAAAATCTCAAGTAGGTTCTGGAGGAAGATCAGAAAAAATACGTACCTATAACTATCCTCAAGGCAGAATAACTGATCANAGAATAAAACTAACCTCTCACAGGTTATCTGAGTTCATGGATGGATTAATTGATGAAATCATAGAACCATTAATGAAAGACGAGCAAGCNAAAAAAATGATCTCAAGTAAATCTAATGAATGAAAAATCTAGCCTACTTAAAAAAGTTTTATAAAAAAAAACTAATGGATGCTGGAATTATAGATTATGATCAAGAAATTATAAGCTTATTATCATATTCATTAAAAAAATCTAACATTGAAATTATTACAGAAAATAACTTTTTGGTTACGGAAAATTATTTAGTTCAAATTGATAAAGTTTTTTCAAAAAGAATCAAAGGNGTACCTTTATCTTATATTACAAATGAAAGAGTTTTTTTTAATGAAAAATTTTATGTTAATGAGAATGTATTAATACCNAGATTTGAAACAGAAGAATTAGTAAAAAAATTTATAGATTTTTATAAGGATTCTAAAATTAAAGGNAAAAGATTACTNGATATTGGAACTGGGAGTGGAGTCATTCCTATAATATTAGAAAAAAAAATACCGAACCTAGAATTTTATGCGTTAGAAAAAAGTTCTAAAGCTATAGAAGTAGCTAAAAAAAATATTTTTACCCATCAATCAAAAATCAATCTAATTAATGATGAAATAAAGAATAGTAAANTAGACTCGATAGACTTTGTTTTGAGTAATCCTCCATATATAAAAACTGCTAATTTAAGTAATTTACCAATTGATGTAAAAAATGAGCCTTCTTTAGCTTTAGACGGAGGAAANAATGGAATAGAAGTTATAAAAGAAATTTTTGAATGGGAATCTGAAATAAATAAAAATAATGCTTCTTATATACTAATTGAAATTGATAGACAGNTTTATGAGGAANCAAAAAATCTTACTGATAAGTATTATCCAAACAAAAAAACTACTTTTATAAAAGACTTAAATTCAAATATAAGGTTTATATCTATAACTGAGTTCTAACGCTTAGTATACTGAGGAGCTTTTCTAGCTTTTTTAAGACCGTATTTTTTACTTTCTTTGACTCTAGAATCTCTAGTTAGCAAACCATTTGACTTCAATTTTGGTCTAAGTGTTTCATCCATTACACACAATGCACGAGCAAGTCCAAGAGATATAGCTCCAGATTGACCAGATAATCCTCCTCCATGAGTTTTAATTTCTGCAGAGAGTTTATCATTATCAGTTAACCTTAGTGGAAGTAAGGCTATGTTGACTAGGTCATCCATACCTAGGGCTTCTTTAATATCTTTACCATTAACTATAATATTTCCAGCAGTACTAAATACTTTTACTCTAGCAATAGATGCTTTCCTTTTTCCAGTTCCATAAAAATATTTCTTTTTAGTTGTCAACTTCTACCTCTTTTGAGTTTTGGTTTTTTGAATCTTTATCTTTGAACTGAGCCTCATGAGGGTGTTCATTATTTGCATAAACTTTAAGTCTTTTTAACATTCTTGCTGCTAGTTTATTTTTAGGTAACATGCCTTTAACAGATTTTTGTATTATGTATTCTGGATTATTTTCAATTAAGTCAGAGAATTTTTTTTCTTTTGTGCTACCAGGTTTAGTTGTGTGAGTAATATATGTTTTATTTTCAAATTTCTTACCTGTAACATTTACTTTAGATGCATTAATAACAACTACAAAATCTCCAGTTAGATCATTGGGGATATAGTTTGGTTTATTCTTTCCCATAAGAATCATAGCTATATTAGTAGATAATCTACCCAAAGTTTCTCCTTCAGCATCAATCAAAATCCATGATGCATTATCAGGTGAAGTTTCCTTTATAGAATAATGTTTTAATTTAAAAGCCATAATGTAATTTTTTTGTAAAACTTAATTCTACACTTTTTCTAGTAATTTTTGGTGTTTTTTATCATATAAAACTTCTTTCAAAGTAAGATTATTAGAAGGAGCTATCCCTTTAGATCCTCCTTTAATAGGAAATTTGATCAAGTTTGACAACCAATCAGTCTCTTCCTTACCAAGACCTACTCTTAATAGTGAAAAGATTATTCTTCTAATTTGTTGATGAATAAAAGATTTACCAGATATCTGAAATTCTACTTTTTGATCAGTATTTTTAATCTTTATACTAAAAATTTCTCTAAAAAATTTATCTTTTGCATTTCTACCAGCAAATGATCTAAAATTATGTTCNCCCNCTAAANGATTAGATGCTAAAATCATTTTTTTAACATCCAATTTATTAATTAATTTTTGATCTAAAATTTTATAGGTATAAGTTCTTTTTGATACATTTTTCCTTACATTAAAACCATTCGGCATTAGACAGATTTTTCTAACTACAATATCATTTGGAAGATTCTTACTAAATAAATTAAATTTTAAAAAAATCTCAGAAGTATCTATGTCAGATTTTTTGAACCCAAAATATTGCAGATCAGCATTTACTCCTTTATCTGTTCTTGATGCAAAGGTAAGATAATCATAATCTCCAAAAATTAAATCTAATTTTTTTGAAACTTCTGATTGAACTGTTCTTAAATTAAGTTGAGATTGAGAACCAAAAAAATCTGAACCATCATAGGATATTGAGATACAAATATTGCTTATTTTATTCAACTAATTCTAAGATTGCGACTTCAGCATTATCGCCTTGTCTTGTCCCCAATAGAACAATTCTAGAATAACCACCATTTCTTTCGTTGAACTTTACTGATACATTATCAAAAAGTTCATCAATAACTGCTTTATCNGTTATGAATTCTGATACTTTTCTAATTGAATTGAAATCTTTAGTTTTAGCAATGGTAATCATTTTTTCTAAAATTGGTCTAGCTTCTTTTGCTCTAGCTTTAGTAGTTGTAATTTTCCCATGCCTTATAGTATCGGAAACTAAATTTCTNAATAGAGCTTTTCTTTGAGAAGAAGATCTACTTAATTTATTTTTTGATAATTTATGTCTCATAATTTCCTCTATATATTAACTTTGGGGAAGCATATTTCTTTCAGCTAAGACATCAAAAAGTTCATCTAAAGATTTCCTACCAAAGTTTCTTATCTTTAGTAAATCTCCTTCTGGCATAGCTATTACTTCTCCAACTCTATTTATTCCAGCTCTTTTCAAACAGTTTAATGTTCGTGCTGAAAGATCTAATGTCTCAACAGGTGTGTTGTAAATGTCAGGGCTAATTCCCAAACCTGCTGCTGGACTTTGTTCTTCAGATGCTTGATCAAATTTACTAAATGTNTAAAAGTTATCCATCAAAGATTCTGATGCTTTTTGCAAAGCTGACTGAGGATCTATTGATCCATCTGTCCAAATTTCTAATGTTAATCTTTCCCAATCTGATCTTTGTCCAACTCTAGTTGGTTGTACAGAAAAATTTGCTTTCTTAATTGGAGTGAATATTGAATCAATAGGCAGTACTCCAATATTGGTATCATCTTCCTCTGTNGCTTTTTTGTATCCTTGGCCTTGCTCAACGCTAAACTCAACTGAAAGATGAGCGTCAGATGAATCAAGAGTAGCAAGATGATGCCCAGGATTAACNATTTCAAAATCAGCTGTTGCCATGATATCTCCAGCTTTAACTTCACCTTCACCTTCAACTTCTAATCTTAGTCTTCCAGACCTATCAGATAAAGATCTTAGTCTTATACCTTTAGCATTCATAAGGAATTCATTCACTTCCTCACGCATTCCTTTTAGCGTAGAATATTCGTGTTCAATTCCTTCAATTTTCACCCAATTAATTGCAGTCCCTGGTAAACCAGATAAAAGGGTTCTCCTAAGTGGATTACCAAGTGTAACCCCCCAACCTTTATCTAAGGGTTCTGCGATAAATTTTCCATATGTGTCAGTTCCTTCAATCATTCTGATACTAAGTTCAGGAACCTCAGGTTCAGAAACAGAAATATCATCAATTGGCGATAATCCAAATTGTTTTTCCAGCATATTACCTCCGTGAATAGTATTCAACTATTTGTCTTGTATCAATCTCCAATTCAGCATCAGACGCCGATGGAAGATTATTGATTTGAACAGAGAGTTCNGTTTTATTTAGAGAAAGCCATTTTGCAGAATCATTATTTTTAGTATTAGCAGTAGCAATCTCAAAAAGGGGTGATTTTTTTGATTTTTCTCTCCATGAAATTTTATCTCCAACCTTAATTTCATATGAAGGAATATTAACTTTTTTATCATTAATTAGGAAGTGNCCATGGTTCACAGCCTGCCTAGACTGCCTTCTTGTATTGAACATTCCTGTTCTGTACATTACATTATCAAATCTTTTTTCCAAAAGAATAAGTAGTGAATCTCCTGTAGATCCATCATCTTTAGAAGCTTTGTCGTAGTAGTTTCTAAATTGACGTTCAAGAATTCCATATAAAAATCTTGCTTTTTGTTTTTCTCTTAGTTGAAGACCATAGGGTGATAGTCTTCTTCTAGAATTCATTCTAGGACCTTTACCAGGTTTTCTTGGAACTTCTAATCCCAAAAAACGCATCCTTTTATTAACTGGGCCTACATACCTTGCCATACATTATTCCTATCTATACTCTTCTTTTTTTAGGGGGCCTGCATCCATTGTGAGGAACAGGTGTTACATCTTTAATTGAAACAACTCTTATACCCGCATGTTGAATAGCTCTTATTGCAGCTTCTCTTCCAGCACCGGGGCCTTTCACTAACACATCCACTGTTTTCATTCCATATTCAACTGCTACCTCAGCGGCAGACTCTCCTGCTTTTTGAGCGGCAAAGGCTGTTGATTTTCTTGAGCCTCTAAAACCTTTAGCTCCTGAGCTACTTTGTGATATTACATTTCCACTATTATCAGTCAAAGTAACGATAGTGTTATTAAAGGTTGCTCTTATATAAGCATTTCCTTGTGGAACAAAGATTTTTTCTTTTTTTCTAGTTCTATTTCTAGCCATAAATATCCTACTTTATTAGTGTGTTAATTTCTTTTTATTTGCGATAGTTTTCTTTTTACCTTTTTTGGTACGAGCATTTGTTTTTGTTCTTTGACCATTGGCAGGAAGACCATTCTTGTGCCTTAATCCTCTGTAGCTACCTATATCAGATAACCTTCTAATATTTAGCTGAACTTCTCTTCTAAGATCACCTTCTATTCTCATTTGAGCTCTATCTATAGCNCTTCTAATTCTTGCCAAGTCTTCTTCTTGCAAGTCTTTTACTCTTGTATTTAAATCAATACCAACATCAGATATTATTTTCTTTGAGGTTGATCTACCNATACCAGAAACTGCTGTTAAAGCAACTTCAATTCTCTGTGAATCAGGTATATTTACTCCAGCTAACATTGCCATTATATTTATCCTTGAACTTGTTTAAATCTTGGGTTCTTTTTATTAATTATTCTTATTTTTCCACGTCTTTTGATTATCTGATCATCAGCGCTTCTTTTCTTTATTGATGTTCGCTTTTTCATTATTTCTCCAATTACTTGAATCTGTATGTAATTCTTCCTCTTGTTAAATCATAAGGAGATAGCTCAACTAAAACTCTATCTCCAGGCAATATTCTTATATAATTTTTTCTTATTTTTCCTGAGGCATGAGCCAAAACTTCATGTCCATTTGCTAACTCAACTTTAAACGTTGTGTTAGGCAACGCCTCTTCAACTTTTCCTTCTACTTCTATTGCTTCTTTTTTTGCCATATTACTTTAATCTTGTTAGAACCTCAGGTCCATTTTCTGTNATTAATACAGTATCTTCAACATGAGTTGATAGTTTCCCATCTTTTGTGACAACTGTCCATTTATCGTTTAAAACTTTTGTCTCCCAAGTTCCTTGAGTAACCATTGGTTCTATAGCAATTGCCATTCCTACTCTTAATAAAGCCCCTTTATCTTTGTCTCCAAAATTTGGTACACTTGGAGGTTCGTGTAATTGAGTTCCAATACCATGCCCAACATATTCTCTTACAACATCGAAACCTTCACCTAGCACATAATTTTCAATAGAATTTGAAATCATACCAATTTTGTTACCTGCATAAGAATTTTCAATNCCTAAATCAAGAGCCTTTTTNGCGACAGAAATAAGTTTCAGTTTATCTTCTTCTTTTTTCTCTCCCACCAAGAATGTTCTAGCATGATCACTATACATCCCATCTATAATAGCACCACAGTCGATTGAGACTAAATCACCTTCAGCTAATTTTCTCTCTCCTGGTATCCCATGAACAATTTCTTCATTTATAGAAATACAAGCCGTAGCAGGAAATCCATATAAACCTAAAAAAGCTGGTTTAGCACCCTCATTTTCTATAAACTGCCTAAGAAAATTATCTACATCTCTTGTTGTAGCCCCTACTACNAGGNGACTCTCAGCTTGTATGAGAGCTTCNGCTACAATTTTGCAGGCATGTTTCATAGAAACGATCTGCTCTGGAGTTTTAATAGACCCCTCAGTAATCAATTAATTGAGTTCTCCCTAAAAATAATGTACAAACTATTATTATATAAGTATCAATAGTAGATTGTACAGTATCAAATATGCATTATTTTGTCAATTTGTTCAGATACTTCTGCTATTGATTTGTTTGCATCAATATTTGTCATCAACTTTTTCTCTTTATAAAAATTTAAAAGAGGTTCAGTTAAGTCTGTATAATTTTTCATTCTTATAGAGATTGCCTCTGGTTTATCATCTTCTCTTTGATAAAGCTCTTGTTCTTCACAAGAGGAATCAGAGTTGCATGAAGGGTTATTTTCAGACTTAGTGAAAGTATTTGGACAGTTTCTACAGGAAAGCCTTTGCGAAAGCCTTTGAATCAATTCTTCGGATGGAACATTAAAATACAAAACATGATTTATAGTTTTACTTAAATTTGAAAGTTCGTTATCTAAAGCTTTAGCTTGATTAAGGGTCCTGGGAAAACCATCAAGCAAAACAGAATCAATTGAACTCAATTTTTGCGATACCATTCCAATTATGACTTCATCAGGAACTAAGTTCCCTTCATTCATAAATTTACTAGCTTCTTTTCCTAGTTTGGAGCCAGAAACTATTTCGGATCTTAATACGTCTCCAGTNGAAAGATGATTAAGGCTGTATTTCTTAGCTAAATGAGAGGACTGGGTTCCTTTTCCTGAACCAGGAGGCCCTAATAGAATAATATTCATTCTAATTTACGAATCCCTCATAATTTCTCATTAGAAGCTGTGATTCCAGCTGTCTCATTGTATCTAATGCAACACCTACCATAATCAATAAACTAGTACTTTGCAGTATACTCGTTGTTGATTCTAGTCCCGTTACAAATGCTGCTATGGAAGGTATTACGGCAATTATTCCTAAGAAAATAGCTCCTCCCCAAGTGATTCTTAAGATTACTCTCATTAAATATTCTTTAGTTGGGGGNCCAGGTCTTATACCAGGAATAAATCCATTATTATTTTGCAATTGCTCAGCTAAATTTTGCTGGTTATGAACTACTAATGTGTAAAAGAATGTAAACATAACAACTAATATGAATATTGTTACCCAATATAGAGTTCCCGTAGGACCAAACTGGATAGTAACCCATTGTGCTAAAGAAGGGAAAAAATCATTTGATGCAGGATCAACAAAATAAGAAGCTACCACTGCAGGTAAAGCAAGTATAGAGAATGCAAAAATCAATGGGATCATTCCTGCTGAGTTTACTCTAATAGGAATATGAGATGAACCTTGGGATCTATACATTCTGTTGCCTCTAAAAACACTTCTTCCATACTGGACAGGTATTCTACGTTGAGCTTCAGTAAATACAACAATTGAAAAAATAATTAATAATCCCAAAGCAATTAATAAGCCAACCTGAAAAGGCTGATCTCTTAACAACCATAATTCAGCACCAATTGCAGGGAATGTAGAAACTATTCCTGCAAAAATTATTAATGATATACCATTACCAATACCTTTTTCTGTGACTAATTCTCCTAGCCATACTAAAATCATTGTTCCTGCGGTCATGGATAATAAAATAGCTAAAGTGTTCAGACTATTTCCTCCCCCAAATCCAACATTACTAAGAGCTCCTTGACCAAGTGCTCCCGAAAATAAATTAATCTGCCCATATCCTTGCAAAAAAGCTAATGGAACTGTTAAATAATGAGTGTATCTATTTATGGCTTTTCTTCCAGCTTCACCTTCTTGTGCTAATTCTTTCAGTTGAGGTAAAAGTGGAGTTAAGATTTGTATTATGATTGATGCAGTAATATACGGATATACTCCTAAAGCAGCTATGGACATATTCCTCAAAGCTCCACCTGAAAATATATCAATAAAACCCAATAATGGATTCGCATCAAATGCAGATTGAAGAGCTTCTTTATCCACTCCAGGCACTGGGACATGAGCAAAGAATCTAAACACAACTAAGATAAATAAAGTGAATAGTATTCTTGACCTTAAATCTGACAGCTTAAATGCATCAATTATAGCTTGAATAAGTGCTGGTCTATTTGATTGAGTGGCTGTTGTCATAGTATCACTCTATAATTTTTATTTCTCCACCAGCTTTTTCTATCTTAGATCTAGCTGAAGAAGAAATTGAGTTTACTTCAATATTTATAGCTTTAGTTATTTCTCCATCGCCAAGAATTTTTATCATTTGCTTATTCTTAATAATACCTTTTTCTTTAAAATCAGAAATCTTTATAGAATCTTCATTAAAATGCTCTAGCAAGTCTTTTAAGTTTAGACCAACATAATCCTTTTTGAATATGTTGGTAAAGCCTCTCATATGAGGTAACTTCTTAACTAACCTTAATTGACCACCTTCAAATGTGGGATTTAGGTTTCCTCCACTTCTAGAAAGTTGCCCTTTTGAACCCCTGCCTGAATAAGTTCCTTTTGAACCATTTCCTCGTCCAACCTGGTTGCTCTTTGGAGTGTTTTTATTTTTTCTTTTTATATCGTTTAATTGTGGCATGATTTACTCTTATACATTATATTATTTGATTTCCTCAGTTGAGACCAAGTGATCTACCTTTTTGATCATTCCTTCTATTTGAGGTGAAGCTTCTTTTTCAACTACTGAGCCAATTTTCCTTAGTCCGAGAGCAGATAAAGTAGCTCTTTGTGACGGAGAAATTCCAATTTTACTTTTTTTCTGAATTATTTTTATTTTCATAATTAACTTTTTCTTCTTGCAATCTCTTTTTTAGGATCTTTCATTTCTTTCAATGCTTCAACAGTTGCGTAAACAACATTTATAGCATTTGTAGATCCAAATGTTTTAGATACAACATCTTTTACTCCAACTGCTTCTAAGACAGCCCTTACTCCACCACCAGCAATCAATCCTGTACCAGGAGCTGCAGGCTTAAGCATNACCTTAGATGAACCAAACTTATATACTGCTTCATGAGGTAAAGTNGTATTATTTAAATTNATATTAATCATTTTATTTTTTGCATATTGAACAGCTCTTTGTACNGCATCTGGAACAGCTGAAGCGCTAGCAAGTGCGATACCAACTTTACCTGCTCCATCTCCNACTGCCACCATTGCATTGAAAGATAAGTTTCTACCACCTTTTACAGTTTTAGANACTCTTCTAATCTTAATTACATTNTCAATTAATGAGANNTCATCTGAATCTCTATTTCTTCTNCTAGACCTAAATCCTCTTTTTCTCTGATTTTGGTTCTGATTTTGGTTCTGATTTTTTTGATCAGATGATNTGTTTTCAGTAGTCATATGTTAAACCTCAATTCCTGATTCTCTAATACCATCCGCAATCGCAGCTACTTTACCATGATATAGNTATCCACCTCTATCAAAAACTACTTGCTTAATTCCTAATTTTGAAATCTTTTCACCAAATTCAACTCCAAGTTTTTTTGATAAATCTTTGTTCATTGAATTGTTATCAGATTTTAGACTTGAGACAGAAGCTAAAGTTTTTCCTTCGTTATCATCAATTAGCTGTAAATATATATTCCTATTTGATCTGAATAAAGAAACTCTAGGTCTATCTTGAGTTCCCGCCAATCTTTTTCTAACTCTTAGGTGTCTTTTATTTCTACCTAAAGATCTAGTTTTTTTAGACATTTTCATTATTCAGTTCCTCCAGCTCCAACAGCTGATTTACCAGATTTTCTTCTAATCTCTTCACCAACATACTTAATACCCTTGCCAGTAAATGGATTAGGTTTTCTGAGGGATCTTATCTTAGCAGCTTGTCTTCCCACATGCTCTTTATCTATTCCATCAACAATTACAGTAGTTTGCTCTTCTACAGATAATTTGTTTTCTCCAATAGGTTCAACTGATATTGAATGAGAAAACCCTAAACTAAGTTCCAAAGATTTTCCCTTAGGCTGAGCTCTGTAACCAGTTCCTATTAGCTGTAATTTTTTATTAAATCCATCCGTTACTCCAGTAACCATATTATTTAATAATGATCTATAGAGTCCGTGAAGGGCTTTAATTTCAATTTCTTCATTAGATCTTGAAACAATCAATGTAGATTCTTCCAAATTGATTGATATTTCTTTAGAATTAATTTTCTCTTGCAGTGTTCCTTTTGGACCTTTAATAGTTACTAATTCTTTTTCAATTTTTATATCAACCCCTGAAGGTATATCTATAGGTTTATTTCCAATTCTACTCATAATTCCTCTTTACCAAATATAAAATAGTACTTCTCCACCAAGGGATAGTTTCTTTGCTTCTAATCCAGTCATGATCCCTTTAGATGTTGAAACTATTGCAACACCCATACCTGAAAAATATGAAGGGATTTCATCTTTTTTTACATAAATTTTTAATCCAGGCTTAGAAACTCTTTTGAGTCCTGTTATTGCAGATGATCCATCATCATAATATTTCAATTTAATAGAATAATTTGGGGTCTTTTCAGAAATATCCTCTTCAAATTCTGAGATAAAACCTTCATTTGAAAGAACTTCTAAAATTTTATTATTAACCTTAGATTTGTTAACCGCCACTGTACTGTGTTTAACTAGCACAGAGTTTCTAATTCTTGTTATCATATCTGATATTTGATCTTGAACTGTCACTTTTTACCTCTACAAGCTTCCTTTTCTAATTCCTGGCAAATGCCCTTTTAGGGCTAACTCTCTCATTGAAATTCTACTTAATCCAAAAAATCTCATGTATCCTCTTGGTCTTCCAGTCTTCTGGCATCTATTTCTTAATCGAACAGGACTAGAATTTTTTGGTAACATAGCTAACTTTTGCCTTGCTTCCATTTTTTCTTCAAATGAAGTTTTTGGATCATTAGCAATACCTTTCAATTCTGTTCGAATATCCATGTACTTATTCACCATTCTCATTCTTTTATTATTTCTAGCAATAGCAGATTTTTTAGCCAATATTTTCTCCTTAGCTTTCAAATGGCATGCCTAGTAACTCTAACAATTTTCTGGACTCTGCATCAGAGTCAGATGAAGTTACTATATTTATTTGCATACCTCTTAGTTTATCAATTTCGTTGTAATCTATCTCTGGAAATATAACCTGTTCTTGTAATCCTAATGAATAATTTCCATTACCATCAAAAGATTTTTTTGACACTCCTCTAAAATCTCTAACTCTAGGCAAAGCTATATTCAACAATCTATCCAAGAAGAACCACATTCTATCTCCACGTAATGTAACAGAAAGACCTATAACTTGTCCTTCTCGTAACTTAAAATTTGCTATAGACTTTTTAGCTTTTCTTTCGATNGGTTTTTGCCCAGTAATAAGTTGTAGGTCNCGTGAGACAATCTGAACAACATTTGAAGAATCTAANGCTTCACCTAATCCTATGTTTACTACAGTTTTTACTACCTTAGGAACCATAAGATTATTTTTAAATTTGAACTCCTTGACCATTTCAGGNACAATTTCATTCTTAAACTTATCTTTAAGTCTTGGTTTCAGTTTTTCAGGATTCTTATTTTCAGTTTTATTAGCTACCAATTTTTTTCTCCAAATTAGCTTCTTTTAGATTTTTTTACAATTCGGTTATATTTACCTGAATCAAGTTTTTCATATGTGATTCTACCAATATTTGAATTTTCAGGATCAATGAACATAACATTTGAAATATTAATTGGTGATTCAGTATCTACGATTCCAGCTTGTGTCACATTAGGAGAATTTTTAATATGTTTTTTTGAGATATTGATACCTTCTACAACTAGAGTGTTTGCAGATTTATTAACTCTTAGAACTTCCCCTTTTTTCCCTTTATCTTTGCCTGAGATTACAAGCACTTGATCACCTTTTTTTATCTTAATTTTAGCCATAATTTAAAGTACCTCCGGAGCCAAAGAAACTACTCTCATAAATTGTTTATCTCGTAATTCTCTAGCCACAGGTCCAAATATTCTTGTTCCTCTTGGATTATTATCTTCACCTATGATTACACAAGCATTTTCGTCAAACCTTATATAGGACCCATCATTTCTTCTGTGTTCTTTTTTGGTTCGAACTATCACTGCTTTTACAATTTGATGCATCTTAACGTTTCCGCCAGGTTGTGCATCCTTAACTGTGCAAGTGATAGTATCTCCTATCTTTGCTACTTTAGTATGGCTGTTACCGTTTATGTTTATACATAACACTTCTCTTGCACCAGAGTTATCAGCAACTTTTAGTCTTGTTTCTCTTTGAATCATTATTTTTCCAAAATTTCTACTAGTTTCCATTTCTTAGTTTTAGAGATTGGTTTTGAGAATTCAATAATTACATTATCCCCAATTTTTGCTTCATTATTAGGATCATGTGCAACAAGCTTAGTCAATCTTCTTGACGCTTTTTTATAAAGCCTATCCTTTTGTGACCAAGACACACCAACGATNATAGTTTTCTCAGTAACATCTGAGAGCACTTGACCTGTTCGTCTAACTTTTTTATTCATTCTCGTTATCTTTCTCTTCTTGTTCGATTCTACTTAAGATTTTTCTCTCGTTTAGTACAGTTAAGATTTTAGCCTTATCTTTTCTNAGCTTATTAATTTGACTAGTGTCACTTAATTGCATAGATTTATGCTTGAATCTATTTTCCATGATGTTTCTTATTAAGGCTTCTTGTTCCTTAATAAGTTCCTCATCATTCAATTTTCTGATTTCTTCAATATTCATTTAAAATGTCACTTCTTCTCTTGATATAATCTTAGTTGGAATAGGAAGTTTATGACCAGCTCTCTTCAAAGCTTCTATTGCAATATCCTCAGGGACATCTCCAATTTCAAATAGAATTCTTCCTCTTTTTACTACTGCTACCCACCTGTCAACAGCTCCTTTTCCTCCACCCATTCTGGTTTCAGCAGGTCTTGCACTCACAGGCTTATCAGGAAATACTCTAATCCATATTTGTCCACCTCTTTTTACATGACCAGTTATAGCTCTTCTTGCAGCTTCAATTTGTCTTGATGAAATCCAAGCAGATCCTTGAGCTTTCAAAGCAAAGTCACCAAAAGAAAGAGTCGATCCACGAGTGGCCATACCTCTCATTTTTCCTCTTTGCTGTTTTCTAAATTTTGTTCTACTCGGTTGTAACATTAATTATTTCCCTGGTTATTTTCTAAGTTTTGGTCATTTTGATCAGATTTTTCAATTCTAGCAGTTTTAATAGCCAATAAATTCTCAGGGGTTGGAATTATNTCCCCTTTATATATCCACACTTTNATACCAATAACTCCATAAGTTGTATTTGCCTCGCTTATTTCATAATCAATCTCTGCTCTTAATGTATGCAGAGGAACTCTTCCTTGCATATATTTTTCAGTTCTTGCAATGTCAGCTCCAGCAAGCCTTCCAGAAATNACTACTTTTATACCTAATGCTCCAACTTGCATCGTTCTTTGCATTGCAGTATTTACAGCTCTTCTAAATGCNACTCTTCTTTCTAATTGTTCTGCTATTGATTCACCAACTAATTTTGCAACAAGTTCAGGTACTCTAATTTCATTAATATTTAGCCTAACTTTATTCTGAGTTTGTTCTTCAAGATAATTCTTAAGCTCTTCAACTCTTGTTCCTCCACGTCCAATAATTATNCCAGGTCTAGCAGTATAAACTGTAACTGAAATATCTTGAGATCCTCTTTCAATTTCAATTTTGGATATAGCTCCGTTATCTCCTAGCTCTTTCATTATGATTTCTCTAATTTTCCTGTCTTCATTTAGAAGAAGAGAATAGTTTTTTCCATTATTTGCATACCATTGAGATTGCCAGTCAATAACACCGCCAAGTCTAAATCCTGTAGGATGAGTTTTTTGTCCCATTTTTATAATTCTCCCGTAGTTACTTCTATAGTTAAGTGAGATGATGGCCTATCAAAAGCCCCNGCTCTNCCTCTTGCTTTAGGTTTAAATCTCTTTAATCTTGGACCACTATCTGCAAAAATCTTTGTGACATATAATTCATCNTCTGAAATTGATTCATTATTNCTTGCATTAGCAATAGCAGAATTNAATATTTTTAATATCTCTTTAGCAGCTGGTGTTCCCAACATACTTAATTGCAATCTTGCATCATTTACAGATTTGGACCTAATAAGATCTATAATNCTTCTCATTTTGTAGGCAGAATAGCCAATATTTTTGTTATATGCTTTTGCCATTAGCTACCTCTTGAATGTCCTCTAAATGATCTTGTAGGAGAAAATTCTCCTAGTCTATGACCTACCATATTTTCACTAACTAAAACTGGAACAAATTTTCTTCCATCATGTACACCGAAGGTTACTCCAACCATTTCAGGCATTATCATAGAGGATCTTGACCAAGTTTTAATAACTTCTCTACTACCAGATTCTTTAATCTTCATTACTTTTTTCATTAATTTTGGGTCAACATAAGGACCCTTTTTTATAGATCTTGACATGTATTTACTTCTCGTACCTTTTTCTTAATATCATCTTATCGGTTTTTTTATTTCTTCTAGTTCTTTTTCCTAAAGCAGGTTTACCCCAAGGTGTTTTAGGATGAGCCATACCGATTCCCGCTCTTCCTTCTCCACCACCATGTGGATGAGCATTAGGTGACATGGCAGATCCTCTTACAGAAGGTCTTCTACCTAATCGCCTAGAAGTTCCAGCTCTTCCTAATTTTTTATTTTTATTATCTGGGTTAGAAACTTGACCAATCGTAGCATTACATTTACTAAGAATTCTTCTCATTTCTCCNGATGGTAGTCTAATTAATGTGTATCCACTTTCATGAGCCATAACCTGAGCAGCAGTACCTGCAGATTTTACCATGACTCCGCCTTTACCTGGAGATAGTTCAACATTGTGGATTAAAGTTCCAGTTTGCAATGATCCTAATGGCTTTGTATTCCCAAGTGTATTTGATACTGANTCACCAGTTTCAATAACATCTCCTAATTTCACATTATTTGGAGTAAGAATATATTTCTTGGTACCATCTTCGAATCTTACTAGTGATATTCTTGAGGATCTATTTGGATCATATTCTATTGTTTCAACTATTGCTTTACCTTCTTTAGATCTAATAAAATCTAGCATTCTATATCTTCTTTTATGACCGCCACCTCTGTGTCTAACNGTTATTCTACCTTTATTATTTCTTCCACCTTTTTTTGTGAGAGGTGCAAGTAAAGGTTTAAAGGGTTCGTGNGTTGTTATATCAGCAAAATCATCTACTGCAGAGTCTCTTCTCCCAGCAGTTGTAGGTTTACTTTTCTTAATTCCCATTTCCTTATGCTCCTTCGTATAAGCTTATTGAATCTCCCAATTTAAGAGTCACTACAGCTTTTTTCCATGATGGAGTAAGAGTTCTATTTCTTCCATACATTTTATTTTTACCTTTTACTTTCATAACATTCACGTTTTCGACCACAACGTCAAATATTTCTTCAACAGCTCTTTTTATTTCTANTTTATTTGAGCCCAAATGAACCTTAAANACATATTTGTTGCTCTCTTGTAGCATTGATGATTTTTCAGTTATTATAGGACTTAGTAGTATTTCTTCATTAATCATCTTTTTTTACTACCTTCTTTTTTGCAGTTGTTTTAGCTTTAGTTGTTTTTTTTGCAGTAGTTGCTTTCTTAGCTGAAGTTGCAGATTTAGAAACGGTTTTAAAGTCTGGTTCACCCCATAAATCATGTATTTTTTCAACTGCATCAACTGATATAACTAAATTTTTAGGTCTAATCAATGNGTAGGCATTNAGTGATGATGCTTCNATTACNTCAACATTATTTATATTTTCACAAGATTTTATTAGCACCTTATCATTATCAGGNGTTACAAATAAAATAGACCCTTTTAAGTCTAAATTTTTAATGTAATCATTAATAATTTTTGTAGAAGGATTGTCCTTAATTGGCGACTGATCAATAACATTCAATTCTTTGTCATTAAATTTAGCAGAAAGTGCTATTTTCAAAGCTTTAATTTTCATTTTCTTATTTAAAGATTTTCTAATATTTTTTGGTAGAGGCCCATGGGCTACACCACCTCCAACCATTAGAGGAGATCTTCTAGAACCAACCCTAGCTCTTCCTGATCCTTTTTGAGGCCTAAGTTTTTGATTTGCATACTTTACATTTGATCTAGTTTTTGTAGACTTAGTCCACTGTCTTTGGTTAGCCAAATAAACATAGATTGATTGATGTAAAAGATCTTCATTTAATTCCAAATTCCACACTGATGGGTCAAGTGTTAGATTTTTTGTTGAATTTCCTGATTTATTTTTTATATTTATTTCCAAAGTCTTAACCTTTATTGAGCTTCTACTCTTACAGTGGATCCATTAAATCCAGGGATAGCACCCTTAATCAATAAAATATTATTAGTAGAATCTACCTTAACTAATCTCAATCCTTTTACTGTTGTTTTTGCATTTCCAAAATGTCCAGGCATTCTAGTTCCTGGCCATACTCTACCTGGCGATGAACCAGCTCCAATTGATCCAACTGCTCTATGACGATCTGATTGACCATGAGTTTTAGGTCCACCTTTAAAACCATATCTTCTTACTCCACCTGCAAAACCTCTTCCTTTGCTGGTTCCACTAACTTTAACTTTTTTTATTTCAGAAAAAATTTCAGTGGAAATTTCTTGACCTACTTCAATTTCAGCCGAATCATCAATTTCAAATTCTTGTAATATTGAAAACTTTCCTCCAGATCTTTCTTGATGACCTTTTTGGGGAGCATTTAAGCTTTTAGCTTCAGAAAATCCAATTTGAACTGAATTATAACCATCTTTGTTCTCTGTTTTAACTTGAGTTACGGTACAAGGTCCTGCTTTGATAACAGTTACAGGTATAGCTTCACCATTTTCACTATAAATGGTGGACATACCTAATTTTTTTCCTATTATTCCTTTAATTGACATAATTTCCTTTAGTTACTAGAGCTTTATCGCTATATCTACTCCAGATGGGACACTCAAGCTTGTAAGAGAGTCGATTGTTTTTGAAGATGGTTCTAAAATATCTATTAATCTTTTATGAGTTCTTAATTCAAAGTATTCTCTTGAATCTTTATTCACATGAGGTGATCTTATTACCGTAAACATTCTTTTAGTAGTTGGCATAGGAACTGGTCCTGCAACTTTTGCACCTGTTCTTTCTGCAGTCTCTAATATCTGTTGCGCAGACACATCTAAAACTCTATGATCGAAAGACTTTAGTATTATTCTCATTTTTTGGGTTGGAGGCATTAGCTTTCCTTTCCTTTACCAGAAATTTCTGTTGCAATATGATTAGGAACTTTTGCATAGTGATCTAGTTCCATAGAAAAGCTTGCCCTTCCCGTTGTTAAAGATCTTAATGTAGTTGCATATTGGAAAGTTTCTCCAAGCGGAACATAAGCCTTGACAGCTTGTGAATTAGCTTGTTGATCCATTGATAAAATTTGAGCTCTCCTTGAGTTCAAATCTCCTAAACAGTCACCTAAAAATTCTTCAGGTGTTACAATATCAATTTTCATGATTGGTTCTAGCAGAGAAGGAGATCCAGCAGTCATAGCAGATTTGAAAGCCATTGATCCAGCAATCTTGAAAGCCATTTCAGAGGAGTCCACATCATGATGAGAACCATCAGTAAGAACAGCTTTTACATCAACTACAGGATATCCAGCAATTACACCACTAGCCGCAGCTTCTCTAAAACCAGATTCAATAGGTTTATAATATTCTGTTGGCAGTGTTGCACCTGTTATTTCTGACTCAAATAAAATACCTGAACCAGGTTCCAAGGGTTCTATTCTTAAAGTACAATCTCCATACTGCCCCTTACCACCTGATTGTCTAATAAACTTACCCTGCTTTTCAGAAGCTACTGTTATAGTTTCTCTATATGCAACTTTAGGAGCTCCTTGAATGGCATCAACATCAAACTCTCTTCTGAGTCTTTCAACAATTACATCGAGATGTAGCTCTCCCATTCCAGCCAAAACTGTTTGCCCAGATTCTTCATCNGTCCAAGTTTGAAGAGTGGGATCTTCCCCAACTAATCTAGCAAGAGATTCTCCCATTTTGTCTTGGTCTGAACGAGTTTTTGGTTCAACTGCAACAGANAGCACNGGATCGGGAAAATCTATAGATTCTAATAGTAAAGGGTTTGCTTGATCACACAAAGTGTTACCAGTAATAGCATCTTTTAATCCAATAGCAGCTACAATTTCTCCAGCCTTCGCTTGCTTAATTTCTTCNCTAGAATCAGCATGCATTTTCATTAATCTTCCAGCTCTTTCTCTAGATCTATTGGAAGAATTATACACATTGGCTCCAGACTCTAATGTTCCAGAATATATTCTTAAGTAAACTAGCCTTCCAACGTGTTGATCTGTNACAACTTTGAAAACTAATGCACTAAATGGATCTTCTTCGGATGGCTTTCTTTCAATAACNTTTGAATCATCNGAAGTATCTGTTCCTTTNATTGAAGGAACGTCTATAGGCGAAGGTAGATAATCTATAACNGCATCAAGAAGTGGATGAACACCTCTGTGCCTTAATGCAGAACCACANAGAACCGGAAAAATTTCTAGATTAATTACNGCTTTTCGTAAAGATAATTTCAATTCCTCAACTGACAGTTCTTGATCATCAAAAAATTTATCCATCAAGACTTCATCTGTTTCTGCAATTTTTTCAATTAATTCATTTCTATATTTTTCTACATCTTCTTTATATTCATCAGGTACATCAATAATTTTGTGTTGCACAGCATCTTCTGATTCATAGATATAAGCTTTTCGTTCAATAAGATCTATCATTCCATTGAAACTTGATTCTGCACCCATAGGGATTTGTATAGGTACTGCGTTTGCACCAAGTCGATCATGTACTGTTTGAACTGCATTATAAAAGTCTGCACCTAATCTATCCATTTTATTAACAAAGATCATTCTAGGAACACCATAATCATTTGCTTGTCTCCAAACAGTCTCAGATTGCGGTTGAACTCCTGAAACTGATTCTAAAACTACTACTCCACCATCTAATACTCTAAGAGATCTTTGGACTTCAGCAGTAAAATCAACGTGACCAGGAGTATCAATAATATTAACTTGATGATTATCCCATGATGCATTCGTTGCTGCAGACCCGATAGTGATTCCTCTTTCTCTTTCAAGAGACATGAAATCCATTACAGTTGTACCGTCATCTATATCACCAATTTTGTAAGTTTCTCCAGTAAAATACAAAACTCTTTCTGTAACTGTTGTTTTACCTGCATCAATATGAGCTATAAAACCTATATTTCTTGTTTTGGATAAATCTTCTGCCATTACTTTCTCTCAGTTTTTACCATCTATAATGAGCAAAAGCTCTGTTAGCTTCAGCCATTCTATGGGAATCTTCTTTCTTCTTAATTGCATTTCCAGTATTGTTAACAGCATTCATAAATTCATTAAATAATGCATCTGTTATTGTTGTTCCTTTATTCTCTCTTGCTGCTTCAACAACCCATCTGTGTGCTAAAGCAACCCTTCTTTTTGGTCTGATTTCTACAGGAACCTGATATGTAGCTCCTCCAACTCTTCTTGGTTTAACTTCTAAGGTTGGCATCGCATTTTTCATAGCTTCATCAAAAAGCTCTAATCCTGGTCGCTTTACTTCTTTTTCTAGTTTTTCGATAGCAGAATATACAGCTTTTCTAGCTACTGATTTTTTCCCACCAATCATTAATCTATTGATAAATTTCGAAAGTTCAATACTTCCATATTTTGGATCTGGATTAATTTTTCTGACTATAGATTTTCTTCTTCTAGACATTATCCATTACCTTCTTTAATTGCACCGTATTTACTTCTTCCTCTTTTTCTTCCTTCAACACCAGATGTATCGAGAGCACCTCGAATAATGTGATATCGCACACCAGGCAAATCTCGAACTCTACCACCCCTAATTAAAACAACCGAGTGTTCTTGAAGATTATGACCTTCTCCAGGGATATANGCTGTTACTTCCATACCATTTGTTAATTTTACTCTTGCAACTTTTCTAAGAGCTGAGTTAGGTTTTTTCGGTGTCACTGTTCTAACCTGCAAGCAAACTCCTCTTTTTTGAGGGCTTCCCTGAGAATCATTTGTCATTTTTTTAGTTAATGAATTATATCTAAACCTCAAAGCTGGAGATTTAGCTTTCTTCCGACCTGAAGATCTAGGTTTCTTAATTAACTGATTTACTGTTGGCATTATTTAAATTCCTAATAAGTTATCAATACATAGCTTCCCCGATAAAAAAATATGTTTATCAAAAGCTAATTGTTGTCACAAACTACTAGTATACGAATTTTCTTATCATAACGTCAACGAAAAATTGTTAATTTTGCAACTATTTTTAGTTTTTTTAATTTATAGAATTGATTTTTCGTAGTAGAATTGAACTTAAACAAATGAGTTGATTCCCAAAATTTATGTTCGAAGATATATTTTTANTAGGATTTAATTTTAGATCAGAAGATCATCTAGTAAATTTACTAGATGCAAATTTTCATTCATCAAATGTTTATTTAGTAAANGACTTTAGATTCAATGGAGACGAAGTTTTGGCNACAACAAAAGCTGAATCTCATCCTTTATTAAAGTCTNNAAATGAAGAAGAGATAAATATTTCTCTTGATAATAAGCTAACAATCATTAATCTNCCCCAAATATTTTCAGAAAAACATCAAGAATTATTGAATTCTNAAATATCTAAAATTATTTCTATAGAAAATTTTTCAATTTACGAAAAATATCTTTCAAATATTAACAAAAACATACAAATAATTACTCTTCCAACTAATAACAATGATTTGTCAATGAGAATACAAATTGCTAAAAGTATTTCTAATGGCGACATTAATAGCTCTACAAATAATGAGAAGATAATAAAATTTGAAAATTTAGTTATAGATACAGAAAAATATTTAGTGACACTTGAAAACAAAAAAATAGATTTAACTTTCAAGGAATTAGAACTTCTGAAAGTTTTAGCAACTAATCCAGGAAGAGTTTTTTCTAGAGAAAATTTATTAAAAAATATTTGGGATTATGATTATTATGGAGGTACTAGAACAGTTGATGTTCATGTAAGAAGACTACGAAGAAAAATAGAAGATCATAAAAATAATTTCATAGAAACAATATGGAATGTAGGTTACAAATTTAATGAAAATAAAGCAGGAAATTCAAATGAATGATTACTCAGATACAAAAGAATTTATATTAAAACAAGCTAGTGAACATGATGTGAAATTCATAAGATTATGGTTCACGGATATTCTTGGTAGACTCAAGGGATTTGCTATTAATATAGAGGATTTAGAAGATTGTATCGATAAAGGAGTGATATTTGACGGAGGAGCTATAGAAGGATTGGCGAGAGGAGATGAATCAGATACTTTAGCAATACCAGATCTCACAACTTGGCAAATTCTTCCGTGGAGACCTAATGAAAATTCTGTTGCAAGACTTTTTTGTAATTTGAAGAGCTTTGACAATAAAGAATCAATAATTGACAGTAGAAAAGTTTTGCAAGAAAAGTTACAGGAAGTAAATGAATTAGGCTACAAATTTTATGTAGGCCCTGAAATTGAGTACTACTTTTTAGATAGTGACAAAAAAAATGCAGATATGGATGATGCTGGATACTTTGACCAAACATCAGACGATAATAAAGGTTCAGACCTGAGAAGAGAATGTGTATTGAGTTTAGAAGAAATGGGAATCCCAGTTAGAAGTTCTCACCATGAAGTTTCTTCAGGTCAACATGAAATAGGTTTGAAACATACAGATGCTCTAACAATGGCTGATTCTATAGTAACGACAAGACTGGTAGTTAAGCAAACAGCAACAAAACTTGGTGGATTTGCAACTTTCATGCCCAGGCCATTTGAAACTCTTAATGGAAGCGGGCTTCATTTTCACCTATCTTTATATAAGGGTGATAAGAATGCTTTTTCATCTAAAGGAAAAGATAGACTGTCTAAAATAGGTAAAGGTTTCTTAGCTGGTTTAGTGGAATATTCACCCAAAATGAGCTTGGTGACTAACCAATGGCTAAATTCATATAAAAGACTATTACCTAATCTTGAGGCTCCGATAGCTGGTACAGGAAATGAACTACAAATTTCAAATATTGTAAGAATTCCACATATCTACGATAGTGACTATGATAACTCAAGAATTGAATTTAGATTACCTGATTCTGCTTGCAACCCATACTTGGCTTTGGCTGCAATTCTTCATGCTGGAATGTTAGGTATAAAAGATAATTTACAAATTCCAAATAATTGGGAGTCAAATATTCCAAACACTCTAAACGAAGCAATTAAAGAATCTCAAAAAGGTAATTTTCTACAGGACGCTATAGGCATAGATGCTTATAATAGTATTGTNGTCAATAAAGAAAAAGAGTGGATAGATCATAACTCTATAGTTACTGATTACGAACGAGATTTTTACTTAAAGTTTCTTTAAAANAATTTATAAACTTTTGGATTTTTTCAAAAAAATAAATTAAATTTTAATTACTATAATTTTAATTACTATAAATGTATAACAAAAATAAATTACTTAAAAATTTAGATGATCTTAAAAATAATGGTCTTTGCCAATACCATCTAGATAAAGATGCTTGTGGTGTTGGTGTAGTTGCAAATATTAAGGGTATAAAATCTAATTCTATAGTTAAAAATTCTCTAGAGGTTTTAGTAAATCTTGAGCATAGAGGAGCATGTGGATGTGACCCAGAAACTGGAGATGGAGCTGGGATAACTATACAAATGCCACATGATTTTTACAAAGAAATATTGTCTAAAGAAAAAATCAATTTACCAAATGAAGGTTTGTATGCCAGTGGAATTATTTTTCTTCCTAACGATAGTAAGTTACAAAAAAATATACTAGATATTATAGAAAATGAGTTGGTTTCAAAATCTATGAAACTAATTTACATTAGAGATGTTCCTACTTCACCTAGTATGATTGGTGAATGGTCCAAAGATGCTATGCCAAGCATTAAACAAATATTTGTAGAAAATACTAATAAAGATAAAGACTTTGAAAAAAACTTATTTCTTTCTAGAAAAATTATAGAAAATAAGATCAATTCATTAAAAGATGAATCGAACAAACTAATTCTAGAAAATGAATTTTATATCTGTTCGCTATCCAATAAACTTATAATTTACAAAGGCTTACTCAGAACTGAACAGCTAGCAAATTTTTATAACGATCTTCAATCAGATAAAATAAAAAGTTGCTTCGGTTTAGTACATTCAAGATTTTCAACTAATACATTAGGATCTTGGAAATTAGCTCACCCATACAGGATGTTAGCTCATAATGGAGAAATCAATACCGTAAGAGGAAATAGAAATTGGATGAAGGCTAGGGAAAAAAATCTACTTACAGATGATTTTTATAGTGAGTCAGATATTCTTCCAATATGCGAAGAGGACGCTTCAGATACTGCATCTTTAGATAACGTATTTGAATTATTATTCCACGGGGGAAGACCAATTGAGCATGTTGCTTCAATGATGATTCCTGCAGCATGGGATCATAATGATCAAATGGATAATAAAACAAAGTCATTCTACCAATATCACGCTGGTTTGATGGAACCTTGGGATGGACCAGCCATGGTTGCATTTACAGATGGTGATAAATTAGGAGCCTGTCTTGATAGAAATGGATTTAGACCTTTTAGGTATACAGTAACTGACGATAATGTATTAATTATGTCTTCTGAAACTGGTGTTTTAGATATTGATTCAGAAAGTGTAAAGCTCAAATCAAGAATGACTCCTGGTAAAGGCTTCTTAGTGGATTTTGATCAAGGAAGAATTATTGATTCTGAAGAAATAATGGAAGGTCTTGTTAATAAGAACCCTTATTCTAAATGGATCAAGAATAATTCTATCAATCTTGATGATATCGAAAATTCAAAAGAAGAAATTTCATACAAAGATTCAGATTTACTTGAGCAACAGATATCATATGGATATTCAAACGAAGATATTGGTGTCATAATAAAGCCAATGAGTGATAGTGGTAATCAACCTAATGGCTCAATGGGTAATGATGCCCCACTTGCAGTTCTATCTGATAAACCGCAAAATCTTTTTTCATATTTTAAGCAACTTTTTGCACAAGTATCTAACCCACCATTAGATCCTATAAGAGAAAAAATGGTTACCCAGATGAGTATCCTGGTTGGAAAAAGAGAAAACTTACTTTCAGAAACATCTAAGCATTCTGAGTTATTAAAAATTGAAAGACCTATAATGCTTAATGAAGAAATCTCTAAATTATTAGATATTGAAAACAAAGGTATAAAAGCTAGAAGAGTTTCTACTCTATTTGATGTCCAAAAAGGTAAAGAAGGATTTGAAGAGGCACTAAGTGAAATAAAATCTAAAACTGAAGAATTAATACAAAAAAATGTATCAGTTATAGTGCTTTCTGATAGAGGCGTAGATAAAAATAAAGCCGCACTGCCTTCTTTGCTTGTTGCTGGAGCTCTTCATCATCATTTAATTAGATCAAACTTGAGAGATAAAGTAGACCTTATCTATGAAACAGGTGAAGCAAGAGAAGTACATCACTTCGCGGTTTTATATGGATATGGGATTTCAGCTATTAATCCATTCATTGCCCTTGATACAGTAAGAGATTTCTCAAAACCAGAAGATTATAAAAAAAATCAGGAAAATTTTTGTAAGGCTTCCATAAGTGGAGTTCTCAAGACTATGTCAAAAATGGGAATTTCAACTCTTCAAGGTTATATGGGCGCACAACAGTTTGAAGCACTTGGTATTGGTGAAGAACTTATAGAATCATCATTTAAATGGACTCCTTCAAGAATAGGTGGAATTGGAATTGAAGAGATTTGTGACGATTATTTACTTTTTCATAAAAATGCATTTTCAGACTCAAAGATTCCATCAAACCTAAAACTTGACCTTGGAGGACTTTATTTATGGAGAGGAACTGGAGAAAGGCATATGTGGTCTCCTGAAACGATATCATTACTTCAAAAATCATCAACTCAAAATGACTCTGAAACATATCAAAGATTTGAAGAAGCTGCTAATAAAGATTATTACGGTGATATCACTATAAGAAATTTACTTGAAATAGATTATGAAAGTTCTAGGCCCATAGAGTTAGAAGAAGTAGAATCAGAAATTGAAATTCTCAAGAGATTTGCCACAGGAGCTATTTCTCTAGGTTCAATTTCTAGAGAAGCTCATGAAACTTTAGCTGTTGCTATGAATAGAATTGGAGCTAGATCAAACACTGGAGAAGGTGGAGAGGATGAGTCAAGATACACTCCAGATCCTAATGGTGATTCAAGAAATTCTGCTGTAAAGCAAGTCGCATCTGGCAGATTTGGAGTAACTACAAATTATTTAGTTAACTCAAAAGATATTCAAATAAAAATGGCTCAAGGTGCAAAACCTGGAGAAGGTGGAGAGATTCCTGGTCATAAAATTTCTGACTATATCGCCTCCATAAGAAAAACAACTCCAGGGGTTGAACTTATCTCTCCTCCTCCACATCATGATATTTATTCAATTGAAGATATGGCTCAGCTAATACATGACCTAAAAAATGTTAATGAAGATGCAAGAATACATGTCAAATTAGTATCAGAAGTTGGAGTTGGGATAATAGCCGCAGGTGTATCAAAAGGAAAGGCTGACGTAGTTTTAATATCAGGATTTTCCGGAGGAACTGGAGCTTCTCCATTATCATCAATAAGGCATGCAGGATTACCATGGGAATTAGGAGTGGCAGAAACTCAACAAGTTCTTGTTGAGCAGGGCTTGAGGGATAGAATAACTGTTCAAACTGATGGGCAACTGAAAACGGGTAAAGATGTTGCTATTGCAACAATGCTAGGGGCTGAAGAATGGGGAGTAGCTACAGCTTCATTAATTACTATGGGATGCATAATGCTCAGAAAATGCCACCTTAACACATGTTCAGTAGGTGTAGCAACGCAAGATCCAGAACTAAGAAAATTATTTAAAGGAACCCCTGAAGCAGTGGTAAATTATTTCAAATTTTTGGCACAGAGCTTAAGAAAAGAAATGGCAAATTTAGGTTTCAGAACAGTTAATGAAATGGTTGGTAGAGTAGATAAGTTAAAACAAAGAAAAGATATAGATCATTGGAAAGCAAGTAAAATAGATTTATCCAGAATTCTATATAAACCTAAAGGAATAGAAGGTTTAAAAAATTATTGTTCTACTTCACAAGATCATCAACTAGAAATAGCCTTGGATAAAAAAATATTATCGAAATTAGATTTAGAAAAGATTTCGAAACAGAATAATGAATTAAATTTCAGTATCAATAATACTAACAGAACAGTTGGTGCAATTACTGCTGGAAAGATTACTAAATTATATGGTGATAAAGGGATACCAGAGGATAGTTTAAAAATTAATTTTGAAGGATCTGCAGGTCAAAGTTTTGGTGCATTTTTATCAAAAGGCATTCATTTTAATCTTAAAGGAGATGCTAATGATTACTTTGCAAAGGGACTATCAGGTGGAAAAATAATAGTTAGTCCAAATATTAAGAAGTCATCATTTATTGCGGAAAATAATATCATAATAGGTAATGTAGCGCTCTATGGATCAACTGGTGGAGAAGTCTATATAAATGGAAAAGCTGGAGAAAGGTTTGGGGTTAGAAATTCTGCTGCAAAAGCGGTTGTAGAAGGCATAGGAAATCATGGATGCGAATATATGACAGGTGGAACAGTTGTTGTACTAGGAGAAGTTGGAAGAAATTTTGGAGCAGGAATGAGTGGTGGTATAGCTTACGTATATGATCCTGATTCTACATTTTTAGAAAATTTCAATCCTGAACTTTCTGATATTGAAAAAATATTAAAAAAATCTGAAGATGAAAAACTTTTACTAGAATTAGTAAATAATCATCATAATTATACATCATCCCAAGTAGCTAATAGAATTATAAAAAATTGGGATTCTGAATTAAAATATTTCAAAAAAATAATTCCTAGAGCATACGCTAAAATATTAGTTAAAGAAAAAAATATTAGTAGAGAAAAAGTAAATGGGTAGTATCTCAGGTTTTAAAAATCAAAAAAGAAATACAGAAAAGCGAAAACCCGTTAATGAAAGGGTACAAAACTGGCAAGAGATTTACGTACCTTGGACAAAAGAAGAAGCAAAAATTCAAGCATCTCGATGTATGGATTGCGGGGTCCCTTTTTGTAATAATGGTTGCCCTTTAGGAAATTTAATTCCAGAATTTAATGATTTAGTCTACAAAGAAGATTGGGAATCAGCGTATTTGAGACTTTCTGCAACAAATAATTTCCCAGAATTCACAGGAAGAATTTGTCCCGCACCTTGTGAAGCATCTTGCACACTTTCTATTAATAATGACCCTGTATCAATAGAAATGATAGAAAAAAATATTATTGAAAAAGCTTGGGAATCTGGTTTAGTAAAACCAGAACCACCAAAAAATAGAACGGGTAAAAAGATAGCAATAATAGGTTCAGGTCCAGCTGGTTTAGCAGTAGCTCAACAATTAAACAGAGCTGGTCACGAAATTACTATTTATGAAAAAAATGAACATCCTGGAGGATTATTAAGGTTTGGGATACCTGAATTCAAACTAGAAAAAGCAATTGTGGAAAGAAGGATAAATCTTCTGGCTGAAGAGGGGATTAATTTTGAGTGTTCAGTAAATGCTGGGATTGATATAACGGCTAATGAGTTAATGGAAAAATATGATTCCATATGTCTTGCGGGAGGATCAACTGTGCCTAGAGATTTACCTATAAAAGGTAGAGATTTAGAAGGAGTTCATTTTGCTATGGATTTTCTTTCAGAACAAAATAGATGGAACGAAAATCCAAAAGATAGAGAAATCACTGCTAAAAATAAGAATGTTGTGATTATTGGAGGAGGAGATACTGGAGCAGATTGTTTAGGAACCTCAATAAGGCAAGGAGCAAAAAGTATTACTCAAATAGAAATAATGCCTGAGCCTCCTGAAGGTAGGTCAAACGATAATCCTTGGCCTGAGTGGCCAATGATATTGCGAACATCCTCAGCTCATGAAGAAGGTGGAGATAGACAATATAGTATTTTGACTAGTGAATTTAGCGGAACAAAAAGTTTAGAAAAATTGATTTGTGAAAAAGTAGAGTGGAAAAAAGATAAATCTGGTAGATACAATATGGAGAAAGTTGATAATAGTCACTTTGAAATCAAATCAGAACTAGTACTTTTAGCTATGGGATTTGTACACCCTCTTCAAGAAGGTTTACTATCAAATCTTGATGTAGAGTTTGATGAAAGAGGAAACGTTAAAACAGATAATAATATGATGACAAATGTTAGTAAGGTATTCTCTTGTGGGGATATGGAAAGAGGGCAGTCATTAGTTGTTCATGCAATTGCTAGTGGAAGATCTTGTGCTAAAAACATTGATACTTTTCTTCAGGGAAGTTCGAACTTGCCCGATGTAAGAGGATATTATAGAAAAATAAATTAAAAATAATGGAATAAAGATGTCTATTATCAGGATATCAATGAATCAGATTAATACTAAAGTAGGTTCTTTAGATCTTAATACAAAAAAAATTGTTGAAAAAATATCTGAAGCTGAGAAAAAAAATTGTGACATTATTTGCTTTCCAGAGCTTTCCATTACAGGCTATCCTCCTGAAGATTTAGTATTAAGTAATCAGTTTATAGAAAATAATAAAAAAGCCCTAAATGAAATAATTGAGTCAACCAGAAATATTACTGCCATTATAGGATTTATAGATAAGGATATTAACGGAACTTATAATGCAGCCGCTGTAGTATCAAATAAAAAGTTATTAGCTACTTATAGAAAAAACAAGCTACCAAATTACGGAGTATTTGATGAAAAAAGATATTTCACTAAGGGTAAAGATTTAGTTGTATTAAAAAATTCAAAAATCAAAATTGGATTAAGTATTTGTGAAGATATATGGGATGATTATGAAATTTGTAAATTACAATCAGAATTAAACTGCAATTTGATATTAAATATCAATGGATCTCCATTCGATTTAAACAAAAAAGAATTACGAAAAAATCACCTTTCATCAGTTGCGAAAAATTGCAATTCCTACTTGATTTATCTTAATAGTGTTGGAGGTCAAGATGAATTGATTTTTGATGGAAGTTCATTAGTTATAAATAATAAAGGAGAAATAATTTCTTCTTTACCTAGCTTCAGAGAAAGTAATGAAATTATAGATTTACAAATACCAGATTATAAAGCTATAGATAAACTTAAAAAATCCGAAATTGGCGAATATAAGATTATTGAAAAAGAGATAAAAATTATCGAAAAAAAAGATTCTAAATATATTCCTAATATTAACAAATCAAACAGACTAGAAGATATTTTAAATGCATTGATATTGGGTACTAAAGATTATGCGTGGAAAAATGGTTTTGAAAAATGTCTAGTAAGTTTGTCGGGAGGAATTGATTCTGCATTAGTAACTTATATAGCTACAATGGCTGTCGGTAAGCAAAATGTAAAAGTAGTTACCTTGCCATCTAAATTTTCATCTACCCACTCGATAACAGACTCAGAGCAATTATGTAAAAATCTTGGAATTGAGCTTAATAATATTCCTATAAAAGAATCTCATGAAATATTTTTGAAGAGCTTGAAAAATATGTTTGATGGAACTAAAGAAAATAATGCAGAAGAAAATTTGCAAGCAAGAATTCGAGGTAATTTGATAATGGCAATATCAAATAAATTCTCTTGGCTTGTTTTATCAACAGGTAATAAATCAGAAATGGCTACAGGGTATGCAACACTGTATGGAGATATGGCAGGAGGCTTTTCAGTTCTTAAGGATGTCCCTAAAACCTTAGTTTATGAATTATCTAAATTTATAAATAAAAATTCTGAATCAGAAATGATTCCAAAAAATATAATCAATAAAGCACCTTCTGCAGAATTGAAACCAGATCAATTTGATCAGGATTCATTACCTGATTATTCAATTTTGGATAAAATAATTGAAAAATATATAGAACAAAAAGAAAGTATTCAAGAAATTCTTAACTCTTCCGAGATAACATCAATAATATCCGAAGAAAAAATTATAGGAATTTTAGGTATGATTGATAGAAATGAATATAAGAGAAGGCAATCTCCACCAGGTATAAAAATAACTTCCTTGGCTTTCGGTAGAGATAGAAGATATCCTATATCATCAGATTATAAGTTTTCTTACAAAAATTATAGTTCTTCATAAGATTTTCATATTTATAATATAGGATTAAATTATGACTAGTAAATTTTTTATATTAACAACATTTTTTTTATCTATTTTTTTTATATCATGTGACAACACTCAATGGGAACCACCTGATGAGACCGAAGTTAAGATCGAGAAAAATTTATCAATTGAATTAGAAAATAAATACAGAGATATATTTATTAATTCAACAAAGTCAGTTGTTCAAATTAATTTATATTCAAGAGATGTTTTTGGTATCCCTGATAACAAAATTGGTACAGGTTCTGGATTTTTGTGGGACGATGAAGGCAATATACTCACAAATTATCATGTCATTCAACCTGCTATAACAAGCAATCCAATGATAGTAGTAAGGACTATAGATAATGATGAATATATGGCAAAAATAGTTGGATTGGACTCATCTGCAGATTTAGCAATAATTAAAATTTCTAATGAAAACATTGATAGTAATGAAGCAAATTTATATCCCTTAGATCTTCATGATTCAGACTTAATATCTCCCGGAGACCTTACAATTGCTATAGGCAGTCCTTTTGACCAAGAATTTACCATGACAACAGGGATAGTTAGTGCAATAGGAAGATCTTTGGATTCAACATTTACCCCTTATAAAATACCAAGTGTTATACAGACTGATGCAGCGATCAATCCAGGAAACTCTGGAGGCCCCTTACTAAATAAGGATGGAAAAGTAATTGGAATTAATACTCAGATAAAAAGTAGTTCAAGGCAAAATTCAGGAGTAGGTTTTGCAGTACCTATAAATCTAGCTAAAAGAATAGTTCCTAACATTATTAAAGGGAAAGATCATGAATATTCATACTTAGGCATAACAGCTCTAAATTTAGATTTAGGCACAAGAATAAGAGCTGACATAGAGGAAAATTTTAAAGGGATATTAATACTCAGTGTTCTAGAAAACGGTCCCGCAAGTAAAGCAGGAATTATGGGAGATTCTTCAGCTAGAAGATCTGAAGTCAAATATGATGGAGACATAATAACAAAAATAGATAACTACAAAATAAATAGTTTTGAAGACTTAATATCTTATTTAGCACTTAACACTGACCCTGGGGATATAGTAGAAATAGAAGTAGTAAGAGATTATCAATACTTAACCCTGCAGGTTAAACTTGAAGCAAGACCAGATTAATTGCAACCTCTTAAATGTCGAAAAGACATGTGCCTTGAATAATTTAGAACATTTGTGCTATATTAATCATATATTAGTTATTTGGAGATAAAAGTGGCAAGAAAAAAAACAACTCAAAAAATCGAGAATGGGACAATTGAATTAACATTAGAGCAAATAGAAAAAAGCTTTGGTAAAGGCGCAGTAATGCGAATGAGTGAAAGCTCTGAAATTGATGAAACCATTCAATCTATTCCTACTGGATCAATTGGTCTAGACTTAGCTCTTGGCATCGGAGGATTACCAAAAGGAAGAATTGTAGAAATATTTGGAGCAGAAAGTGCAGGTAAAAGTACACTGGCTCTATCTTGTATAGCAGAAGCGCAAAAAAAAGGAGGACAAGCGGCTTATATCGACGTAGAGCATGCTATGGATCCTAGTTATGCTAACAAAATCGGAGTAAACAATCAGGAGTTACTAATATCACAACCTAACTCTGCAGAAGAAGCATTAGAAATAACTGATCATTTAGTAAGATCAGGAGCATTAGATATTATTGTTGTGGATTCTGTGGCCGCATTGGTACCTAGATCAGAACTTGAAGGAGAAATGGGAGATTACCACGTAGGTGCACAAGCCAGATTAATGTCTCAAGCATTACGTAAATTAACATCAACTATCCACAAAACAAATACTACTTGTGTATTTATAAACCAATTGAGAGAAAAGGTTGGAGTAATATTTGGATCTCCAGAAGTGACACCTGGAGGGAGGGCGCTTAAATTTTACAGTTCTGTAAGAATTGATCTAAGAAGATCAGAATCTATAAAAATTGGAGAAGATTTAGTAGGAAACAAAGTAAGGGTAAGAGTAGTAAAGAATAAAGTAGCTCCACCTTTCAAAAAGACTGAAATAGAGATTCTGTATAACGAAGGTATTTCTAAAGAAGGAGAACTTTTGGATATAGGTGTGATAAAAAATATTGTAGAAAAAAATGGTTCATTTTATTCATTTGAAGGCGAAAGACTAGGTCAAGGAAGAGAGTCTGTTAGAAAATTCTTAAAAAATAATCAAGAATTAGCAAAAAAAATAGAAGACCTAATCATGGATCCATCAAGCTCTGTAGAGAATGACACGCTTGATGCTCTAGAAGCGTAATGCAAAGCCTTTATTGAAAATTTATATTTTGTTGTAAAATCATAATGTGTTAGTTTTAATAATAATTATATTTTTTGCATTACTAGGAAGTGCATTCATAAGTGCTTCCGAAGCATCAATAATAGCCGTTAATAAGGTTAGGATAAAACATTTATCAGATCAAGGTAATAAAAAAGCACAGGCGATAGAAAAAACTCTAAATGAAAACGAAAAGTTTTTTGGTACACTACTGCTTTTTGGTAACTTATTAAATGTCCTAATTGCAACATTAGTAGGTGCATTAGTTCTAAATATTTTTGGCCAAGGATCAGTCAATGGTGTAATTGTTGCAACGATTATTTCTACTGTCATAGTAGTAAGCTTCGGAGAATTAACTCCCAAATCTCTATCTACAAGAGTTGCTGATCAGTGGTCACTATTTGTAATTAAAGTCATCCGAGGCTTAATGAAAATTTCAGGACCAGCAGTTTGGACTTTTACCTTAATACCTAAGGTAATTACTAAAACATTACTCAAAGAATCAATAAATGAAAACCCAGCAGTTACAACTGGTGAATTAAGAAAATTAATTGATATAGGAGAAGAAGAAGGAACGGTAGAATCTGCACAAGGTGAAATGTTAGAAAATATTTTCAGGTTTAGTGAAACAGAAATAAAAGATATTATGACACCCAGACCTGAAATTATATGGGTAGAGGAAAATATATCTTTAAATTCTTTCTTAAAAATTTATAAAAAAAATCCTCATACAAGATTCCCTGTTTGTAAAGATTCATTAGATGAAGTTGTAGGAATAATTAGCGTCAAGGATGTGATGTTATATTTATCAAATGAAACATCTGATAAATCAAAACCCATTAGTTCATTGATGAGAGAAGCTATGTTCTCACCGGAGATGAAACTTCTTGATGAATTACTTGAAGAATTCCAAAATTCTGGGCATAAAATGACTATGGCAATAGATGAGTTCGGAGATATTTCAGGTGTACTAACGTTATCAAGATGTATAGAAAAAATAGTAGGTGATGTTGGAGAAGAAGGGCAATTACCAAAGAAAAAGATAATTAAAGTTGGGAATGATACATACATGGTGGATGGAGGCATTTCAATAGATGAAATAAATGATGAAATAAACTTAGAAATACCCGAAGGCAGATATGAAACTTTAGCAGGGTTCATAATAGATAGACTGCAGACAATCCCAGAAATTAATGCTCGTACAAACTTTAGAGGTTCAAGATTTACTATTTCCGAAATAAATAAAAATAAAATTGTAAAGGTACAGATTAGAGTTCCTTCTATTTCTACGAAAAAAAATGTTAACAAAGTATAATCTTGTTCATGAAATAAGCAAGAATATCCCTACAAATGTAAAAATGGGAGAAAAGAAAATTATAGTAGGATGTTCTGGAGGACCAGATTCCACTTTTCTTTTAAGGGTTCTTCTTGAAACAATAAAAAATCCTACTGAGAATATTTTTATATGTCATATAAATTTCAAATTAAGGGGCAAAGATTCGGATTCAGATGAAAAATTTATTAGAGAAACTGCAGAAGCACTTAACTTAAAACTATATTCATTTGAGCAAGACTTAAGTGCCTGCAATTCTGGAATTCAAGAGAAAGCAAGAGATTATAGAATTGATAGATTTATAGAACTATCAATAAAAGAAAATACAAATTATATTTTTTTAGGTCACAATCTTGATGATCAAGTAGAAACCATATTATTAAATATAGTTAGGGGTTCAAACTTAAAGGGATTATCTGGAATCAAGAAAAAAAATACAATACAAAAAAAAGGTAAAAAAATAATCATTTATAGACCTTTAATTAATATTAGGAAAAAAGAAATCAAGAATCTTTGTAGTGAAAATAATATAAATTTTAGAATTGATAAGTCTAATAATTCAAACTATTATTCAAGAAATTTAATAAGAAATAAAGTTTTACCAGAGCTAGAAAAGATAAACCCAAATGTAACTGAGTCCATTTTGTCTTTGTCAAATATCGCGAATAAGGATACAGAAAAAATCAAACTATCAAATAATGAATTTGAAGGTATGAAAATAGATGCTGCAAAAGCTGTGATTTTTGAAAGATTCAAAAATATAGTCAACTCTAATGAAAATTATTTTTTTGGGAAAAAACATCATACTATGATAGAAAATATTCTCCAAGGAAAATCTAAATCAGAAAATTTACCATCTGACATCATTCTGACTCAAAAAGATGGGCAGTTTATTCTAAAAGAAAAACAGGATAAAAAAGAAACTATAAATAATCCCATTCAAATTGAAGTTCCAGGAGCTATTCAAATTAATGAAGAATTGAAGATAGAATCAAAAATTATAAATAAACCTGAGAACTTAAATATTTATGATGAAAATATAATTTTGGTAGGAGAAAAATTTATAAATAAAAAGTTATTCATTAGAATAAAAAAAGATGGAGATAGAATAAAACAATTCAAAAATTCAGAAATTTTAACACGAGTAAAAAAGGTTTTATCAAATTATAAAAAAAATAACAATAAAGAAGCCTTGCTTCTATGCTCAGAAGAAAATATTTTATGGGTTATTGGTGTAAGACAATCTGTTGACTCGTATGTGCAAAAAAATGATAAAAAGGTTATAGAATTTTCAATATTAAAAAATTCTGTTCAATCTTGAGGATACATTTATTCCAGGCTTTCTTCCTCTTCTAGCTATATCGTTACCGTCTATTTGTTTTATATCAGCTCTAAAATTAATTTTAGAGCCTCTAGCTATATAATTATCTATTCCAAATCCTGAAACAGGAGATTCCTCATCCACATATTTCTTAATATCATCAGGGGATAAATCTCCACTAACATAAATTTCGGCTCTATCAATATTTTCACCTTTTAGCTTTAATGAAATTTCCTCAACTAAGCTTGGTGTTATCCCTCCTCTTTCTAATGGAGTTTCAATTCTAATACCCCTTAAAGATTCATTAAGTGCTTTCCCTACTTGAATCGCTTCTTCTACTTCATCCTTAAATGTATCGATTAAAACAACTCTGGGAACATTTTTTTCCATATGTCTATCAAAGGCTAATGCAGCTCTGACAGTTTCTCCCATTATTAATACTAGAGAATGAGACATTGTTCCTGAAGGCGTTGTATTAGTTAACTTACCTCCTATTATAGAACTTACAGCAGAGCACCCTCCTATATATGCTGAATAATCAACCTGACCAGCTACTGATGGGTGAACAGATCTTGAGGCAAAACTAACAACAGGAATTCCAGATGCAGCAACTACACATTCATGAGCAGCAGTCGCCCAAGAACTACAAGAAGTTAAAGTTCCAAGCATTGAGGTTTCATAAAGACCAAAATTTGCAAATCTTGATCTTATTCTTAATACAACTTCATCTTTAGCAACCTCGTTTCCTTCTTGTAAAGCCCAAACTTCTCTATCTGCTTCAGGAAGAACATTTTCAAGGAGTTCAACGATTTGATTGATTCCACATACTATACCCTCTGATGTAGATTCTATTTCATAGGTTACAAAAGGATTTAATCCTTCATTACGTAATATATTCAAAGTTCTGTGGTGATAAACTTCTGAGGTATCTCCGACAATTAGAGATCTATTTATAGGTATCTTTTCATTATTAGTCATAAGTTTATAATTATACTATTTTTTTAAATAACTTTAATCTAAGCTTTATTAGCCCAACAATATCTTCAAGGGCTGTACTTACAATATTTACACTTGTATTTGGATCATCAGTCCATTTAACCGGAATTTGATCTATTTTATAATTCTGGCTTCTTGCCAATATTATTATCTCTGTGTCAAAAAACCATTTATTATTAGTCACATTTTGGATCAAATTGAGTGCTTTTTTTCTGGAAAATGCTTTAAATCCGCACTGCATATCATCAATCCTACTAAATGGAAAGAAAAACTTAATCAAGATATTGTATGATCTTGAAGTTATTTCTCTAATTTTCTTTCTTCCTATGACCTTAGATCCTTTAGATAGCCTTGAACCAATGGATATATCATTACCTTTTTTGGAAATAGATTCAATTAATGGACGTAAAAAAATAAGTTCTGTTGATAAATCTATATCCATGTACGCAACTATGTCCGAATTAGATTTATTAATAGCTACCTTAATTGCCCTCCCTCTACCTCTCTCGGAAAGATAAAGATATTTATCAACTATATTTTCTTGAATAAGTTTATTAACTATAGATTTTGTATTATCTGTTGAACCATTATCAACCACAGTTATTATAAAGTCATACTCAGGTATTTTAGAAATAAATTCTCTTACTTTAGCTAATTGTTTGGCTAATGAATTTGCCTCATTTAATACAGGAAATATAAGTTCAATATTCATACTAATGAGAAAAATGCCTTCTGTTAGTTAACACCATGGTTATATTATGGTGATTAGCCCTCTCTATAACTTCACTATCCTTAAGCGAACCACCTGGTTGTAAAATAGTCTTAATATTATTTTCAGCAGCAATATCTATACTATCTGGGAAAGGGAAAAAGGCATCAGAAGCTAATATAGAATTATTTGTTAGCAATTTACCTGCTCTAGATAATGCTAAATTGACACTATTTATTCTATTTGGTTGACCTGATCCAATACCCAAAATAGATTTACCTTCAGTTATTACAATAGCATTAGACTTAATAAATTTTGTGGTATTCCAAGCAAAGAGTAATTCATCAAAAGAATTTTTATCAGGCTTGGAATTTGTAACAAAATCCCAATCTTCAATCCTTGGAGATTGATTATCTTTTTCTTGATATAGTAAACCTCCATTAATTGTTCTGTATTCATAATTTTGCTGCAAAAAATTTGATGATAACAATCTAATATTTTTTTTCTTACTTAATATCTTAAATGCATCCTCAGAAAAAGATGGAGCAATAATTACATCATAAAATGTTTTAGAAATTTCAATTGCAGTTTTGGACTGCACTTCGGTATTAAAGCCAACTAT
>NHDX01000023.1 GCA_002171675.1 Chloroflexi bacterium TMED70 | reverse complement strand
TAAATTCATTATTGTATCTATACCAGCTAAGCCAGGGGCTACCATTTTAGGACCTCCTGAAAAACCTGCAAAAAAATGTGGTTCAACAAATCCAGTTGTAATCTTCAGGTCACAAGAAATCCACTCTTTGTTCAGAATTACTGGAGTTTTTTTTGAGGTAATACCTAAATTTTCTAGTTCAGATGAAATTTCTGAGTTATGAATTACTATAGTAGTATTTGATATGACTTCGGAATCAAAAATTTCTTTTATTTCTTCTTCTGTTGTTGCTCTATGGCTTCCCGTAGCAATAAAAATCAGTAGATCGTTTTTTTTAATACCTTCAAAAATTTTCAATAATGATAATATAATTTCATTTCTTGGTTGCGCTCTTGTATGATCACAAACAGACACCCCAACTTTCATCCCTTTTTTGTAAAGAGATCTTAATGGAATTGAATTAATTGGATTATCAATAGAACTTATTATCTGATCTTTTGGATTACTTAACTTTTTTTTATGATTAGGTAGCAATATATCTGAATTATCTGGGATATCAAAAAATACACCTTCTTTACCATAATCCATCTTAATTTTCATTTTTTCTCCGATTTATTATTATTCCTACATTGTCTGATATTTTTAAGGCTTCAGGTTTATTAATTTTTACTTTAACTTCAAAAACTTTCTCATTTTTCAAACATAGTAGTGCAATTTCTTTTCCCATCGTTTCTATCAATTCAAATTTATTATCTTCAACCAATTCTTTTACAGAATAGCTTATAGATTTATAGTCAACAGTTTCATCAATTTTGTCTCTATTATTATTTTTGATTTTTTGAATAAAAAGACTTATGTCAATAATGATTGGTTGTTTTGTATTCTTCTCCCAATTATGAATACCAATAGTTGCATAGAATTTTAATCCCTCTATAAAAATTTCGTCATAATTACTCATGGTTAATATATATGTCTTCCTCCGTCTAAATAAATCTTTTCTCCAGTTATAAAATCATTTTCTAATAACATATTAATACAACTATTAATTTCTGACATCTTAGCTGTTCTCTCCATAGGTCCAAGATTAATTTTTTGAGGAATACGATTAGGTTCATCAACTGGTGGCAACATTGCTCCAAATGCAATCTCATTTACTTGAAAATTCGGAGCCATAGAAACAGCCAAAGATTTTGTTAGGCCTGCAATTGCGGATTTTGAAGCACCGTAAGAGAATCTATTTTCTCTTGCAGTCTTCCAGTCACTGATATTAATTATTTTTCCAGAATTGATTTTTTTATTTTTATGAATTTTTTGAGATAGTAAAAATGGAGATATCACATTTACAAAATAATCTTCTTGTATTTCTTCGGAAGTAGTATTTTCCAAGTTATTCTTTCTAAATGTTGATGCATTATTTATTAAGATGCTAATAGGTCCTAATTCTTCAGTTACTTTATCATATAGATCTAAGGTCTCTGATTCAATTGAAAGATCTGCTTTGAAAATTTTTGAATTAACATTGAATTTTTTTACCTCATTCAAAGTTTCTATAGCCATTTTTTCAGATTTATTATAGTGAATTGCTATATTTACTCCAGCCTGAGATAAACTTATTGCGATTTCTCTGCCAATCCTGTTTGCAGATCCTGTAATCAGAGCATTTTTGTCTTTAATATTCAAAATGAAAGCCTTATCTAATCAAGTCTAAGAATTCATTTCTAGTAGAACTATCTGACTTAAAACTACCAAATAGAGAGCTTGTAACCATATTTGTTCCAGGCATTTTTACGCCTCTCATACTTGAGCACATATGCTGGGCAGTTACTACAACCCCTGCTCCTAAGGCATTAGTTTTTTTATATATAGCTTCACCTATTTGTTCTGTAAGTCTTTCTTGGACCTGCAACCTTCTAGCAAACATTAATGCTATTCTCGGTAACTTAGATAATCCTATAATTTTATCCTTAGGTAGATATCCTATATGGATTGTGCCAAAAAAGGGTAAAAGGTGATGTTCACATAAAGAGTAAAAACTAATATTTTTTACAGTCACAATTTGATCATACTCTACATCAAATAAAGCATTATTTATTAGCGAATCTATATCTGTGTTATAGCCTTCAAGAAGTTCTTCGTATGCCTTTGCAACTCTTGTGGGAGTTTTCATAGTCCCATTTTTGTCTATTTTATCTCCCAAACTATCTAAAATTGATTTGATAGAATCTTCTATTATTTCTTTATTAATATCTGAAATGTTATCCTCCTGCAATAGATGGCAAAAAATGCACTTCTGTATCAGGTTCTAGTTCTTGTAATAATCCTTTTCTGGTTGCAGAGAACCCACAAATAGCTGCAAGCCCAGGCTTTATTCTCTCTTCTTCAACAAGATGTTCTTTTGTTCCAGGAAACATTTTTTCAAGATTATCTATAACCTCCCTCAATGTTTTTCCCTGAACATCTATGAAATCCTCATTATTAGTAGCTTTTTTTAATTGATATGGTAAAAAAACTTTGGCCAAATTACAAAACCTCCAAAATCTTTCTTGGATTCATAGGAGTCTCAAATAATCTTTTTCCAGTAGCTTCTTTTATAGCATTTCCTACAGCAGCTAATGGTGGAACAATTGGAACTTCACCCACTCCTCTAACTCCAAATGGATGTAAAGGATTAGGTACTTCAACTAGTATCACGTCTATATTTGGCATATCTAAAGCAGTTGGCATTCTATAGTCAAGAAAACTTGTATTTGCCATACTGCCATCATTTTCTATATAGTATTCTTCATTTAGCGCCCATCCAATTCCTTGAACCGCACCACCCTTAATTTGTCCTTCAACATAAGCAGGATAAATTGCTTTTCCAACATCTTGAATAGCTGTGTAGTTTACTACATCAGTTTTTCCTGTTTGAGGATCAATTTCTATATCACATATTCCTACGCCAAATCCATTTCCAGCAACAGATAAATTTACCGAAGCAGTAGAAGTTACTGGGCCACCGGTTGGATTTATTTTTGATGCTAATTCAGGAATCCCTATTTTTCTTTTTGAGTCTTTAGAAATAAAAATCCCATCTTCAAAGATAATTTCTGATCCTGGCTCTTCCCAAAGAATAGAAACTCTTTTCTTCATTTCATCAATTAATTTTTTAGCTGCTTCCCATCCAGCATACCCTGTTGCATAGGTAGTTCTTGAACCACCCGTAGTTTGAGTGAAACCAATTGTATCTGTGTCAGGAATTGAAGGATGAACGCTCTCTGCTGATATTCCAAGAGTTTCAGCAACTTGCATAGATATTGAAGTTCTTGAACCTCCTATATCAGCTGACCCTTCATTTAGAGCGATATTACCATCATCTTGAAGCATTAAGTCTACAGTGGATCTTCCGCCACCATTATGCCAGTATCCACACGATATACCTCTGCCATAAATTTTATTTTTATTTCTCTTATTTATTGGAGTATTCCAATGCTTACTTTTCTTTGCAGCTTCTAGAGTTTGAATAAAACCTATTTTATGAAATAAGACTCCATCAGGTTTTCTTGTTCCTTCTTTTGAAGCATTATTGATTCTAAAATCAATCTTATCCCATGTCATTTTATCGCATATCTCATCTATAACACTCTCTACCGCAAATGATACTTGGGGAGAGCCTGGAGCCCTATAAGCAGCTGACTTAGGTTTATTAACTAGCACATCGAAGGCATCAACTTGAATGTTAGGAATATTGTAACAAGCCAAGCAGCATACAGAACCGGCAGCAACTGCTGATCCAGGGAAAGCTCCTGCTTCAAATTTTAGGTCAACTGAGCTTGATTGGATTTTTCCATCGTTTGTTACCCCCATTTTTACTATGACTTTTCCACCAGGTGCAGGACCGGAACCCTGAAAAACTGAGACTCTATCCATTATCATCTTCACAGGCCTATAACCTGACTTTTTTGATAGTATCGCAGCAAGTGGAGGAAGATAGACTTTTGTCTTACCTCCAAAACCACCACCAATTTCTACAGGAAAGGTTGTTACCTTAGAAATTGATAAATCTAAAAATCCAGCAGTTAAGTCTCTTACAGCAAATTGACCTTGAGTACTAGACCATAGAGATAAATGATTATTTTCATCCCAATGTGCTGTAGCATTATGAGGCTCTATATAACCTTGATGGACCATCTGTAAATTGAATTCTCTTTCAACGATTAGATCACTTTTATCAAATCCATCTTTTATATTTCCTAGAGCATGTCTAAAATGTTGAGCTATATTGCTATTCTTAACTTTTTCTCCTAGATGATCTGATTCTAAATCTTCAATAATTATCGGAGCATTTTTAGCTATTGCTTCTTCAACATTCTTTACAGGCTCAAGTACTTCATATTCTACTTTGATTAATTTACATGCTTCCTTAGCCGTATTTCTATCAGTTGCAGAAACTGCTGCGACTGCATGCCCTTTATATAAAACCTTTTTACTAGCAAGTATATTTTCTGCGTCTCTTTTTATACTTTTACTTCCATCAGTTTTTTGGTTTATAGGAATATCTTTAGATGTAATTACAGCAAAAACACCATCCATTTTTTCTGCTTGACTAGTATCTATAGAAATTATTTTTGCATGGGCATAAGGGCTTCGTAATGTTTCTGCCCAAATCATGTTAGGTAATTTTACATCTGCTCCATAAATAGCTCTTCCGGTAACTTTATCGTAGCCATCGTGTCTTATTGGGTTTGTTCCAATAACACTATAATCTTTTTTAGAATCAAAATTTATTGTCATTTACAGATATTTCCTTTCAAAAAAAACCGTGATAATTAAATTTTATACTCAAATATATAAAACTTACAGATCACGGTTTTAAATTTTTATTATCTTATGTTAAATTAGTCAGATATTTTCCCTAACACATTAAGAATTTTTCCTGGTTTCATTGGAGCATCATAGAATCTTTTACCAAGAGCGTCATGAAGTGCATTTCCAATTGCTCCTACTGGAGGACAAATTGGAACCTCTCCAACACCTCTAACCCCAAACGGATGTCCAGGATTTGGTACTTCAACTATTACTGTTTCAATGTTTGGAAGATCTAATGCTGTAGGCATCCTGTAATCTAAGTAAGATGTATTTGCCTGAGAACCGTCATCCTTCATATAGTATTCTTCATTAAGTGCCCATCCAATACCTTGAACAGCACCTCCAGCCATTTGCCCTCTTACATAAGCAGGATAAATAGCAGTTCCAACATCTTGTACAACAGTGTATCTTGCTACATCAGTTTTACCTGTATCTGGATCAACATCAATATCAACTATATGTGTTCCAAATGCTCCACCTGCTGATTCAAGATCAACACTTCCTGTTGAAGAAGCTGGTCCACCAGTATTGTCTAAGTTTGATGCAAGATCTTTGAATGAGAATTTCAACTCAGGATCTTTGCTAGCATAAAATGTACCGTCACTAAAATCTATATCATTTTTATCTAATGACCAAATTATTGCACATCTTTCTTTTAATACTTCTATTAGATTTTCTGCTGCTTTAACAGCTGCAAATCCAGTTGCATAAGTTGTTCTAGATCCACCAGTTACATCAGCGTATCCTGCTGTATCTGTATCTCCAACTGATGGTATGAAATTTTCAACTCCAATACCTAAAACTTCAGCTGCTTGCATGGAAATAGAAGTTCTTGTTCCACCGATGTCAGTCGAACCTTCTACCAAGGCAACTGAACCGTCATTATTTACTGTAAGAGATACTGCAGATTTTAGACCAACATTAAACCAGTAACCTGATGCAACTCCTCTTCCTCTAACTCTACCTTTAGGAGGAGTTCCAAGGTCTGATTTCCAATGGTCACTTGCTTTAGCAGCTTCTAACACTTCAACGTTTCCAATTTTAGGGAATACAACTCCATCAGCTCTTCTAGTATCTTCCTTAGAAGCATTTTGTAGTCTGAAGTCTATAGGATCCATATTATGGATTCTAGCTAATTCGTCTGAAACTGTTTCCGCAGCAAATGCAGCTTGTGGAGAACCAGGGGCTCTATATGCTGCTGATTTTGGCTTATTTACAACAATGTCATAACCATCAATTCTTGTATTTGGAATATCATATGGTGCAAATATACATTGTACTGCTGCTCCAACAGCAGCACCAGGGAATCCACCAGCTTCTAATTTTATTGATGTTTCAGCAGCAATAATATTAGCATCTTTGTCAGTTCCCATTTTTACAGTTATGGTTCCACCAGGAGCAGGCCCTGATGCTTGAAAGACATTTGATCTTTCCATAATTGCCTTAACTGGTCTGCCTGATTTTTTTGAAAGAATCGAAACAACTGGTTCCAAGTAAACTGGGATTTTTCCTCCGAATCCACCACCAATTTCTAATGGTGTTACCTTAATTCTTGATACATCCATATCTAGAATTGCTGCAGTCGAAGTTCTAACAGGGAAAGCTCCTTGAGTTGATGTCCAGACCTTTATTCTATCGTCTTCATCCCAATGAGCTGTAGCATTGTGAGGCTCTATATATCCTTGATGAACCATTTGAAGAGTAAATGTTTTTTCAACAACATTCTCCGCTTCTTCGAATGCCTTATCTGGGTTCCCAAATTCATGTCTTGTAACTGAAGCAATATTAGTGTTACTAACTTTTTCTCCAATATGGTCTCCTACAAGATCTTCTAGAAGAATTGGAGCATTTTCTTTTGTAGCATCTTCAACATTAGTTACAGATTCAAGTACTTCATACTCTACCTTTACTTTTGAAGCTGCATAATCGGCTACATATCGGTCTACAGCTGCAATGGCTGCGACTGCATGCCCTTTGTATAGAGCTTTTTTTGTGGCCATAATATTTTCTGAAGACCATGATATATTTTCTGTACCTTCTCCATGGTCTATCCAGCTATCTGCTAATTTTGGAAGATCTCTTCCAGTCATGACTGCAAATACACCTTCAACCTTAGACGCTTCAGAAGTGTCTATGCTCTTTATCACTGCATGTGCATGAGGGCTTCTAACTATTGATGCCCAAATTAATCCAGGAAGTTTAATGTCAGCCCCATAAATAGCTCTTCCGGTAACTTTATCGTAACCATCATGTCTTATAGGGTTGGATCCAATAACTTTATAATCCTTAGAATCTGATACATTTACCATGATTTTTCTCCTTTTAAAGTTCTTTGGCAGCTTTTTGAACTGCTTTAATTATATTTTCGTAACCTGTACATCTGCATAAGTTTCCAGCTAACCAATGTCTAATTCTTTCTTCACTTGGGTCAGGTTCATTATCTAGTAAACCTTTGGCTGCTACTAAGAATCCTGGAGTACAAATACCACATTGTAATGCAGCTTCTTCTAAAAATGCTTGTTGTAGAGGATGAAGACCTTCTGAATTTGCCATCCCTTCAACTGTTTCAATATTTTGGCCATCTACTTCAGCAGCAAGAACTAGGCAAGAATCAACGATTCTGCCATTTACAGACACTGTGCATGCTCCACAGTTTCCATCTAAACATCCTTCTTTACTGCCTGTAAGACCAACAATTTCTCTAAGAGCGTCTAATAAGCTCACATATGGATCAGTAAGAAATTCTTCTGGCCGACCATTTATAGTTGTCTTTACATGAATTTTTTCGGTTGCCATGTTATCCCCCTATTCTTTCTAATGATTTGCTCAATGTTCTGTTAGTTATAACCTCTACTAAATGCTGTCGTTGTTCAACAGTTCCTCTCATATCTTCGATTGGGGAACATTCTGATTTAGCTATCTTAGCAGCTTCAGCGAANGATTCTTCATTAGCATCTTTACCTATCAAAGAGGCAGATGCCTTTGTTGCAAAAACAGGAGTTGGACCAACTGATGCTAATGCTATTCTTGCGTCTTGTATTTTTCCATCTGAACCAAGCAATATACTAGACCCTACAGCTGCAACAGCAATATCCATTTCATTTCTAGGTATAAATCTTTCGTAAGCAGAACCAAAGTTCTTACCTTGATTAGGTATAAAAATTGAAACAAGCATTTCTCCCTTTCCAAGTGCATTTGCACCTGGTCCAGTACAAAATTCTTCTACAGGAATTTCTCTTGTTCCTGACTCACCTTGAACACGGGCTACTGCTGAGTGAACAATTAATGGNCNTATTCCATCTGCNGATGGAGTTGAATTACATAAGTTTCCACCGAATCCTGATCTTGATTGAATTTGTATCCCTCCNATTAGGGTAGCAGCATCAATTAAGCCTGGAAATGTGTTGCTAATTTGACTATCTTCATAAAGCATATGACAAGGTACGGCTCCTCCAATTGTAAGGCCTTCCTTNGTGTTATTTACTTCAGTTAGTTCTGGTATTTTTTTTACATCAACAACTACATCTAAGTCAAATCTGCCACCTCTTATTTGTACNAGAAGATCTGTTCCTCCAGCCATAGGCCTAGCTTTGTCTCCATGTTTTGTTAGAATCTCCACAGCCTCTTTCACTGAAGAGGGTGCTGCATATGCAAATGGTTGCATAACTTCTCCTTTAAAATATTTATCTCTCGTTAATCTTTTCTTCTTATTATCAGTTTATATATAAATAGTAAATAATCAAAGAGTAAACAAAAAAGTTTTTACAGAAATTTAGTTTATTTTTGTTTCAAAATNATAGAAACNGTNAGNATTGCTCCAAAAATTATTATAAAAAAACTGCTTAAACCTATAAACTGAAATGCAAATTTGATTGATATGATTTCTGCCAAGTAACCTACCATTAATGCTCCCAATGCAGCTGATCCCCAGCTTAATTGATTTATGCTCATTACTCTACCCCTAAACTTTTCTTCAACATTAGATTGAATTATTGTTGAACTCAAAGTGTTAAATATCACTTTTGCAAACGACATAATAGAAAATACAATGAATATATTATCTATACCTAAATTAGTTCCTAAAATTATTAATGAAATAGAAATGATAGTTCCGAAAACAAAATAGAAAATATACATGTTTATTTTTTGACCATAAAGAATCAAGAATGTTGTAGATAATAAACCTGAGANACCTCCAAAAAGTAATAATTGNCCGTAAGTTTCTGAATCTCCATCAAGTAAGTCTGTGGTTAGAGCTGGCAAAAGCACCTCATTTGATCCAGCTGTTACTCCCACTAAAAGTCCAATAAATGTAATGTTTCTTATTATCTTATTTGATAATAAGTACCTTACTCCTGATAAAAGGTCACTTACAACACTTTGCTTATTATTCTCTTTTTGTACTGAGTTAATCGACTCTTTTTGCACTGAATGTATAGAGGCATTCATTTTTATAAGCGTAAAAAAGGTCAAAACATAAGATATTCCTATGATAAAAAATAATCCGTCTAAACCAAATTTTTGGACAATAGGATGAAATAAAGAAGGACCAATTATTCCAGACACGCCGAATACTATAGAATACATAGATATTCCTACTGCCAAATATTCTTTTTTTACTAATTTTGCAATCATTGATGCCCTAGAAGGAATATCTATGGCTAACAAGCATCCCGTAATAATACTAATTATTATCAAAATAGCAGGATTCATATTGTTATTAAAAATCAATAGNCCAGTTAAAAGAGTTACTAATGCAAAAAAAAGTCTTGTTGTTTGAAGAATTTTTAATCTGTTGTATTTGTCTGCAATAACACCGCCAAAAATACTNAATAATAGAACAGGCATAAGNTTTGCACTTGATACTAAGCCCAATAGAGTTTCAGAATCTGTCATAGTTCTCATAAGCCATAATCTTCCATAAATTAAGGCCCACATTCCGATATTTGAAAATAAAGCTGCTAGCCAAAATAAAGAATATTCTTTTGATGAAAATAATTGGATGAATGGTTGTTCTCTAATTACCATCAGGGTATAACCTGGTTGANTGGAAGCTTAGATCTCCTCCCAAGCTTTTGTTTATGAGTATTTTTTTTGTATATAAATGCAAGCCATAATCCCAAGTGAATCCTATGGCTCCATGTAATTGATGTGAAATCCAAGATATCTTGCCTAACTCTAAATCNGACTTAATTTTTGACATAGAAACTAATCTAGAAAATTCTTTATTATTTATATTTTTAGANGCATTTCTTATTAATTCCCTAACTTCATTTATANATATGTATATTTCTGCGCATTTATGTTGAATTGATTGGAATGTGCCTATTTTTTTCCCAAAAGCATCTCTGTTTGTCAAGTATTCTAAAGTTTTGTCTAAAATTGACTGACTCACTCCAATTGATTCAGAACATAGAGCTAAATTAGTAAGATTAAAGATTTGTTCTATAAGTTTTTCAGAGTTGCCCAGATCAATTATAAGATCTTTTTTAATCAAATGATCGTTTAATTTTAGATCTACAATNTTATCCCCAATCAAGCTTTTTTTTTCTTCATAAATNGAAATGTTTTTTTTGGGTAATATTATTAATTTTAATTGATTATCCAACATTCCAATGATTGTTATATCAGTAGATTCATCAAAAAATTCAACATTGTTTATAAACCCATTCAAGAAAAAGCTTTCATCTTTATTGATAATTTGAATAAATTCTTTACTTTCATATTGTTGAGCGATTGAACTAGTAATAATTCTTTTTGAGATTGATAAATCTTTTATTAATTTAGAAAATCTTTTTTCATCAATACTTTGAAGTGCGAAGATTCCAGAAACTAAATTATTCACGACAGGTCCGTTACATAAAAATGATCCCCACTTTTCCATAAATATAGAAAAGTCAACAAAATCTAGACCAAATCCATCAAGCTCTTCAGAGGTGATCATACCTAAAAATCCTAGTTTAGATACCTCATTATACCCATACTTATATTCAACAAAACCTTCTGCTTTTTCATTTAGCAATCTCATATCAATCTTTTTAGAAAAATTATTTTCTAAAGATTCTATGATCATTTTTTGAGTTTCAGTGATTGTAAAATCTATCATCTTGGCAACCCTAGTCCTCTTTGAGNAATTATATTTTTCTGAATTTCTGTAGTTCCTCCTAAAATTCCTCCAGATACAAAAAATAATCTGTTTTTTATTACTCTTTCTGCGAAACTATCTTTATTTTTAGTATTCAAGAAAGTAGCTTTAGTATTCAACAAATCAAATGCAAAATCATGAATATTTATATTTGTTTCTGTNGCTAAGACTTTGCTTACTGAGGGCTCCATATGAATCTCATCAGACTGTTCTTTTATCCAAAGTGCTTTATAAGTCATTAATTTTGCTGATTCTAAATCAGATCTTAGTATTGCTAGTTTATTTTTGACATGATTTTCCTTAATCAAATCATTTTTATAGCAATAATCAACTAAATCATCTAGACATCTTTCACCCCAACCAATGTAGTCAATTCCTGATCTTTCAAAATTCAATAAATCTAAAGCAATCATCCAGCCTTCATGTAATTTTCCAACTACATTTTCTGCAGATACCTTAACGTTTTTCAAAACAACCTCGTTGAAAGATGATTTGCCAGAGATATTCTTAATAGGATTAACTTTGATCCCGGGATCATTCATGTCTAATAAAATTAATGACAAACCTTTATGCCTATTTGAGTCCGGTTGAGTTCTAACTAATATAAACATTCTGTTTGACCTATGAGCAAGTGTAGTCCACACTTTTGTTCCATTTATGGTTATAGTATTTGAATCTTCATCATATTCTCCTTTGGTACNTATTGAAGCTAAATCAGAACCTGAATTAGGCTCAGAGTAACCTTGGCACCACTGAGATTTTCCAGCAGTTATTTCATTAAGAAATTTCTTTTTTTGNAATTCAGTGCCGTATTTCAACAAAGTTGGTCCAATCATTCTTACTCCAAAACGATCATTACCTGGAGCCATCCTATACGCCATAGTTTCAGAAAGGATGATTGATTTTGAAAAATCTTCCTCAAGCCCACCGTATTCTTTTGGCCAAGATGGAGCTATCCAATTTTTTTTTGCTAATTCATTTTTAATTTTTTTTGAGAGNTCCCAATGACTATCTAATCTTTCGTCAGGATACTCTTGCCAATCTTCTGGAAGATGCTTGTCTATTAATGAATTTAATTCTTTTTTGAATGATAAATCTTCAGATGAAAACATAGGAATTTNTAATTTAAACTAAATGATACAGAATCTTCAAAGAAATTACCTTAGATAGGAATTTCGTTATTTCTTTTTTCGAACTCGTCTATTGAATTAATTCTTTTTATCTTTTGCCTACTGGCTAAACTTGGTTTAGCTATATCTTTATTTTCATTCAATTTAGTTGATTCAAATCCGAACCTATCAAAAGATAATTGAGATCTCTTTTTAGGAAATTTTTGAAAAGGGAATCCAGCAGTTCTACCTAAAAGATTTAATAGGGTTATAGATGCTCCCCTTGGTTTATATTGACCTTTTTCCCATTCACTAATCGTTTGCTGNCTTACTCCTAATTCTTGAGCTAGCTTAGTCTGAGAATTTCCTATATGACCTCTCAGTGCAAGAATAGTTTCTGAATTCCATTCAAAATTATTTATTTTGTTAATGTTATTAATTACCATAAGGAAAGACTACTCAAGATCTTCTCAAAGTACTTAGCAATTTTTAATCGGATTTTTCTAATTTTTACAAAGTTATGTTAGAGAAATCTACAACTTTGCTGTTTTTAGGTCCAACTTTTGAAATACATAATTTTTCGTTTATGAAAATTTCTTTTGCTAAATTGGTTATTTCATAAAGACTTACATTATTAATTTTTTGAATTACTTCTTCGACATCTGTAATTTTATTTGAAACAATTTTTTGACTTCCTAAATAACCAGATATTGCTCNAGAATTTTCTAATCTTAAGAGCAATCTACCTNTTGCTAATTTTTTTGCAGTATTCAGTTCTATTTCATCAACATTTGAATTCTTTATCTNATCTAATTCAGCAAAAATTAATTTAATAACTTCAAATAAATTTTTATCATCGACTCCTGCTTCAAAACATATAACCCCTGTGTCGCTATGAAGATTAATTGAAGAATGTATATCGTACACTAAACCTCTATTTTCTCGAATCTCTTCAAATAATCTACTGCTCATTGATTCTCCTAAAATAATTGATACTAAAGATAAAGCATATTTTTTTTCATCCATGTAGCTTGGTGACTTAAATCCGAGAGTGATTATAGATTGCTCCATTTCTTTATCAACTGAGATTTGATCAAACCCTAAAATCTCTTTTACAGGATTATCTATATTCTGTTTAATGGACTTAAAGTTAATAAAATTATTGTTTATTTGATCTATAACCTTATTTTTATCAATGTTTCCTGAAATTGATACAACTAGGTTATCAGGCGTGTAAAATTTCTTAAAAAAACTATCTAAATAGCTCAAAGATATACTTCTTACACTTTTTTCTGATCCTGCAATATCTCTACCCATAGAATGATTCTTCCAATTTATTTTTTCAAAATTTAAATTACAAAGAGAATAAGGATTATCTAGNGAAGATTTTATTTCTTCGATAACGACATTTTTTTCTAGATTCAAGTCATTTTCTTTCATTAAAGAATTTTGGATAATATCTGAAAATAAGTCTATGGATTCAAATGTATTTTCTTTAGGAAAATTAGCCCAATATCCTGTGATTTCTTTGTCTGTAAAAGCATTAATTACTCCTCCAGTGTTTTCAATCACACTTGAAATTTCTTTAGGACTGGGTCTTTTTTTTGTTCCCTTGAAAAGCATGTGCTCAAATAAATGAGATGCACCTGCAAATTCATCATCTTCATATCTTGAACCAACCCCAAAAATAAAGTTAGCCGCTACCGCATTTGTGGTACTGAATTCTGANAACACTATTCGAATATTATTATCAAGAGTTATTTCTGAAAAATCTATGTCCATATTAATTTGATAAATATATTTTTTTCTTATGACATAAAATAATTATGATAGCTTAATTCAAAATGTTCAAAAAGAAATATGAAGTTTTTGCCATTAAATAAAATTTTTAATAATTATCTTNNCGGATTAGTTCTTTTGTTTTCACTTTCATTTTTCCTAAGAATAATTGGTNTNAACTGGGATGGTGGATACCTTTNTCATCCTGATGAAAGAGCTATATTTATGCACGTTTATGATATAAATTTCTCATCTCTTTCTAGAGGTTTTGAATTTTTTGATTCTAGTAAAAGCTCACTCAATCCTAATTGGTTTAATTATGGTTCTTTCCCNATATATTTTCTGAAATTATCCACAATGTTNGTTGGGATTTTTTATGATCTAAATATTTATGAATTTAGGTTTGTAGGAAGATTTTTTTCTATAGTGATTGATTGTTTTTCCGTTATATTAATAACAATTGTTTCAAGATATTTTGTAGGTGAAAAATGGAGTTTNCTTACAGGCATTTTTCTTGCTTTTTCATTAATAAATATTCAAAATAGTCATTTTTTTACTACTGATATTTTTATTACNAGTTTTATTATTATCCTAGTTATTATTAGCTATAAAAANATAGAAAATCCATCCGTCGCTAAAACTTTTTTGCTTGCATTATTTTTTTCTATTGGACTAGCATTTAAGTTTTCNTTTTTACCTTCTGCGATACCTATTATTTTTTCCTATATCTTTTCGTTTAATCAAAATAAATTAACNAAATATGAATTATTTAAATTACTGGCAATTCTATTATTTTCTATCTTATTATTTTTAGCAATTTTTCAACCATATATGTTTTTGGATTACAAAACTTATGTATCACATATTTTAGAGCAATCTAAAATGGTTCGAGGTATTCATGACTTTCCTTATACAAGACAATATTCTGATACAACTATTTATATTTATCAGTTTGTCCAGATCTTTAAATGGGGACTAGGTCCTATTTTAGGAACTATCTGTTACTTAGGTTTCTTTTATTTTATTTTTTATACATATAAACATAAATCTAAATTAGGATTAATGATCTTGTTGTGGTTTATAATCTATGCTCTAATAAATGGTAATTTTCAAGTCAAATTTACTAGATATTTTTTACCCCTTGTGCCTTTTTTACTACTTTTTGGAACAATTTTTATAAAAGATCTAAATGACAAGCTTTCTAATTTATCAACGAAGTATATTAATATTAGATATTTATTATTAGCCTTAATTTTAATTCCAACAGTCCATTTTACGGTTTCATTTATTAATGGAATATATATAACTGAACATCCTGCTGTTTTGGCTTCAAAATGGTTAGAAGAAAATAATTCTTCTAAAGTTTCTATTGTTCAAGATCACTGGGAAGAATCAATACCAGATTCTCCAAAAATAGACTTTGTCCATGAAAGATTAGAATTGTACAATATGGATTCTTATAGCAAATTCGAAAAAATATTCTCTAATTTATCTAATGCTGATTACTATGTGATTTTTTCAAATAGATTATATGGAACTATACCTAGATTAGAAGAAAGATATCCTGCTACCTCATTATTTTACGAAAAGCTTTTTGACGAATCACTAGGATTTAAAATCGTAAATTTTCAAAAACAATCTATGAATTTTCTTTCAATTAACTATTCTGAAAATTATTTTGAAAGAATAAATATAAATAAACCTAAAATCATCTCAGAATATGAGAATAAATTTGCTATTAATTTAGATCTTGGATTTTCAGATGAAAGTTTTTCCGTTTATGATCATCCAAATGTAATAATNTTCGAAAATACCGAAAAATATTCTAAGGAACAATTGTTTCAAATCTCTACAATTTCAAATGAGAATGATTTCTTTCAACCACAATTTTTCTATGATGATCCATATAAAAAATATCAAAATAATGATGACTTAAATCAAATAAATTTATTCAAATCTCAAATGTTTTTAGAGGAAAATAATATCTTTATTAAAATATTCGTATGGGTATTTATAATTACTATATTNGGTTTAGTGTCTGTCCCATTTTTTTATAAATTGTTTATAAATTTTCCAGATTTTGGTTTTTCTTTTTATAAATTTTTTGGGCTTATATCTTTTTCTTTTATTATTTGGATATTAAGCTCGATTGGATTAATAAACTTTAGGTTACAAGATATATTGGCTATATTTTTATTATTTAGTATCTTTTCAATAGTTATTTTTCTGCGCAATAAAAATGAAATTATTTTTTATATAAAAAAATCATATAAACAAATTGTTACAGTTGAGTTGTTATTTTTTTTACTTTTGGCGATAGGAATTATAGTTAGATTGCTAAATCCTGATTTATGGCATCCTCATAGAGGAGGTGAAAAACCCATGGATTTAGCCTACCTAAATGCTATTGTCAGAAGNTTTTCTATGCCCCCTTATGACCCATGGTTTTCTGGATATACATTAAATTATTATTATTTTGGACAATTCATGGTAGCTCTATTAATAAAGCTTACTGGGATTCCCTCGACAGTAAGCTATAATCTCGCAATACCTACTTTTTTTGCCTACTCAGGGACAATTATTTTTGGCTTTACTTCTAGTTTTATATATTTATATAAAAAATCTAGAGACATTAATCTTAGTTGGTTCAAGTCCCCTTTATTTATAGGGATATTTTCTATATTTTCAATTTTAATTTTTGGTAATTTTGATGGTTTAGTTCAATTANTTAATATAATGTTTGACCGTCAAGACTTTTTTGATTATTGGAGAAGTACAAGATTAATTTCTATGAATTCTTCTGGATTAGAAATAAATGAATTTCCATTTTTTACTTTTTTATTTGCTGACTTGCATGCTCATCTATTAAGCATACCTATAATGATTTCCATAATATCTGTATCATTTATTTTTTATTATCAATTTTTTGAAAATGATTCAAAATATAAAAACTTAGCTATATTATCATTCCTAGCTCTTCTTACAGGTTGTATTCAAGCAACTAATACTTGGGACTATCCTTTGAGTCTTTTTATTGTTTTTGTTTCTATATTTTTTTCTTTTATATTCTTAGATATTAAAAATTATGATAAATTCAAAAAAATTATTCTTTATAGTTTGTTTTACTTCTTAATGACTAAAATTCTATTTTATAATTTTGATCAAAATTTTATAATGCCAGAAGTAGGAATATCTTTATCAAGCTGGAAAACACCAATTATTTCTATAATACAGATATCTTTTTTGCCAATAACGATAATATTTTTATTCTCTATATTTTATTTCAAAAATCTNTCATATAAAAAGAAATATTTTCCCGACCTTAATTTCACTCTTATGAAAAATAAGGTCATGCTTTTATTACTATTGATAATTTTGTTTNTGGTAANTTTATTTTTTCTAAATCTTCATACAATTATTCTTTTTTCTGCTCTAATNTTGGTTGTCTTATTTATAGGCACTTTAAAGCTTCTTCTGTTTGAATCAGATTCGAAGTTGTTTTTATGGATCACTCTTCTACTTGTACTTGGTTTATCTATACCNATTTTTACTGATATTTTTGTTGTGAATGATGATATCAATAGAATGAACACNGTGTTTAAGTTTCATTTTCAATCTTGGATTCTTCTGAATTTAGGAGCTAGTTTATTAATACCTTTAGCTTTCCAGGATACTAATAAGAAAATATATAAAAATACTTTCTCTTATTTGCTAGGAATATTAATTATTTTGGGATTAATTTATCCGATTTATTCCTTAAGACCTAGAATTTTAGATAGATTTAACAACGAATATAAAGGGCTTGAGGGTGATTATTATATGAAGGCAGCTAAATATTCTCAAACTGGAAACCTAATTGATTTATCTAGCACNTATGATGCAACTGATTGGATTAATAATAATATAAATGGTAATCCAGTTATAGTTGAGGCTTCAAAAGAATTATATAGCTGGTCTTCAAATGTATCTATCAATACAGGTTTATCGGCAGTGTTGGGTTGGGACTGGCATCAAAAGCAACAAAGATCTCTCAATTCAAATGAAGTAAATCTTAGAAAAAAACAAATTGAAGAATTTTATACAACTGATTCAAAGCAATTTATAGAGGACTTTTTGAAATTTTACTCTGTTGAACTAATTATATTTGGTCCAATTGAAAAAATTCATTACCCGGACTTTGATAAAAGGTTTAATCTAGCTATGAGTGATAGAATTTCTGAAATTTATAGTAATAATGGNTACACAATTTATGAGTATGAAAAATAGTTTATTTATATTTTTTGATATATATGGAACACTTGCAGGATTCTATCCTGAAAGAGAAAAAATTCAAACAAAAATTCTAACTAAATACAATATAACCCTTACTGAAAACCAAATAACTGAAGGTTATAAAGATGCTGATGAATTTATGACATATCAAAAAAAAATAAAACCCCTTAGATTGATGAATAAAAAAGAAATTAAGGACTTTTTTTCTAACTATGAAATGAAAATTTTAGAGAAAAATGGAATTTTTATCAATAAAGAAAAAGCTTGGAAAATTTGGGAAGAAATTTCTAATGAAAAATATGAATTGAAAATATTTTCTGATGTTTATGATAATTTAGATTATCTAAAACAAAAAAATATTTTTTGTGCTGGNATTACTAATATGGATATTCCAGGAGAGTCATTGATNGAAAATTTAAAACTTAAAAATCATTTAAAATTTATAATCACTTCANATGATAGTAACTCTGAAAAACCTGATTCAAAAATATTTGAATATTGCTTGAAAAAAGCAGGTGCTAAAATAACTAACTCTTATTTAGTTGGAGATCAAATAGAATCTGATATCAAAGGAGCAGAGAATTTTGGAATTACACCAATACTTATTGATAGATTTGGCTATTACAAAGATTTCAATGAATCTCTAAAAATTTCTAATCTTGATGGCCTAAAAAAAATATTTTAGACCATCAATAAAAAAANTCACCTAAGCATCAAAAGAAAGGAAAAACTCATAAGGATGAGGTCTNAGTCTAACTGGGTCAACGTCATTCTCTCTTTTGAAATCAATCCAAGATCGAATAACATCTTCGGTGAAAACCCCNCCTTTNAGAAGAAAGTCATGATCTTCTTCAAGTGCATTTAGTGCCTCTTCAAGACTTGAAGGAACNTGAGGTAGTTTTGCCTGCTCTTCAAGGGGAAGTTCAAACAAATCTTGCTCTAAAGGTTCTCCTGGGTCATAACCATTTTCTATTCCATCAAGACCTGCTAATAACATAGCAGAAAAAGTCAAATAAGGGTTACAAGTTGGATCGGCAGATCTGAATTCAATTCTTTTTGCTGCTGGGTTTTGAAAATACATAGGCACTCTACAAGCTGCAGATCTATTTCTTGCAGATAGAGCAAGGATAGTTGGAGCTTCAAATCCAGGAGTAAGCCTTTTGTAAGAATTTGTAGTTGGAGCTGCTAATGCCATTAGTGCTTTTCCATGCTTAATTAATCCTCCTGTGTAATTTAAGCCTAGTTGGGAGAATCCACCATATAAATCGCCTGCAAAAAGAGGCTTTCCATCTTTCCAGATAGATTGGTGGGTATGCATACCAGTACCATTATCTTCAAAAATAGGTTTAGGCATGAATGTTGCAACTTTACCGTGTCTTTTTGCAACATTTTTTACCACATATTTGTAAGCCATTACATTATCAGCTGTTTCTAAAAGTGTATTGTAAACTATATCGATTTCTCCTTGACCAGCTGTAGCAACTTCGTGATGTTGTTTTTCAACTTTTATATTGAAAGAATCTTGCATTATTCTTATCATTTCATTTCTTATATCTTGTTGAGTATCAACAGGTGAAACAGGGAAGTACCCACCTTTATGTTTTGGTCTATGTGATTTATTAAGAGTAATGCCATCCAACATATGACTTTCTCCAGAGTTCCAAATACCTTCATCCGAATCAACATGATGGAATCCATGATTTGGACCATAGTCGAAACTAGCTGAATCAAATATAAAAAATTCTACTTCAGGCCCCCAAAAGGATGTATCTCCAACACCCGTGCTTTTTAGGTAATCTTGAGCCTTTTTTGCAACATTTCGAGGATCTTTTGTGTAAAATTCTCCAGTTACTGGATCCTTTATGTCTGCAATTACAGTAACCTGTCCATCCACAAATGGATCTATTTTTACTGTTGATTTATCTGGCACTAAAAGCATATCTGATTCGTCAATTGATTGAAATCCTCTTATACTTGATCCATCAAATCCAGTACCATTAGCAAACAGACCGTCATTTACTTCGCTGATTGGAACAGAAACATGTTGCCATACCCCTGGTAAATCAATAAATTTTATGTCTAATACATCACAACCATTGTCCTGCATTAATTTTAGTGCTTCTTTTGATTCATTAGCCATTTAGAAACTCCTGTCTTAAAATATTAAATGTTATTCTATAATAACTATTATCTATAATAACTATTATTTGTTACAAAACTGTAAATAAAGTACAAACGATGAATAAAGAAGAAAATATTCTTAAATTAGGTAAAAATCATTTAAATCAGTGGATAAAGGAAAACCCAGATAAAAGATTTGATCTCAGCAATATGTTTTTTGAGAATCAGGATTTTTCTGGATGGAGATTTTCAAAATCATTAATGAACAATTCCAAATTTATAAATTGTGATTTTTCTAATGCTGATTTATCTGAAATCTCTGCTCTCAGTGTGGATTTCAGTGGATCAAAATTTATAAAAGCAGCTTTATATCGGGCGAATTTATCTCGATCTATATGTATTAATGTAGATTTTGAAGATGCATGGCTCTATAGATGTGTGCTGACAAATGCAAAAATAGAAAACTGTAACTTTCATCTTACAAAAATACAAAAAGTTAGATGGCCTTTAGGATTTCGATTAGATTAATTTATTTTACTATTCCTGATAAATAGATTTATCTTTTCAGGATCTTTTTCCTTATTTGATTCTACCCCTGAAGAAACATCTATTGCCCAAGGTAAATATGAATTTGAGAAATCCTTTATATTATCGGGGTTCAATCCACCTGCAATAAATATATTTTTATTAAATAAATTTTTATATTCAGACCAATCAAATGTCAGTCCTGTTCCACCTGCAGAAGATTTTGAGAAGGTATCTAAGATTATATATTTTGAAACAGAAGAAAATGATTCGATTTTCTTTTTTAACTCATCAGAATGCATTTTTTCCTTTATGTGAACTACTTTTATTACTGGTTTTTGAACTATCGAGATATATTCAATATCTTCATTCCCACATAATTGAACAAAATCTAAATTAAAAATTTTAGATAAATAATTTAATTTTTCAATTTTTTCATTTAAAAATAAACCAACTTTCTGTATTTGAGATTTTTTTGATTTTCTGTAATCATCTATGTAATCCACTATCTGCTTTGCATTTTTTTCATTTAAGTATCTTGTCGAATTCTTAATAAAATTTAGACCTACAAAATCTACCTCCAAATCAATTAATAATTTAGCCGTACTTATTTCTTTTATTCCACAAATTTTAATTTTAGGATTATTTTTATACATTTTTTGAAGCTATTTCTGAAATAATTTCTTGTATATTATTTGATTTAATTATCGATTCACCTACTAGTAATCCATTAGCACCTGAATTTATCATTCTGGTAGCATCTTCTGAATTTCTTATTCCGCTCTCAGCAATTTTATATATCCCTTTAGGCACTATTCTAGATAATTTTTCAAAAGTTTCTAAGTTAGTAGTTAGTGTGTCAAGATTTCTATTATTTATACCTAAAATATTAATGTCTGCCTTAAGTGCTAATTCTAATTCTTCTTCGTTATGAATTTCTACGATGACACTTAATCCTAATGATTCGGCTAAATTATAGAATCTTACGTAATTTTCTTCGCTAAGTATTCGAATGATTAATAAAATACTATCTGCTCCAATCTGTTTAGCTTCAAATATTTGGTACTCATCAATTATAAAATCTTTCTGCAAAACTGGTATTTTTTTTTGTTTCGATATATTTAAGACCTCATTTAGGTCATCATTGCTTCCTGAAAAATAGTCTTTTTCAGTTAATACTGAAATAGCATCAGTTCCAGATTTTATGTACAGATCAGCTTGTTTTCTGGGTATTAAGTCTTTATCAAGAATTCCACCAGACGGTGATTTTCTTTTCATCTCAGATATAAGTATATTTTTTTTTTCTAAAATCGATTCCAAATTATTTATTTCTGGGTATTTAGAATCCAACTTCATTAATTTTTCAAAAGATAAAGACTGTTTTTTTAATTGAACATGATCTTTTTTTTTTATTTACTATTTCTTCTAATATACCCATATTTATTTATTAGTTATTTCAATAAGTTGATTAAGTTTTTTTAAGGCTTTGCCGTTGTATATATTTTCTTCTGCAATTTGATAGCATTCATCTAAATCTGAATTAGTTTCATTCAAATATAAAGCGATAGATGAATTAATTAGTATAGAATGCAGGATAGATTTAAGTTCCTGATCAGAAGTAGCACTTTTTAAGTTGAAAGAGTCAACTATTTTTTTTGCAGATTCTTTAGGGGAACTAACTATCAGATATTTTGAATCATAACCTTTTGTAAAATTAATTATTTCTTCTTTAAATTGATTTTTTGAGTCATAAAACTTTGTTTTATTATCTATCTCAATCTCATCAGCACCTGATTCTCCGCTGATAGTTATGATTCTTTCTGAATTTAGCATTTTTGCGGCTTCTGCAATTTTTTTTGCAACTATGCTATTTGGCGTTCCTATAATTTGTTTTTTTACTCCTGCTGGATTCGTTAAAGGGCCTAAAAAATTGAAAATTGTTCTTATTCCTATTTCTCTTCTTAGTGGAGCAGCAAATTTCATTGATGGATGAAAAGATTGAGCAAAAATAAATGTTAGATCAATCTCATGCAAACAATCTTCTACTTTTTGGGGATCGATCTGAATTTTTACGCCTAACTCTTCTAAAACATCTGCAGAGCCAGAGTTTCCAGACATTGCTCTATTACCATGTTTTGCAACAGGAATTCCTAATGATGAAACAAGAATAGCAGAGGCTGTTGATATATTGAACCATTTTAATCCACTGCCACCAGTACCACATACATCTATAGAGTTTTCCTTTGATTTGATTTTTAAGGAATATTCTCTCATTATTGATGCCATTCCTGCCAATTCTGTTGGAGTCTCTTCTTTTAATGCCATAGCTGACATTAAAGCTCCGAACTGGGAGGGTAAAATATTACCTGACATGATTTCTCTCATGCAGTACTGAGATTCTTCGTAAGATAAATTTTCTCTTGCATGAACCTTATTAATTAAATCTAAAATTTTCACATTACAATCCTATGAAATTATTTAGTAATTCTTTACCATTTTCTGTTTCTATTGATTCTGGGTGAAACTGGACTCCTTCTAGAGATAATGACTTATGCCTTATCCCTTGGATTATCCCTGATTCACTTCTAGCAGAAATTTCAAAGTCCTTAGATAAAGTTTTCTCTTCTATAATAAGTGAGTGATACCTAACAGCATTAAAAGGATTAGGAATGTCTTTGAAAATACCTTTTTCATCATGAGTTATAGACGAAATCTTTCCATGCATGATCTCTTTAGATTGAATTATGTTTGCACCAAAAGTATTTGCTATACATTGATGACCTAGGCATACTCCTAAAACAGGAATTTTATTTGAAAAATACTCTATAGCTTCCTTAGAAATTCCTGCATTATCAGGATTAGATGGTCCTGGAGAAATAACTAAATGTGTAGGTTTTATTTCTTCTATTTTTTCAGAAGTAGTCTTATCGTTTCTAATTACTACAACTTCTTGATTTAATTCACTTAAGAATTGATATAAGTTATAGGTGAAAGAATCATAATTATCCAATAATATAATCATTATAAATTTCTTTCTGCTTCATCAACTGAGCGAATCAAAGCCATCATTTTGTTCAAAGTTTCTTCATATTCATTTTCGACTTTTGAATCAGCAACTATCCCTCCACCAGCTTGTATATAAATAGTTTCATCTTTAAGAACTAAGGTTCTTATAGCAATACATGTATCCATATTTCCATTATATGAGAAATATCCGACACCTCCTGAATAAGGTCCTCTTTTTTCAGGTTCGAGCTCAGATATTAGTTGCATAGCTCTAACCTTTGGTGCACCACTAACAGTGCCTGCAGGAAATGCAGCTCTTAGAGCATCAAATTCGTCTAATTCATCCTTAAGAGTTCCTGTTACATTAGAAACTATATGCATTATATGAGAGTATTTTTCTATTTCCATCTTTTGATTTACATTAACTGAGCCAGGCATAGATACTCTACCAACATCATTTCTCCCTAAATCTAGCAACATAAGATGTTCGGCAAGTTCCTTTTCATCATTAATTAGCTCATTAGCAATTTTTTCATCTTCTTCAGAATCAACTCCCCTAGGTCTTGTTCCTGCTATAGGGTGTACACTTAGTTGTTTATTTGATGACTTGACTAGTAATTCCGGTGAAGCCCCTAATATTTGGAAATCATCTAAATTAAGCAAAAACATATATGGAGAAGGATTAATTGTTCTTAAGCACCTATATATTTCTATAGCAGAAGCCTTAGTTTTTTTAGTAAGCCTTTGTGAGAAAACGACCTGAATTATTTCACCAGAATAAATATTTTCAATACATTTCTCTATTGCAGCTTTATACTCAGCTTTGCTCATGTTTTTCTCATATTCTTGAACTAATTCTCCGTTAGATTTATTATTAGATTTACTAATATTTGAGATATTATTGAATTCATTAGGAATAGGTTTTTTTATTTTTTCGTAAATTTCATTTATTTTTTTTTGAGATTCTAAAAATATTTTCTCAAGCTCATCATTAGGATTTATTCTTGCATAATGAATTATAAAAATAGTTTGCTTAACATGATCAAACACAACTAAAGAATCAGTAAGTAGAAATATTGATTCTGGAACTTCTAAGTTTGATTTTTCTTTTTTTGAAACAGTATTTTCAAAATATGAGATAGTTTCATAAGATAAATAACCTACTGCTCCTCCCGTAAAAACGGGTAGTTCTTCTAACTCCGGTACTTTAAAGCACTTAATCTCATCTTTTACTATTTCTAATGGATCGACTTCTCCATAATCTTGGTTTTTTCCAGTTTTTATTACTTTTCTTGGATTTGTTCCTATAATGGAGTATCTAGCTAGATTTTCACCACCTGTAATTGATTCCAATAAAAAAGAATATTTATTATCTGATAATTTGATATAAATTGACAAAGGTGTTTCAAGATCTGCTCTTATTTCTTGATATACGGGAATAAGGTTATATTCTTTTGATTTTTCTACAAAATCATTATATTCTGGACTATCTAGCATTCCTACCAAACTTTCTTATAGGATGAGATTTTCATTTTATCACGTACTAGTTGCATAGTTTCATTAGCAAGTTTTCTTGCATTTGTAACACCGGTATCTAATGCTTCTTCCACAAGATTGATATTCTTTTCAAAGTAAGCTCTTTTGTCCCTAATTGGGTCTAAAAAATCGTTAAGAATATTTGATAAATAATTTTTTATTTCAACATCTCCAATATTTCCTGTTTTGTACCTTTCCTTGAAATCATCTACATTTTTATCATTTTCAGTAAATGCATCTAAATATTGAAAAACAGGGTTACCTTCAATTTTTCCTGGGATATCAGCTCTAATTCTATTAGGATCGGTGTACATACTCCTAACTTTCTTATCAACAGATTCCTTTGTATCTGAAAGTAAAATTACATTACCTTGGCTTTTACTCATTTTTCCTTTTCCGTCTGTCCCAGAAAGTCTACCTACTTTTCCTATTAAGGTTTCTGGTTCAGGGAAAACATACCCATACATGTTGTTAAATTTTCTTGCAATTTCTCTAGACATTTCTAGATGAGGGGCTTGATCCTCTCCTACAGGAACAAGGTGTGCTCTTGGTAAGAGAATATCTGCTACTTGGCTTATTGGATAATTAAAGAAACCTGCACTCCGTCTTTCTACTGGCAGGGAATCTAATTCTCCTTTTAATGTAGGGTTTCTTTCAAGCATACCTAAAGGAGTTACAAAAGATAATAACATGCTAAGTTCCGCATGTTCAGGTACATAGCTTTGAATAACAAAATTAGATTTTTCTGGATCTAGTCCTACTGATAACCAGTCTAGAGTTACATCTATAACAGATTTTTTTATTAGTTCAATATCGTTAAAATGATCCCCCAAAGCCTGATAGTCAGCAATTAGGAAATTACAATCATACTCTTCCTGTAAAGAAATCCAGTTATGAAGAGCTCCAACATAATGACCTAAATGTAAGGCCCCAGTAGGTCTGATTCCAGTAAGTATTCTTTTTTTATTTTCCATGAATAGTTTATTAAATTTTATATTAAGTTAATTGTCTCCAATTTTCATCTAATTTTTCAAATATTTTTTCATACTCTTTTACAGTATTTTTATATTTATCAATTTTTTCGGACATAAATTTAATATTTTCTTCAACATGCGATGAATTTTTTGAACCAATTATTAGAACATGTATTTCATCTTTTAACAAAGAGAATGCCATAGATAGCTCTATGGTATCAATATTATTCAGATCAATATCTAACTCATCTGACATTTTTAAAACTCTTTTGAAGTATTCATCATATGCGCTCCCAAAGGATTCATGAGTTGAATTATTTCTATGATTCCTTACGCCTAACAAAGCTGCATTACCTATTGGTCTTTTTGCTATAACTCCAAGGTTCCTGTTTTTAGCTTCAGATAAAATATTTCTACTTCGAGCTCTTTGGTCAGATAAGCTATAACTTGTTTGCAAAGTATCAAATAAGTTTGATCTAACAGCCCAATCAGCGGCTTCGTTATCACCTGAATATCCAATAAATCTAGTTTTACCTTCTATTTTACAATCCTGTAAAGCTCTTATTACATCACCTTGTTCCAAAAGATGAGTTTCGCATGAGTGTAATTGAACTAAATCAATAACGTCTGTTTTTAAGTTTTTTAAGCTTTTTTCTACAGATGTCTTAATCTTTTCATAAGTCCACTCAGAATCAGGAGAGGTAGTCCTTCCTGTTCCAGCTTTTGTAGCTAAAAAATATTCTTCTCTTCTGTGTCCTACTGATTTACCCACTATTGATTCACTATCAATATACATTGCTGCGGTATCTAAAAAATTTATGCCATTATCAAGGCTAAAATTTAAAATTCTATCTGCTTCTTTAAATCCATCAAAACCTAGTTGGAATCCAACCTGTGCTAAACCTAATCCTAGTTTACTTACATTAGCACCAGTCTTACCGAAAGTATTATTTTTCATATTTCACATCCTGTTTTAAACAAAACTGCAAAAAAAACAATCGTTTTTTTTGCAATTTCGTTTTTGATATTTTGTATAAAATATACAAATTTAAACTATGATGCTTTACCAATCTTGAACATTTTAGTTCCACAAACTGGGCATACGCCTTGTGTAGCAGGCCTACCATTTTTCATAGTTATTTCTTGAGGATTAGACATTGTCTGTTTCCCCTTGCATTTCATGCAATAAGCTTCCATTTGAACCTCCGGTTCCTAGACCTTTGATTATTTATACTGTTATTTATATACTATCCAGAAGGAAAATACCACTTTATAAATAATTCAATTAGAATAAATTGAGTATAAACTACCGAAAAATTACAAATAAGTTACTTTTTATGGAAATTTTCAATATATTTGAAATATAATTTATACTGTAATCAATAGGAATATATTTTGACCAATACTGAATCAATACTAAGTGAAATCGATGAACTAAAGCAAATTGCTCTGAGTGATTTAGATAAATTGCATGCTGATGATGATCAATTAGAAAATTGGAGAATAAGCTATCTGGGAAGAAATGGGAAATTATCTTCACTAATGAAAATATTGGCAACTATTCCAAATGATGATAAAAGATTAGTTGGCCCAAAAATAAATGATCTAAAAGATCAACTTAATAAAACTTTTGTAGATCACAAAAATAATATTAATAAAATTGAGGACAAATCTGGCTATTTCGACAACTCATTACCAGGATTAAATCTTTCTTCAGGGAACTACCATCCAACAACTTTAATTATTCGTGAAATTTGTCAAGCATTTGGTTCTATGGGCTTTGAAATTTTAGAAGGTAAAGAAATTGAAACAGAGAAATATAATTTTGATTTACTAAACATACCATCTGACCACCCAGCTAGAGATCAATGGGATACTATTTGGCTAAATGCGTCAACTGAAGGTGAAAAACATTTACTCAGAACTCATACTTCACCCATGCAGGCAAGAATAATGGAAAATAAAAACCCTCCAATTAGAGTTGTTGTTCCTGGAAAATGCTATAGATATGAGGCTACTGATGCTACTCATGAGTGGGAATTCCATCAAATAGAAGGTTTAGCTGTTGATAAAGATATCTCTTTTTCTGAATTAAAAGGAACTTTATTTGAAATGGCTAGAAAAATCTTTGGTTCAGATCAAAAAGTAAGATTTAGATGTGATTTTTTCCCTTTTGTAGAACCAGGTGTTGACATGTCTATTTTATGGGATGGTAAGTGGATAGAAATTTTAGGAGCTGGAATGGTTCATCCTAAAGTACTTAGTGGAGTAGGATATGATCCTTCTGAGGTTAGTGGTTTTGCATTTGGAATAGGCCCAGAAAGAGTATCAATGTTAAAAAATAAAATAAAAGATATAAGAAATTTTCATATAAATGATCTTAGATTCTTGAGTCAATTTGTAAGATAAATCATGAAACTTCCAATCAGTTGGCTAAATGAATATATAACTTTCAAAAAATCAGAAGAAGAAATTTCTGAAAATCTAACCATGATTGGAAATGAAGTAGAGTCAATTGAAAAATCAGGGAACATTGATGGAGTAATCGTAGCTGAAATAAAAAAAATAATTACTCATCCCAATGCTGATAAATTAAAATTAACAATAGTTTTTGATGGTAATAATGAGATTCAAGTAGTTTGCGGTGCTCCAAATATAGAAGAGGGTCAAAAAATATTTTTGGCGACTCCTGGAACAAAATTACCTTTAGAAAATGGTTCTACTTTTGAGATTAAAAAGTCAAAAATTAGAGGAGAAATATCAGAAGGTATGATTTGCTCAGAAAAAGAATTAGGATTGAGCGATGATCATGAAGGAATAATGGTTCTTGATAATAGTTTTTTAATAGGAGATCCTCTAAATAAGTATTTCTCAGAGACTGTTTTTGATATCGACGTAACTCCCAATAGAGTTGACTGTCTTTCTATAGTCGGCCTAGCTAGAGACTTATCAGCAAAATTTTCTACAAAACTAAACTTCAAGTATAGTAATGAGTTTGTTATAGATAATTCTAAAGGAATTGTAGAAATTTCAGATGAAAAAATATGTCCTAGATATTCAGGAATAATTCTTGATTCAGTAAATATAACTGACTCTCCTGATTGGTTAAAATCAAAGCTGATTTCTATTGGTGAAAGACCAATCAATAATGTAGTAGATATAACTAATTATGTAATGTTTGAAATAGGGCAACCATTACATGCATTTGACTTGGATAAGATATCAGGTGATAAGATTTTTGTAAGAGAATCTAACTCTAAAGAAAAACTAATTACTCTTGATGGAGAAGAAAGAGAGCTTCCAAGTAAAAGTATAGTTATTGCTGATGAAAAACAATCAATTGGTTTGGCAGGAATAATGGGAGGAAGAAATTCTGAGATTGATAATAAAACAAAAACAATCTTTTTAGAATCTGCAAATTTCAATCCACAATATATTAGAAATACTTCAAAAAAATTAAATCTTTCTACTGAAGCATCTATCAGATTTGAAAGAAATTTGAATCCTGAAATTACAGAATTTGCATTATCTAGAGCAGCGAATTTAATAATTGAACTGGCAGGTGGAAAAACTAGAGGATTTATGGAAGATTTATGTCAAAATCAATCTGATAATAAATCAAAAATACCTTTGAAAAAAGATAAAATTAAAAGTCATTTAGGTTTAGATTTAGATGATAAAAAAATTAGTAATACCTTAGAAAACTTAGATTTTACTTTTGATTTTTCAGCTAAAGAATCTACATGGCAAGTTGATAAACCTTTTTGGAGATCTGATATTAATATTTCTGAGGATCTTCATGAAGAAATTGCGAGAATAATAGGCTACGATGATATACCTTTATCTTTTCTATCAGGAGAAATTCCTAAATGGGAACCAAATGAGGAATATGACACTAAAATATTTTTACAAGATATTCTTGTTGGCATTGGATTGACTGAAACAATTTCTTATTCTGCAACATCTGAAAAATTGTTAAGCTTCACTCCCTTGATTTCTAATTTAGGCCAATCAATTGAATTAGATAATCCTATTTCAAATGAACATGCTTATTTAAGAAAAAGCATTATTCCCTCTCTACTTCTTAATGCTTCTAGGAATACTCACTACTGGAAAAAACCTATTAAGTTATTTGAAATAGGAAGTGTTTTTTATAAAGATCAATCTAAGATTAATGAAAAAACTATGATTTCGGGAATTTTAGCAGGCACTCGTAATGAATTAAATTGGAATCAAGAAGAAGGTTTAGTAGATTATTTTGATATAAAAGGAATTGTTGAATTCATATTAAAAAAGCTAAATATAAATGTTGAATTTGTAGATTACACTGATCCTTTGTTTGATCTTCAGAAATCATCAAAGCTTTTTAATAAAAATATTAATAAAGATATTGGTTTTATTGGAGAGATTTCTCCTAAATTATTAACTGAATTAGACTTCAACTCATACAACGTAGTTATTTTTGAACTTGATTTAGATTCACTAATAAAGGCTAAATCTTCTGTTATTTATGAAGAATTTTCTACCTTTCCGCAAGCACATAGAGATCTTTCCCTAATTGTTGAGAAAAATGTTAAGTTTGATGATCTAAATAAAATTATTTTGTCTGAAAAATATGTAGTTGAATCAGTTATTATTGATTCGTATGAAGGAGAAGGAATTCCTTCAAATAAAAAAAGTATATCAATAAGGATAAGTTACCAGTCTTTCGATGACACATTGTCTTCAAAAAATTTAGAAAAGATTGAAAAAAATATACTTTCCAAATTAAAAAAACAATTAGATGCTTATATAAGAGACTAACCATAATGAATCAAAAAAAAAGAAAATCTCATTATCATGCAGACATGCTTTCTGTTGAAGATGCTCGTGAAAAAATTCTTTCTAAATTCAAAACTCTAAATCCTATTCAAATTAATATTTTAGAATCTGTTGGAAGTGTTATTTCTGAAAATATTATTTCAGAAATCAATGTTCCTCCTTTAGATAATTCTGCTATGGATGGCTATGCAGTGATTAAGAATGACTTATTAAAGGCGGATGACGAAAACATAATATATCTAGATGTAATTGAAGAAATTCCTGCTGGAACAATTCCTAAATTATCTCTGTCACCAGGGCAAGCTTCAAGAATCATGACTGGAGCACCAATTCCATCAGGTTCTGATGCTGTAGTTCCTTTTGAAGATACTAATGAATTAGAAAATAATGATAAAAATAAAATAGGTATTAAAATCAGTGTTAAAAATTTAGAGAATATCAGAAAAAAAAGTGAAGATATCAAAAAGGGATCAGTTATTATCAAGAAGGGTTCATTGATCACCTCAGCTACTGTAGGCGTAATGGCCTCAATTGGGCGTGAGAAGGTGTCTGTAATAAGAAAACCTATAATTGGTATACTTTCGACTGGTAATGAATTGTTAGAGCCGGGTGAAAAAAATCAAGATGGTAAAATCTATAACTCAAATACCTATACCTTGTCTTCTCTGGTTACGGAATTTGGTGCAACTCCATTAATTCAAAAACATGCGTTAGATAAGGTAGAAGATCTTGAAAAAAAACTTGCAAAGCTAAAAGATGTTGATCTAATAGTTACCTCTGCAGGAGTGTCTAAAGGTGACTATGACATTGTAAAAGATGTTTTAGATAAAAATGGAGATATTAATTTATGGTCTGTTAATATGAGACCTGCAAAACCTTTAGCTTTTGGAATAATTACTATTGATGGAAAAAAAATACCCCTTTTAGGAGTTCCAGGAAATCCAGTTAGTGCAATGATAGCTTTTGAAAAATTTGGGCGTTATGCAATAGATAAAATGAAGGGAAAGCCCTTAAGAAATAGGCCAATTATAAAAGCTAATTTAGAATCAGATATTATTAATCACGATGGTAGAAGATTATATTCTAGGGTAAAAGTCATTGTTGACTCTTCTTCAAAAATAATCGCAGTTCCTATAAAAAACCAAAGTTCAGGGGTCTTAACATCTATGCACGAGGCCAACGGTTTAGCAATATGTCCATCAGATATTGATATACTTAAGAAAGGCGAAAAAATAGACGTTGAAATGTTTAATTGGAATGAGAACATTTCAGATATATTGAATAATGAGGAATAAATAATGACAATTAATAATGAAAGTGCGATTGGTTTAGAAAAATATCAAATTAATGTTGAAGAATTTGCAGATTCTAATCTTTCATTTAATTTTTTAGTTATAGAAAAATTTTTTGATGATCCTTCAAAAAAGAAAGAATTATTAGGTAAGTCTGTAGATGACCTTTATAATGAAATCTCTAACATTAAAAATGATTCTGAAGAAAGTAATGAAGATTATTTATTAAAAAAATATGTTTTACCAGGCACGTCTCTTATTGAAGCTGTTTTTAGAATATTGATTCTTAATAAAAATAACCCAATGACTATTTCTGAGATGGAAGAAAATCTTAAGAAAGCTTGGGCTACAGTAATCTACTTAAAATCTTATACCAATGAGACTATTAGTAGCATGCTTAATGTCACTAACGAGTATTTTATTTCACAGGTCGATTAACCTTTATATTTTCTTGACTCTTTACTCTGTTTATAGGACCACTTAAAGAATAGTACTGTTAATGTACCTATAAATATAGTATTTCCAGGAATCCACATTATAAGCCCTCCTATCTTCTGATCTTCTATCGCAGCAATATTAAGTAACCTAGGGATGTCTTCACCATAAATAACTGAATCTGCAAGAGTTATGAATGCTGCAACTACTGCTGTAGGGGTTACTGCTAAGAGCAAATAGACTATTCTCATAGGAATGCTTATTTTTTTTGCACCAATACTTAAACCGATAACAGGCCACCAAAAAAGTACTCCGCTAAGTAAAAATGATAGATGTTCAAGGTTATGTACTAATGAATAATTTAATGCATAGTTGAAGAAAATTGGAAGATGCCAGGTCCATAAAGAAATAATATAAAAAATCAATCCAAATCTTGGAGATGTGATTAGGTTAAGAAATTTTCTAAAAGGCTTTTGAGGTCTTATAAAATCAGCTATACCAACTCTTATTATTCTAGGAAAAAACCATAAGTTAGCTGAAAAGAAAAGCCCGCTTAATATTAANGGAGGCACTAACATAATTAATATTAAGTGTTGAATCATATGAATCCAGAATGTATCTTCAAATGCTGAAATTGGCCCCACTAAAGAAAATATCAAAAGAATATATCCCAATAAACCTCTGTAAAATTTTAATAATTGTTTATTATTTTTAGATATTGCTAATAGCTTCAATGATCCTATCAGGTAAACAAGAAAAGTAATTATCAGAAAATAAAAAAATAAAGAACTATAATTCCATGAAGTTATAAAATCTATAAANCCTATATTGTTATTCAAAATAATTTTTTCTAATTACCAAAGCCATGAAAAGCAGAAAGAAATAAGAATAGAGTGAAAATTATTATTCCAATAATCATACATGTAACAAATACAGTAGAGTACATTTTATGATCAAATCTAAGATGCATAAAAAAGGCAACAACTAATATAAATTTTAGAACAGAAAAACCTAGCATTGCAGGAACAAGCAAATAGGCTAAAGCTTCTACGTCAAACCACCAAACTTCAATTAATGTTATTACTCCTAATATCCCTGCTATTACCCAATAGTAAACAGGGCCAGCGTGTCCTTTTCCAGAGGTTATAAAAGTTATAAAGTTCTTGAATTTTATAACAAATCCACCAAAAGGATGTTCATGAGGNGGATTTGAATCGGCTTCAGATGTCTTAGGTATTTTCCACCAACCATTACCATCATAATGAAATAAATCTTTTAGTATAGACAATTAAATCTCCTATCTAGTGTCCGCCTGTCCATGGAACTCCACCAGGTGGAACTCCGTCTCCAGCTGTTATAAGGTACAATAAACCAAAAATTATAATCCAAACTATATCAACAAAGTGCCAGTACAATCCAGCTAATTCTAAATCAATGGCATTTTCACTAGTCAGATTACCGTTATATTCATTATAAAGTAAAAATATGAGCCATAATATTCCCAGAGAAACGTGAGCTCCGTGAAGGCTTGTAAGGGTAAAAAATGTTGAGCCAAATAAATTTACNTGAGGAGTCATTCCTATATGAGCAAAATGTGAAAATTCNTAAACCTGGAATCCAATAAAAATCAAACCCATTACAATTACCAAAAGTAGCCATAATTTTGCAAGAGCCATTTTTGATTCTTTCAAATAATGAAGTGCAAGAACTATTCCTAAAGAACTCATAAGCAATACAAATGTGCTCACTGAAGTTATGGGAATATCTAGTGTATCAGCAGGATAAGGGCCAACTAAACTTTTATTTCTATACGCCATAAAAGTTCCAATGAATGTACCAAAGAACATTACATCAGATCCTAAAAATGCCCACATTAGTAATTTTTTATTACTAACTCCTGTGGAATTATTTATTTCTTCTCCGTGATGAACGGTTATTCCTTGATTTGCCATCTAGTGATCTCCCTCATGAGGTTCGTTTACAGGTTCAGTGCTCCATCCAATGCTTCCCCAGAAAACTAAAATTAGTCCAATGGTTACAAGTGCATANGAATATAAAACCCCAAGTGCTGCTATTGATAATCCAATTCCAATAAANAATGGATAATAAGATAAATCTGGTAAATGTATTTTTGATTCATCAACATTAGTTGTGTCTTCAACTTTAGCTGAAGGTTCAGAATTATTCTTGGGGCTTCCTTCTAATAATCCAGGATACTTTTTATACCACCAATCATCTATATGTCCTACTTTGGGAATTTCAACAAAATTATAATGAGGAGGAGGGGAAGAAATTGACCATTCTAAGGTTCTTGCATCCCAAGGATCTCCACCAGCCATAACTTTTTTTCTACTTGATAAATAAACATTTGCTAGGAATACAAGTACTGACAAAGCTATCAANAANCCACCNGCAGTAGCCGCTGCATTAGAAATTTCCCATCCCATATTTTCTGCATATGTATAAATTCTTCTAGGCATTCCATCTAATCCAACCCAATGCATAGGAGCAAATTGTAAATTAAATCCAACTATCATCAGTATAAAATTGACCACTCCAATTCTTTCATTCAAGAACCAACCAGTAAACTTTGGCCACCAGAAATAAATACCGGAGAATATTGCAAAGATTGCACCACCAAATAAGACATAGTGAAAATGAGCAACTACATAATAGGTGTCTTGTTGTTGAGCATCTGAAGGCGATACTGCGTGAGTTACACCTGAAAGCCCTCCTATAGTAAACATAGCAATAAATCCTATAGAGAAAAGCATNGCTGTAGTAAAGCGTATCGATCCTCCCCATAAAGTTGCTATCCAGTTAAATATCTTTACTCCCGTGGGAATTGCAATAAGCATAGTTGATACAGTGAATGCTGTATTGGCAGCAGGCCCTAGCCCAACTGTAAACATATGGTGACTCCAAACAAACCAACCCATGAAACCAATAATTGCACCTGAAAATACTATAAATGTGTAACCAAAAAGAGGTTTTCTTGCAAATGTTGGAAGNACTTCAGACACAATGCCCATAGCTGGCAAAATTAATATATATACTTCTGGGTGACCAAAAAGCCAAAAGATATGTTGCCAAAATATTGGATCTCCGCCTGCTTCAGAGTTGAAAAAGTTTGTTCCATAAACTCTGTCAGCTGTCATTTGTATTCCAGCTACACCTAAAACTGGTAAAGCAAGTACAATCAATATTGAAGTTATAAATGTCATCCAAGTGAATACTGGCATCTTCATNAATGACATCCCAGGTGCTCTCATGTTAATGATAGTAACTATGAAATTTAGTCCAGCAGCAATAGAAGCAACTCCTAGAACGTTTAATCCTAACACCCAATAGGTCATTCCGTTACCTGGATTAAATTGAACCGTTGAGTTAGGTGGGTAGCCAAACCATCCACCATTAGGAGCTTCGCCTGTGAACCAGCTAATGTTCATTAGTATGGATCCAAAAATAAAAACCCATAAGCTCAGAGCATTTAATCTTGGAAATGCTACATCTCTAGCTCCAATTTGAAGAGGAACAAGCCAGTTAAAAAAGGCAGCTGATAGTGGCATTACCACTAAGAAAACCATAGTAGTNCCATGCATGGTGAACAATTGATTATAAACTTCGGGNCTAATTATAGAAGCTTCAGCATGAGATAATTGAACTCTAATTAGAAGAGCTTCTATTCCACCCATAATAAACCAGAAGAAAGAAACTATTCCATACATAGTACCAATTTTTTTATGGTCTACAGTACCAAGCCAATACCATAATCCACTGTGGGCCATCGGCCTTGGAAAAATCCTTGGTATTTGAAATTGTTTTGGATCTGTTAAGCTACTCATCTTTTCCTCTTTTATTCTTTTATATAGGTTGCCATAGAATCATCTGATGGCTTAAGGCTTAGTAAATATTTTGCTATTTGTTCTATTTCTAAATCTGAAAGTTTGTTTTCAGTAGTGTAAATAGCCGCATGGTTTTTCATCCTAGTNCCAATTTTTATACTATCTGGATCTTCAATCCATTTTACTAGGTTGTCGTAATTATTTTCTTTTAATCCAGCTCCTAAAGTTATTCTGTTACCAAAATGAGTNAGNTTAGGTGCAGAAACGATTGCTGAATTTTCTTTATCTTTTTTCCACTCCTCCCATCTATTGTATTGTGAGTTTATTTCTTTGTGATATGCAGCTTTTTTATAAGAATCATATGTGTGGCACATACTGCAATTACCTACAAATAACTTTCTTCCCTCATCTTCATCTGATCCTGAAACAAGATCCTGAGGCGGGGTTCTCATGTACTCTAACCAATTTTGATAATCTTCATTTGNATGAACTATAACTCTAAATCTCATCATTGCATGAGCTACACCACAAAATTCTGCACATTGACCATAATAAAGTCCAGGATTATCAGCTTTGATCCATAATTGATTTTCATGATTAGGAACCATGTCAACCTTACCTGCTATTTTAGGNATCCAAAAAGAATGAAGAACATCTTGAGATTCTATGTTTACAATAACATTAGTATCTTCTGGTAAATGTAGTTCATTNGCTGTAACTACTTCTTCTGAAGGATAATTAAATTCAAACCACCATTGATGACCAACAGCATTAATAACTAGTGAGTCTTCTTCGTCTGGCATTACTTGGGTTTGCCAAATTCCTATAACAGTAGGAATTGCNATTATTACAATAATTATTGCAGGTATTATTGTCCAAGTAATTTCTAATTTTAGATTTCCATGTGTTTGAACAGGTAGCTCATCATTTTTTCTTCTGTATCTAAATGTTACAAAAAGAATGGCACCTTCAACTACTATGAAGACAATCACTGCTATCCAGAATGTGAACAGGAAAAGATTCTTTTGAATTTCAGACACAGGGCCTTGAGCATCAAAAGTTGATTGCGGACCTTCTGGATTACATGCCATGAGTAATATAGATAAAACCATTACTATGGACAAGTTAAATATAAGCTTTATTCTTTTACTTAACATAAATATTTATTGATTTAATTTATTCCTGAAAATATTTTATTAAATATTATTGTAAATTTTTTTGTNTCGTTTAGACAGGAAAAATTATAGCATTTATTATCATTTATTGTAATTAAGAAAAAAAAATTATATGAAAATATTAATCGCAACTACAAATATTGGAAAGATTAAAGAGTTCCAAGAAATATTAAATCAGAAAAAAATATTTGAAATATTTACTTTAAATGACTTGAAAATCAATGAAGATGTTGAAGAAACAGGAAATACTTTTGAAGAAAATGCACAAATTAAGGCTACTTTTTATAATCAATTATCGAGAATGCCAACAATTTCTGAAGATTCGGGATTAGCAATAGACTCACTAAATGGAGAACCTGGAATCTACTCAGCAAGATATGGGGGAGTAAATTTAAGTGACAATGATAGGGTTGAGTTGGTATTAAAAAAGATGAGTAAAATTCCTATAGAAGAAAGGTCAGCTAGATTCATTTCAGTTATTTGTGGTGTTGGATTTGGGTCTAATACACTTTTTTCTAGAGGGGAACTTGAGGGTTCTATTTCTAGCTCAAAACAAGGTAGTAATGGTTTTGGTTATGATCCAATTTTTTCACCTATTGGAGATAATGCTACTCTTGCTACAAAAGAAATCGATGAAAAAAATAAAATTTCTCATAGAAGAAAATCAATAGAAATATTCTTAAATAAACTAATTAAGGATAAAATCGTTTAAATACACATGAATAATCCTTTAGATAAATTAAATAGACCTGTAAAAGATCTAAGAATATCAGTAACTGATAGATGTAACTTTAGATGTACATACTGTATGCCTAAAGAGGTTTATGGTGAGTCATTTAAGTTTTTACCCAAGGATGAACTTTTAGATTTTGATGAAATCTATCGCATTGCTAACACATTTGCAAAACTTGGAGTTAACAAAATAAGACTTACAGGCGGAGAACCTTTAGTTAGGCGAAATATAGAAGAATTAATTGCTAAACTATCTAAAATCAATGGTATAGATGATATTGCGATGACAACTAATGCTTATCTTCTTGAACCTAAGCTAGATTCATTAATTGATGCTGGGCTCAACAGATTAACTGTTTCTCTTGATTCTATTGATAATGAAACATTTAAAAAAATGAGTGGGCAAAATGTTGAAGTGTCAAAGGTTCTTTCTGCAATAGATCAAGCAAACAAGAAAGGTTTTGAAAGTATAAAAATAAATTGTGTTGTTCAAAAAAATGTAAATGAACACTCTATTATTGATTTATTAGATTATTTTAGAGATTCAGGAAATATTGTTAGGTTTATTGAATATATGGATGTTGGGAATTTAAATGGCTGGGAACTAAAAGATGTTTTATCCATTGAAGAAATACTTAAATTAATTGAAATCAAATATAAAGTAGAAAAAATTCCACCAAACTATGAAGGGGAGGTAGCTAAAAGATTCAATTTAGTTGACTACTCTGCTGAATTTGGTTTTATATCATCAGTTTCACAACCTTTTTGTTCAACTTGTACCAGAGCTAGAATAACAATGGATGGTAAACTCGTGACCTGTTTATTTGCAAACTCTGGCTTTGATCTAAGAAGTATTATTAGACAAGGCTGCACAGATGAAAAATTGGATGAAGTAATTAAAGGTGTTTGGTTAAAAAGAAAAGACAAATATTCTGAAATTAGGCACGAGCTAACTAAATCAAATTATAAAAAAATTGAGATGTTTCAACTTGGAGGATAATAGATGAGTCTAGTATCAATTTTTTCTGATGGTTCTTCGCTAGGCAATCCTGGACCTGGTGGTTATGGAGTAATAATGAGATGGAAGAATGAGGAAATAAAAATTTCTCAAGGTTATCGTGAGACTACTAATAACCGAATGGAGCTTTTAGGACCTATTGAGGCTTTATCAAAACTAAAAAAACCAGAAGAAGTTGTTATTACTACAGATTCTCGATATGTAATTGATGGGATTGAAAAAGGTTGGGCCAAGAAATGGAAAAAAAATAACTGGATGAGAGATAAAAAAAATAAAGCACTCAATGCAGATTTATGGGATCGTTTGCTTGATCTATGTGAATTTCACCAAAAAATTGAATTTGTTTGGGTTAAGGGACATAAAGGTCATGCAGAAAATGAACTATGTGATTTACTAGCAAAGGATGCTGCTTCTTCTGATAGTTTACTTATTGATGAAAATTTTGAAAAAAAGGAAAATTAGATGACAGAAAAAGATTTCTCGCATATAGATAGTGAAGGTTCCGCTAACATGGTCGATATTTCATCAAAAGAAATATCAAAAAGAGAGGCTATTGCTTCATGTGAAATTACTCTTAATGATCAAACGTATAAAAAAGTTAAGGCTAACCAAATGAGTAAGGGTAATGTAATTAATATAGCTCATTTAGCAGGAATTACTGCTAGTAAGAAAACTCATGACTTGATTCCTCTTTGTCATCAAATTCCATTAAATAAAGTTGATTTGTCTTTTGAATTTGATGATTCAAATAATCAAATTAAGGTGATTTCATATGTTTCTACAGATTGGAAAACNGGAGTAGAAATGGAAGCATTAGTNGCTGTTTCANTAGCNAGTTTGACAATTTATGACATGTGTAAATCTATGGATAAATCNATAACTATAAATAAAATTCAATTACAGAAAAAAACAGGTGGTAAGTCAGGAACATATATTAGAGAATAGATACNNCTTTTTTTATAAGTTTTTTGAATTTTTCATTATGATAAAATTTAATTTCAGAGTTTACCGTTTAAATTAATANGAAATTNAANTTTCGGTAAAAAATTGGCTACGTAGCTCAGGGGTTAGAGCGAGCGCTTCATAAGCGTTAGGCCGGTGGTTCAATTCCACCCGTAGCCACCAAAACTAAAGAGGAATTTTAA
>NHDX01000022.1 GCA_002171675.1 Chloroflexi bacterium TMED70 | reverse complement strand
TGGATAGGTATAACATCCAACTCCATTTACATCAAAACTTTGAGAGAATGTTGAACCTCCTACAGATGGACCTAAAGTTACCATCAAAGTATCTGTACCATCAGTCAACCATATCTCATCTCCACCAGAACTTAATCCTGATCCAAATGAACCAGTAATAGTTGATAATAAAACACCATTAGCATCATAAGTTCCAGATGTTGACGCATCTTCATCTCCATACCAAAATCCTCCTGCAGGAATAACTGCAGTTGGGAAAGTAAAGTCAGAGAAACCATCTGAATCATCTAATAACCATCCAGACATATCACANTCNGANCNACTNATATTTTGAATCTCNATAAAATCTTCAGGATCACCTGAAGTATGACCTTCTGAAATTAAAATATCAGCTGATGTACAGCCAGCAACATAATAAACACATGAACCATCATCTGCATTTGCAATAGAATCAAAGTTTGTAGCTAGAGGATCTGTACATCCCAATATACATCCTAATTCGGCTGTTCCNGGAGAACCTAAGACAAATTCACTNGTAGANCCAGTAAATGATCCNTTACATGTTGGATTACAAGCTAAAGTAACTGAGTCTGTTGATGCTATCCAAGCAGTTGACAAACTATTATCNCCATATAAATCACATAAAGCCAAAGATGCACCATTTCCATCAGCAGCACTATTTGCCCAACCATCGTCATAATGAACAGAATCAATAGATAATCCATTAGAATTAACTATTTGTAATAATTGATCAGTATTACTTAAACCATAAACATCCAACTCATATTCTCCATCNGGAGCAAAACCAAAAACTGTTTGAAAACCACATCCATATGGATTNTGATCACATCCNTTACTAGNTCCNGTGTANGGTCTTNTTGCAATAACATAATAATCTCCAGCGTTTAAAGTTGCAACTGGAAAGTTATATACTGCTCCNGATCCATANCCATTCAAACAGTCATCACAATTTAATGATAANCCTCCAAGATTAATTGCAACAGAGTCACTATTAAAAATCTCAATGTATTCTAAATTATCATAATTTCCTAAATCGTTAAAATTAATTTCAGAAATAACAAGATTAGAAGTTAAATNATTAAAAATAAAAGATAATGTATCATCTATCATTATATTTCCTGANTAATCAGACAATCCAGTAATTATTAGATCATTATTTNTTCCATTAATAAAATTATTTGAAAATGTAACATCAACAGAATCTTGAAAAGAACCAGAAAATTGAGCTGAAGAAATTGTATTNCCAGATAANGAAAAGTTNGAAGTACTTACTGAACTTAAAGATTCATTAAATACAATATTTAATGAATTTGAAGAAGTAATATTATAATTTGCAACAATTGGAGCAGAATTGTCAANTGGACATAAATCTCCAGGGTTNGCAAAAATAGTTGAACCACTTAAACCTAATCCTGGTAANCATGATAAACAAGAAGAAACNACNAAATCATCTNCTGCAGTCCAATTTGTTCCTAAATTAATATCTGATAANACATCACATCTTTCAAGTGAATGACCNGGACCATCTCCTAAGCTACCNGCCCAACCATCGTCATAATCAAAAAACAATGTTGTATCACCAAGAGTGTTAACTATTAAAATCTCTTCACCATTATTACTCAAAGCACCTGAATACCATTGAAAATCAGGAGCAAAACCAAAAAATGTTTGAAAACCACATCCATATGTATAGGTATTACAAGGAGAAGTTCCAGAAAAAGCCCCTTTTGCTAAAATTGCATATGTACCAGAAGAAAGAGTAAATTCAGGNAATAAAAATGTTATACCATCNACAANTTCTAGTCCACCAAGAGCTAAATCATTAGNNGAAGAATTGTAGAATTCAAGATATTCTAAATTATCATAATTGCCTGGATCATTAAACATTATTTCAGTAATNGTCAGACCATNTANTAATGACATATCATTAAAAATAACTGAAACTGTATCATTAATCATAATATTNCCAGNATTATCAGATAATCCAGAAAAATATACATCAGTGTANATCCCTGTTAATAAAGAAGAAGATAGATTTAATGTTAAAGTATCATTAGTAGAATTTGTTGTNACAGTATTAACTGAAACTCCAGAAAATGATGATGGAGTAGCATTTANTACAGGTTCAGACATTGCACACATTAATGTATTNGAATTTGGAGCCCAAAGATCAACNACAGATGGAGGTGTAAGATCACCAACATCTAAAAACACTCTAAAATTATCAAATGAACCAAAATCATTACCACCATTTTGAATAGCTCCTACCCTTAACCTCACAAAAGATGCTGTTGAATCAAGAGTTATTTCAAAAGTTTCCCATCCACTTGTAAATGCTCCACCACCAGAANTTCCAGCAAATAAAACATTCATAGCTCCCCAATCACTACTGTCATCATATGCAATCTGATAACCTAGATTATCACCNGAATCAAAACCATTAACATAATAATCAAATGCTAATTTTACATCAAAAGGCCCGCCAATTGGCAAAGGAACAGGAGCAAAATCTATAGTATGCCAAAAAGCACCTCCAAAAACTGGAAAAGATGGAATNTTTTGNACATTTAAATTAGCTAAAGTTGCTGAATCTCTAATAGAACCATTTGTCCATACTGTATCNGAATATGGGTTAGTTATATCTTGAACACCCCAATAATGATTACCATCTGAAGCAGTAGTTATACCTGCTAAAAAAGGNGCTACNACATCAGNATATCCNTAAACTTGAGGGTTAGATGATGTGGAAGAATATGAAGTACCACAAATTCCCCAAATATCAGTTGGAGGATTGTAAACTGTATAGGGATTTGGCAAAGATGTGTATGTCCAAGATCCACTTCCTTCAAAACTTTGTTCTACAATATTACTTTGTGAAAAAAGGGAGAGAGAGGCAAAAGAAAGAAAAAAAACTAATGATAATTTTAACGATTTCATGTGAATATAATTTTTGGTTATTTTAATAAACCAAACCTATTTCACTAAAATTTCATAAATCTTAATCGAATNTAAATTAATTAATAACAAAAAAACAAAATTTGTAAAGATTAAGTTAACTAAAAATTATCTTATATTAATTTAATATTATTTTTCTGGTGTAACTTATGTTTTGGAATTTATTTTGAAAAACAATAAAATAATATCCTTTTTTAAGATAGCCTAAATCAAGAAAAAAATCCTTACTCCTAACAATTCCTGAATCTACAATTCTCCCATATAAATCAATTATTTCATACTCATCAACAACATAATTAGTATTTATCTTAAAAATTGATTTAGAAGGAATCGGGGAAATTCTAATTTCCTCAAAAGCTTTATGATTTATATTTGAAGGATTATTATTTGCACCAAAAGTATAGTTAGTTGTTAAAGTAAAAGGACCAGTAGCATTAGGTATTCTAGCCCAAGCAGTATCAGTTGGTAAGTTGTACCAATGAATAGTATCTACTAAATTACCAGCTGGATCTTTAAAATATACAGTTTCGCCATCTTTATTAATTTTAAAATTAGCATGCATATCACTATTCCAACCATTTGAGTTTTGAAATAATTGATCATCACACCAAATGACAATATACCCATAAGCTGCAATGGTAGTATCAGGAAAAAACCAGGATGTTATATTTGGATCATCATACAACTTATATCCATTTAAATTAACAGGAATAGAACTATTGTTATAAATTTCTAGCCAATCATCATAATCTCCATAGCTATCTGTCATTAAAGAATCGTTTGAAGCAAGTACTTCATTAAATAATAAATTTTGAGATATTAAAAAATTTGAACAAATCAAAAAGTTTAAAAGTAGAGTTATTTTTTTCACAATTTTTATTTGCAAAAAACTAAAGATCTTTGAAACTACTGTTACCTATGAATTAACAAATTATTAATCTAAATGTCATACTATTAACATCAAATTAATAATTTATTAAATTTTAAAAAACTTCAAAAAAATGGCATAAATTAAATTTGCTATGTGAAAAATTTATTTTACGTATGTGTATTTTTATTAATTAGCAATAATTTATTTTGTCAAACTGCATCTCTTTCTGTAAATCAATCTAACCTATGCCAAGCAGATACAATAATAATTGATATTAATATCGTTGGGGGAATTGGCCCATTTACTGCAGCATTTAGTTTTTTTCCATATACTGCAAATCTAAATAGCGGATCAAATTTATTTACTATTCCAATACAAAATTCAACAAACTTTAACCTTTACTATGTTTCAGATCAAGGAAATGGCGGATCAATTTTAACATTATTAAATTCATCTTTACAAGTTACAATTAATTCATCTCCAATAATTTACATTGATTCAAGTCAAATTGACTTATGCTATGGTGATATACATACTATTTTGCCTAATATTAATAGCTCTGCACCTATTAGTTTTAATATATTTAATAATACTGACACATTATTTTTTAATAATTATTCTAATGGTGATTCAATTTTATTACAAGCAAGTACAAACACCATTTACTATATTGATAATGTTATAGATAATAATGGATGTATTGGAAGTTCTGTTGGATTTATTAATATAAATCTATTATCTGTTTCTGCTAGCTTAAATCCAATTAACAATTTATGTGAAAATCAAGCTAGCTTTTTAATTGATAATGGATTTCCAACAGGTGGAGACTATTACGTAAATGGAACAATTACAGACAGTATAACTCCTAACTATTTAGGTAGTGGAACACATTCTTTAGAATATATTTATAATAATAATATTGGTTGTTCAGATTCAGCATCAATACTGATAACAATATATCCACAACCTTCAGTACAATTATTGGGCATAAATAATGAGTATTGTAATAACAATAAACCATTTTTATTAAATCACGCTATTCCATCAGGNGGACAATACTTTTTAAATAATATTTTATCATCTGTTTTTGATCCATCTTTATTAAATATTGGATATAATTTATTAATGTACGAATATACCGATACTAATAATTGTTCTAGCAAAGATTCTATAAACATAAATATTTTATCATCTACACCAATTAATCTAAACCCAATAAATAATACTTGTGATAATGGCAATAATATAATCCTTAATAATGCTTCACCTATTGGAGGTAATTTTTATGTAAATGAAAATTTATATAATCAAAATTCATTGAATCCAAAAATTTTAGGTTTAGGAACCCATGAAGTTAAATATGAATTTATTGATACAAATGGATGTATATCAATAGACAGTATAAGTTTTGAGATATTTGAAAGCCCTAATATTAGTTTTATAATTAACAATCCTAAATGCTTTGATTCCACAGGAAGTGTTCTGTTAAATATTAGTGGGGGAACTCAGCCTTATTTAGAAAACTGGTATTCAGCAAATCCAAATCAGCTTACAAATGGTTTGTATTATTTAACTATTGTTGATAGCAATCAATGTATTATTGACACATCATTTAATATAGTAAGCCCAAGTAATATTAATGTTCAAACACTTAATATTGAAAATAATATTTGTTTTGGTGATAGCATAGGTTATATAACAATAGCTGTTACTGGGGGAACTCCAAATTATAATATTAATTGGAGTGGGCCAAATGGCTACAATTCAAATCAAATTTCAATTTACAATTTAAAAAGTGGGATTTATTCTTATGTTTTGAATGATATTAATGGATGTAGTGTTTCAAATAACTTTGAAATTGAAGATATTAATGATGAATTAATTTATAATTTTTCTCACCCAAATCAAAGCATTTGTCAAAATGAAAGTGCAGTTATAATTTCTCAGGTTTCAGGGGCTAGTTTTCCTTGTTCAATTATTTATAAAATTAATAATAATGAAAAAAGCTTGTTATATGATGGAATAAATAATCCAATTTATGACCTGGACAGTTCATCAAATCTATATTTTGATAAAATCATTGATAATAATGGATGTATAAAAAAAATAGATTTTGGTTTTTTTATGGAGGTTAATCCAATACCATCAGGAAATATTAATGGTGGAAGTACAGTGTGTAGTATTGATACACTACTTGAAATTATAATATCTACTGATGCTGTAAAACCATATAATTTAACATATACAAATTCATCTGACACTTTTAATATTAATAATATTAATTCAGATTTTTATAGTTTTCTTTCCAATGTTCAGGGAGTTTATAAAATTTTAAAGATTGAAGATAAAAATATATGTATTAATGAAAATTTCAATTCATATACTGAAATAAAATTGTTTCCTGAATACAAAACAGATTTTTATGTCTCAGACTATAATATTTTTATTGATCAACAAATAGAAATTGTTGATTTATCACCAAATCTAAATAAATCATATTGGATCATTGGTAATGATGAGTTTAATGTCAATCAGGAAAGTTTCTTTTATAGTTTTTTAGATACTGGTAAAATTGAAATTGTATTAATTTCTTCTAATGAAAATAACTGTATTGATACGGTGATTAAAAACATTAACATTTATCCTAGATTAGAGTACTATGTTCCTAATTCATTTACTCCAAACAATGACAGGTTAAATGATGAATTTGAAATTAAATGTAATGGTGCAAAAGAAATTGAAATAACTATTTTTAATAGATGGGGAGAGAAAATCTTTTATAAAAAATCTAACACTAATATTGCTTGGACAGGAGATAATCAAGCAAGCGGAATTTATTTATACAAATTAAGAATTGTTGACTTCAAAGACTCAATTACCAATAAAATTGGAGAGTTATTATTGATAAGGTAGACTTTACATAAATTTAAAATATAGTATACACTAATTCTAATCAAAAAAATTTTATTTGTTNAATGAAAATATTATTAAATCTTTCAGTAATTACTGTTTTATTTATTACAACTTCCTGCCTCAAAGAAGAAGATATAGATCCAATTTCAACACCTACAAATTCTTATAGCTTCTTATATCAAGAAAATAATTGTAATGTTATTAGCGGTGAAATAAATGAGGATTTTACTATTAACTCAGATCAATGTTGGAAAATAAGAGGTAATACATATGTAAACTCTGGTGTAATTTTAACTATAGAATCAGGAGCAACCATTACAGCTGAATCTTATAGTTCTCCTACTTATTTATCAGTTAGACAAGGAGGAAAAATTATTGCTCAAGGAACAAGTGATCAACCAATCCGATTTACCCATGAAGATCTTATTACTGAATCTTGGTCAGGTATTCATATTAATGGTTTTGCACAAACAAATAAAAATAACGGTTATGCAAGTGGTTATGAGAATACTGGTGATTATGGTGGAAATAATAATGAAGANAATTCAGGTATTTTAAAATATGTAATTATTGAGTATGCAGGGCAAGAACTTGAGCCAGGTAAAAAATCAAATGGTTTGCAACTTAATGGTGTTGGATCAAATACTTTAGTAGATTATGTTCAAATATATAATTGTAAAAATGATGGATTAAAAATAAATGGTGGATCAGTTGATGTAAACCATTTAGTTNTAACACATATNGATCAAGATTGTGTTGATTTAGAATATGGTTGGGTAGGAACAGGTTCATATTGGTATATTGAACAAATAGAAGAAATTGGTTCTGATGAAGCAATTCAAATTGATAATGACGAAACATTTCCTGAAGCTATTCCAAGAACAAATCTTAATTTATCGAATATCACTGTTAAGGGTTTTGGAGAAGAATCTGCAGTAAGAGTAAGAAGTGGTGCTAGAGTTGATATTCAAAACTTATTAATAGATAACTTTGATTTAGGAATAGAAATAACTGGTTCACATTGTAATTTATCAGTTATGGATTATAGTGTAACCTTTTCAAATGTTTCTATAAATAATTGTAGTCAAAATATTCAATATACTCCATCAGTTGCTGAACCATCTGGCTNACTNAATGGAAATGATNNAATAATCNCTCAATGGACTGCAAATTCAACNTCTNATGGATGTGAGGCANNATATGGAAGTGGATGGATGAATAATTGGGTTAAACAATTCTAAAATGAAAATNTTANTAATTTCATTCTTNTCATTNATTTTTAGTGAAACTCTTGTNCCAAACAAAAAAATTAAAATTAATGCNGGAGAACCATCAGGCATATATTGCTCTAATGGAAANTGTATNATTTCAAGTGATGATGGAAATGTATATTCATTTAATCCTGAAAATTATCAAATTGAAAATCTTAAAATTTTTGGTGAAGATTTTGAAGGCGTAACAATTAGTGGAAATAATATTTATTTAATTGAAGAAAGATCTAGAAAATTACTTAAATATGATAATGAATTTCAACTTTTAAAAACTGTCACTCTTCCTTACTCTGGCAGGCTAAACAGAGGATATGAAGGAGTTACACATTATAATGGAAACTTATTTGTAATAACTGAAAAAAATCCATGCTTACTTACTATCCTAAATAAAGATTTGCAGATTACTAATCAAGTTCTTTTAAATATTAATGAGGCATCTGATATAATTATTTATAAAGATGAATTATTGGTTTTAAGCGAACAAGATCATTGTATATATGTTTTAGATATAACAAATTATAAAATCAAAAAAAAATTCAACCTAAATTTAATTGGAGCTGAAGGAATATGTATGTATAAAAATCAAATGCTCATTACTTCCGATAAACTTTCAACTGTATACTTTTTTGACATTCCAGAATTATGAAAAAATTATTTTTCTTTTTATTGATTCCAAATTTGGTGTTTTCACAATACACATTTAATAAAGGCTATGATAATTTAGAAATTAGAGGAAATATAACAACATATTATAAATACAGATGGTACCCTAATGATTCAATTGAAACAGATAATAAACAAGAAAAAAATCTATTTAAACTTAAAGATGCAAGAATTAAGCTAGAAGGAAGTGTTAATAAAAGAAAGATTGAATATGAAATGCATTTAGATTTTGCTAAACTCAAAGACAACGAACAGCCCTTAATGGATGCATATGTAACATTCAATAATAAACTTGAAACTACTGTTGGCTTTACTAAACTTCCTTTTTCAAGACATAGTAAAACAGCAATAATCTACCAACCATGGCTAAAAAGAGCTCAAATTATCGATGAAGGTCAACATAGAAGAGATATAGGTCTGCATTTATCTTATGGAATATTAAATGATAAAATTCAATTATTTAGTTCTATTGTTGATGGAGAAAAAGATTTAGTTTCTGATAATGATGCAAGTGGAAACCTTGAATACATTGGCAGAATTGAACTTGCATACCCAACAAAAATGAAATATAGATCTCTAGATTTAGCTCATTCCTCCACTCCTATTTTTTCTCTAGGTTCCAGTTATCGATCTTCTACAAAAAGCGAAACAGATGTTTTTGATGAAATCATATATTATAAAATAAATGGAACAAAAAAATCATATGAATTTGATTTCGCTATAATGTACAAAGGTTTTAGTTTTTTAGCTGAAGCTCATAGTATTGACTATTTATGGGAAAATTCTCAAAGAGAAAATTCTAATACAATTGGATTACTAATTGAGGGAAACTATCTTCTTAAAAGATATAATTCCGTATTTGCTTTAAGATATGATCATACAGATATAAATGGTACAGTTTCTTTACCTGGAATTCAACAACAAACAATAAGTATTGGATACAACTACCGATTTAATGAACACATGAATGTACTTAAAATCCAGTTCAGAAGAGAAATATACGATGGCAATATGAATAGTATTGGAGATTTATTTTCTCCACCATTAAATACATCAAATCCATTTAAAAATGAAATTCGAATTGGTCTACAATACATCATTGGTTAATGAAATCATTTCACATTTCTATTTATTTTACTTTCATCAAATTTAGTATATGCTCAATCCACATATATTCCTGATGATAATTTTGAACAACATTTTATTAATCTAGGTTATGATAGTATACTAGATAATTATATTAATAAAACATCTATTGATACCATCATAAATTTAAATATTGATTTTAAAAATATTAATTCCCTTAAAGGAATTGAAGATTTTAATNATTTAAAAATTATTTCATGCATTGGAAATAATTTAGATAGTTTAGACTTATCAAGNAANATNTTTTTAGAAGATGTTTATTGCAATCTTAATAACATTAATTATTTATTTACTAATGGATTANTGTATCTAAAACACCTGGAATGCTGGTCAAATCAGATTACTGAATTAGATGTAAGTTCAAATTTATCTCTACAGTATTTAAATATACAAGCAAACAACTTGAATAATCTTATTTTAAATAATGATTCATTAAAGTATTTAAATTGTGAAGACAATCAATTATTTAATCTCAATATTGATAATATTAAACAAATTGAAGANCTTAATGTAAGGTATAATTATTTATCTNGTTTAGATTTATCTAACAACAATAAATTATATTGGTTAGATTGTGAACTAAATCAATTAACTTCTATTGATTTAAATACAAATACAGAACTATACTTTTTAGATTGCGAATCAAATAATATTAATAATATTAATTTAAACAACAACTTAAAATTAAATCGATTAGATTTAGAAAATAACCAAATATCTTCAATTGATTTAAGTAATAATATAAATCTTACAAGTCTTGATTTGGAACAAAACTTAATTGATTCATTAATTCTATCAAATAATCCAATACAAGAGTTAGGTTGTGATAAAAATTTAAATTTAGTTTATTTAGATTTAAGAAATGGTAACAACCATAATATTACAGATATAGTTATTAAAGATAATCCAAATTTAAATTGTATAAATGTAGATGACCCCAGTTATTCAAGCTTAAATTGGACTTATGCTAACGGATCTATAGATTCTCATCATTTTTTTAGCTCTAACTGTCAGATTAATTCAATTTTTGAATATAAAACATCTAAAAAAAATTATTTTAAATATGATTTATTGGGTAGAAAAACATCAGAAAATATATTTAAGAATATTATAATAAAATGAAAAAAATATTTCTTTTAATTATAATCTTTATAGGATGTAAAGAATCAAAAGACAAATTAGATTTAATTACAATAAAAGAATATTCAATTTTAATTGAAATACCATTAGGAACTAATGAAAAATGGGAATTTAATAAGATAAATAATAAAATTGAAAGAGATTCTTTAAATAATTTACCACGAACTATTAATTATCTGAATTATCCTTTTAATTATGGAATGATATTAAATACAAATAATAGTGGAGATAATGATCCTTTAGATGCTATTGTAATTGGAAATAGGTTTGAAATTGGCGATACAATTCAAGCAAAACCTATAGCAATAATCAATACATTAGATAAAGAAAAAAGTGATCCTAAAATTTTATTTATCCATTCAAGTTCTCCTTTAAATCAAATAAGTTCAAAAAAGGAATTAAAAGAAAAATATCCTGGAGTATTAAAAATTATAAAAATTTGGCTTAATAATTATAAAAAAGAATCAGAAGTAATTGATATAGAAGGGAAAAAAAATGCAATTAAATTAATCAAAAAATCAACAATTAAATAAATGATTGATATTTTTTGATTTTATTCAAATAAAAATCCTTTATTTAATAAATTTGATTGATGAAAATATTTATTACTTTTTTATTATTTTTTTTATTCCCATTTACAAATTATTCTCAAATTGTTAATGTTGAGTCCTTAAGAAATGAAAACAACAAACAATTTAATGGATATATTAAGATTGCTTATGATTTTAAAAAAGTAAATGAAATTGATTGGGAAATGGAAAATGAGATATTTCTAAACTGGAATTACAAATCATGGACTATTTTTTTAATTAATGAAATTAATCTTGATAGAGGAGCTGGTATTGACTTTTCTAATGATGGCTTCCAACACCTTAGAATAAATAATAAAATAAATTCGAAAATAACTATAGAGTCATTTCTTCAAAATCAATATGATCCAATTAGAAAAATTGATAACAGAATTCTTTTAGGAGGTGGATTAAGAACAAATATTTTTAATCATTATTTTGGAATTTCTTCTTTTTTTGAGCAGGAAAAATTAAACTATAGTACAAAAGAAAATAATATAAGATTAAGTTCTTATTTAAATTTAAATTATAAATTGAATAAACTGATGATAATTTATTCTACTTTATATTTTCAGCCAATTATTAATTCATTTAATGATTATCGATTTTCTAATGAAACCGAAATAACTTTTAAAATCAGTAAAAAGTTTTTCTTTTCAAATAAAATAGAAATCTCTTATGATAGTTTTCCAGCAATAGGTATACCTAATACTATAATTAATTATAAAAATGGATTTTCATATAAATTTTAAAAAGGATTTGTTGCCCAAATATTCAATTCATTTATAAATCCTCTATCATCCATTTCAATGGCAGATACAATGGCATGAGAGATTTCTCTTACTGTAAGTTTATTGTGAACCTCGCTCCTTTCAACTCTTTCAGTATTTCCAAAAGCAGTAGTTACTTCACTGGGATTTACTTGACATACTCTAATATTAAATGGTCTTAATTCAGCTTGCCAACACTGTGTAAGGCATCTTACAGCAAATTTCGATGATGAGTATATACTTCCATTTTTATAGCCTTTTAAGCTTGCGGTAGACCCAATATTAATTATTGTTCCGCTTTTTTGAGCCTTCATTGAAGGAATAATTTCTTTTGTAAATATGGATAAGCCAAAAACATTAACATTAAAAACTTTTAAAAAATTTTCGATACTTAGTTCCTCTACTGAACTCCTGACACCAATTCCAGCATTATTTACTAATACATCTACTCTATTATCAAAAAGCTCTAAACACTTTTTTGCATTTTGGGTTAAATTATCAAAATCAGCAATATCAAATTCAAATATCTCTGCATTAGTATACAATTTTGCATTTTGCAATCTTTCTTCTGATCTTCCAGTTATTAAAACATTTGCTCCTTTTTCTACTAGTGATTTAGCTGTTTCCTTACCAATACCTAAACTTCCCCCCGTTATAATGATATTTTTTCCTTTTACATCCATGATTTTAAAGTTTTTAATTTGTCACTAAATTATAAAATAATACTATTCATTTTTTAAAATTTGATCAACTAATTTTGGAACAGCAATTGAAGCTTTTTCCCTTATTGATACTATACCATTTTCTTCAATAGCATTAGGATCTACAATATATTTTTCACAAGAATTTGAAGTATAATGTATCAAAGAAGCTGCAGGGTATACATTTAGAGATGTTCCAATTATTATAAATACGTCTGCAGTTTTAACAATTTCAATTGCTACATCCATCATTGGAACAGCTTCTCCAAACCAAACAACATTTGGTCTTAGCTGCCCTTGTTTTGGACATAGATCACCTAATATTAATTCTGAACCATCAATTTTATAGACTGTATCATCAACAACACTCTTAGACTCCATTAATTCCCCATGAAGATGTAGTACATTTTTTGAGCCACTTCTCTCATGTAAATCATCAATATTTTGAGTTATTATTTGCAGATTATAGTTTTCTTGTAATTTGTTAAGAGCATAATGAGCATTATTTGGAGAACTATTAAGTAACTGTCTTCTTCTAATATTATAAAACTCTAATACAAGTTCAGGGTTCTTTTTAAATGCATCTGGAGTTGCCACATCTTCAATTTTATAATTATCCCATAATCCACCTGAATCTCTAAATGTACCAAGACCACTTTCTACACTTATGCCTGCTCCAGAGAAAACTACAATATTT
>NHDX01000021.1 GCA_002171675.1 Chloroflexi bacterium TMED70 | reverse complement strand
GAAGCATTCCTTGGCATGATACTAGGGGCTTTGGGTAGTTTAAGTGCTGGCACAGGTGTTGCGGCTACTCTGGGGCTTAGTGGTTTAAGTTCTGCCGCTTTAGGTGCTATAGGCTCTGGACTAGGAACATTTATAGAAACAGGCGACCTCAAGAAAGGTTTGCTTGGCGGTCTTACTGGCTATGGAATAGGTAAGTTTGTAGGTAGTTTAGGCGGTATTGAAACAGGAACTGACACTCTTTTGAGTGACGTAGCAGATAAAAGTATTACTGCTACTTCTATTACTCCAACTGCTGATGCAGGTAGGGGGATAATTGCCACTGCATCTAGAGAAGCCGCAGGCATGGGGCCAGCTACTGCATCATTGTCAGATGTGCAACAATTTGTGCGTCCAAGAAATATTGTCGACAATCTTAAAGATGTTGCTGGAAACCCAGAAGGATTAATAGACGCGGCTACTGCGGCAGGGGCGGCAGTTCCAGCCGCTGTTGGTCTTGGTGGTAGAGCGGCAATAGAAGCAGAAGAAGCAATGGAAAGACAGTTTGGTGCAGATGCAGAAGCTAGAAAAGCTATGGGAGAAAGACAAGAGCAGATTATTGCTCAGAGCGGATTTGATCCTTTCTTACAGCCTGCAAAAGTTCCTGTGTCAAATTACGGAATAGATACAGCTACTTACACAGCAAGTGCTGGAGGCATAGTTTCTATTGATCCAAACGACTTTAGAAGAAGGCGTGAAGAGCTAATGCGTATGGGTATGCCAGTAAAGAAAATGTTCCCAGGCGGCAATATTAATTATGACGATATAATAAACCCAATAGGTGGTCCTGGTGGTCTTGGCCCAGCTAACAGACAAGCGGCTCTGCGTGGTTCGATTACCCTTACTCCTGAAGAGTTAGATGCAAAGATAGCAGAGCAAGGTATGCCNGGATTTGGCCCTGAGATAAACTACTTTAGAGATCCTACACCNGAAGAAATAGAAGCAGGAAAGCCGCCTGCAATAGGGCCAGTAGACGGTGAGTTTAACTATCAAACAAACCCTCAAATTCAAAAAGCAGTACAAGATTTGATAGCAGGTAGAATTACTTTAGAAGAATATCAGCAAATGATTTCAGGATTTACCACTCCTGATCCTGACCCTGCCCCTCAATCAGGTAGAAAAATGCCTGTAGGACGAAGAGCGGCTAGAGGCTACTCTGAATACGCTGAAGGCGGTGAAGTAATGCCTGAAGGCGGTATAGATCCAGACAGATTAATTACGTTGGCTCAAATGGCTGTAAGAGGAGAGCTACCAGAAGCTGAAGCAGAAGTAGTTATTGAAATGTTTATGGATCAGTTTGGCGCAGAAGCATTTGCTCAGTTAAGAGAAAACACACTAGAAAGTGTTGTGCCAGGATCTCAGAAAGAAGGNGAGATTGTAGGNCAAGGCGGTGGAATGGATGACTTAGTCCAAGGTATGATTGGTACACAGCAACCTGTGGCGGTGTCTCCAGGCGAGTACATTGTCCCTGCTGATGTCGTGTCAGGATTAGGTGATGGCAGTACAGATGCTGGCGTTCAAGAGCTAGACGGTATGCTAGATAGAGTTAGAGTGGAAAGAACAGGCACAACGCAACAGCCTGCACCATTAGCTAAAGGAGGAATGCTACCNCGATGAAAGCCGAAGAAATGACAATCCTAGATTTNACACCAGAAAAGAATCAAAAACGTGTTTCTCAAATNAACGAACCTAGAAACAAATCACATGTAATAGCTCTAGTTCCAGTAGAGTATTTAAACCATACATGGCCTGATGTGAAAGATGAGATAGAAAGAGCGGTTGCCAGATCTAACGGAAGATGGAGCATAGAATTTTTGTATGCCGCAATATTGAACGGTCAACAGCAATTATGGTTAGCCTTTGATGAAGATAAAAATATTGACGGAGTAGGAACAACGGAAGTGGCATATTACCCAGCTAAGATGATGTTGGCTATACAGTTTTTAGGCGGCAAAAACTTTAACAGTTGGGTCTGGGACATGCTTGAAAAGTTTAAGCAGTTTGGCAGAGATAATAATTGTCATGGTATAGAAGCAACAGGCAGACCAGGATTTTGGAAATGGTTAGGTCAAGACGGTTTTGACAAATCCTATGTTGTCTACGAAAAGGAGCTATAAATGAGCAAAGGCGGTAGTTCAGCACCTTCACAAAGCACAGTTACACAACAAAGCCTACCTGAATACGCTCGTCCTTACTTTGAGGAGCTACTCGGTAGAACGGTCTACGAAACNACAAGACCGTATGAAGCNTATCCAGGCCAAAGAATGGCTTACTTTGATCCGTATGAGTCGTTGGCTCAAGAAGGCACTGCACAGTTAGCAGTNCANGGNGCNCCATCACAAATAGGNTCTGCAACAGATATAGCCACTCAAGTAGGATATCAACCCACAGGCCAAGGAATGGACATAGCTAGATCTTTCCAGCCTGAGTATCAAAGAAGCGGCTACTACGGTGGCAGTGTAGCTAACCCATATATGGTTGGCAGGTACATGAATCCGTATCAGCAACAAGTTGTTGATATAACTAAGCGAGAAGCCAGAAGAGATTCAGACATACAGGCTAATCAACTAGCAGGACAAGCGGCTCAATCAGGCGGTCTAGGTGGCTACAGAGAAGCCATTATGCAGGCTGAGAGAGAAAGAAATCTGGGTCAACGTCTTGACGATATACAGGCTCAGGGCGGTTTGTCGGGATATCAGCAAGCAATGCAAGGCATTGAAGCAGACAGAAGAAGCAGACAGATACAAGACGAAAGACAAATGATGGCAAGACAGCAGAATGCCGCATTGATGGAGCAAAGAGCCAGACTCGGACTAGCTGGTCTAGGCCAAGACATGGGTATGCGAGGACAGTCTTTAGATGCCGCTAGATTCTTAGGTGACATAGGTAANGCAGANCAAGCAATGGCNCTTGAAAGACTTGGAGCCTTGGGCGGTATTGGTGAGATNAGAAGAGGCATGGANCAAAGATCTNTNGACATGGGATACGAAGACTACATGCGTCAAAGAGCNTNTCCTGCACAGCAACTCANNTTGTTNANTCANGATGNTNCAAGGATTNCCTGTNANCCCAGAACAAACAAGACAGTTATACGGTGGGCCTACTGGATTTCAACAAGCGTTGGGTGCTGGTATTGGTGGNTTAGGTCTATATAGAGCATTGAGAGGCTAGAATGAATATTCTCGACCAAGAAGACATGGTAAAAGGGATGCCTGANGAGGTTTTAGTTGCACAAAGTCAGAANCCNACAGGCGGTATNCCTCAGTTTTTGCTCGTATCTGAGATACAAAGAAGAGAAAAGATGAGGGCAAGCCATCAGGGNGGACAACAACAAATGCCNATGCCAACTGTGGCAGATCAAGTAGTTCAACAAGGCATAGCATCTCTCAACCCTGCTCCTGACCCGTTAATGAATACAGCAATGGGCGCACCGCAACAACCTATGATGCCTCAACAGCCTATGATGATGGCGGCTGGTGGTGGAATGATGCCTTATAGAATGAACACAGGTAGAGATATACCTTTCCCAGAAGATTTTTTTAACTTGCCTTTAAGTGCTTTGGGAAGCACGGCAGAAGCGATAGCACAAATGAGAGGCTATGATAATGAATACGTTCAAAGACTTCTTTCTGAATATGCTAAAAGGAAAGATCTTGATGTATCAAGTATTTTAGATCAGTTTACCCCAGCACCTTTACAACAGTTTTCTTCAAGTGCCGCTCAAGAAGATGCGGCAAAAATAACTCCAGAACAAGTTACACCAGAATTAATTGAGCTTGCATCAGCCCCAAATACAGCAGATACCAGCATAGACACTAGCAATCCACAGCTAGAAGGAGCTTTACTAGCGGCAGATCAAAAAAGAAAAGAAAGAATGTATCCTACCCCAATCAGAGATTCTATTAATCAAAGTCTTGCTGGTATAACAAAAGATGACTTTGATTTTCGTCCTGATTTTTTAAAAACAACAACACCTATTACAGACTTGATAAATAAATTTTCGCAAGACCGTAGCCCTTCGCCTGCCCCTGAAATGTCTGGTGTAGAATTAATGGAACAAAATATTGCTAATCAAAGCGCAATGTCAAAAAGACCGCTGTCTGGTTCTGGATCTATAGTTCCTTTTGGTGTTTTGCGGTCAGATGCTGACCCAATAGATGTTCCACCAGCAAGGTTAGGGCAAATAGAAGGATTTTTGCAAGCAGTAGAAGATAGGAGAAATTTTCCAAAACTACAAGAACAAAGCAAAGCCGATGATAAATTGCAAAATATAGCAAGAGGGGTGAGAGAAAAAATATTTCATCGTTACGGAGATGATGCAATAAATAGACCTGAGCTACTTGTTGACGAAGGTGGGTTTTTTGACAATCTTGGCTTTGGTAGCACTCAAGATAGAGCAAGATCAGAAGAAGCTAGAAAGTATGCAAGAAACAGACTTATTCAAAAAAGCATACAAAGACAATTTGAAGAAGATCCTATAAAAGCAACAGAAAAATATAGCACTGGTGTTTTGCAATCAAATGCAAATCCTATGTCAGTTGCTGAAATTGCCGCACAAGGCGGTTTTGGCCCAACAACACAAAGCATGGAAGCGGCATTTGGCCCACGACTTTCAGAAGAAGAGTTGCAAAAAAGAAGAGAAGGTCTTGTTGATGGAGCAGTGCTACGGCCAGAACTAGCTGATGGAGTTGGAGGTTTATTTAAACAAGGTCTTGATTATTTTAATATTAAACCAGGATCGTTTTACGATAATTTTGGAAATCAAGCGTCAACCTCAAAGACAACAGCTAAATTTGTAGATGCAATTAAAGAAGAAGATGCTGCTCCAGTTAGTACAACCGATGCAACTGCCAAGGCTGTAATCGATACACCTGAAAAAGTTAAAGATCCTGAACCTGTTATAACTGAAGCAAAGCCAACTACGATAGTCAAAGCGGCAGAACAAACAGCAAAAACAGGGGANACAAGCAAAAAAGATCTAGAATCTGTAATCGCTTCTATGTTTGGCAGATCATACAAGCCTACTGACGAAGGTGCTTTGGCTCTTATTAATCTTGGCGCAGGTATTGCAAAAGGAGACTTAGGCGCAGGACTAGCTGGGGCAGGGCAAGCAATAGTGGGCGAAAGAGATAGAAGAAGAAAAGACATGCTTGCAGCCGCACAGGCTAGATATTACGCAACAGCAGGAGAAAGATCTAATAAGTTGTCGTATCAGGATGTTCTTGAAACTGCTAGAAAAGAATATAAAGGATTGAAGCTCAACGCAAGACAATTACTTTTCAAGCAAATATATGGTAGAGATCCTGCTGGTGATGATTTAGCAAAAGCAGAAGGTGAATTGATAAGAATTCTAGCAGATCGAGTTGCTACTCGCGAAGGATCATCAGCTTATGCAGGAGGAGATCCTCTTGCTACTTCAAGAGCTATCCCTCCAGATCCTACTGACAGGGACGCAAAAGTAAACACGCTTAATTCAATGTTAGGTTATTTAGGTTCGTCAACGTGAGTTTAGCTGACTTAGAACGCAGAGCATCGTTGCTACAACAAGGGCTTCTTAGCCCAGAAGAAAAATCAATTCTCAGAGAAGATGTTATTACTCAACTTTACGAGCTAGGTGAAGATCCATTTGAAGGGCAAAGAACGCTATCGGGTCAAGCACTTGAAACAGGTAAAGGAGTTGCTAGGGGGTTTTTAGGATCATTCGCAACCCTTGGAGAAGGTTTAGCAGAACAAGCAGATGCCCTAACTAATTTTCTAGGGGCAGAAGATCTTATTGATAGTGGCGAAGACAACGAGCTTGTCAGGCTATCAAGAGATGCAAACCGTTCTTTGCAAGAAAAACTCGGTGGTGACATAGAATACCGAGATCAATTTATGACCAAGTTTGGAGAAGGCTTGGGTTCCTTTGGTTCGTTTATTGTTCCTGGCGGTGCTTTAAAACTTCTTGGCGCACCTCGTGCCGCCCTGGGAGCCACTACTCTGCAAGCGTCAGGAGTAGGAGCAGGCGAGCAAGCTCAAAGAATTGACAGGGCAAGAGANGAAGGAATAGATGTAACTTCAGCCCAAGAAGATGCCGCTATTTTAGGAGGCAGTATTGTTGGGTTGTCTGAACTCGCCCCAGTTTCAAGGGTGTTAAGCAAAATAACCAAGTCGGCAGAGCCTGGATTTAAGAAAGGCATAGCTAATAAAGTAAAAAGCGCACTGGTTACAGGCGGTGTAGAAGGTGTTCAGGAAGTTGCCGCTTCTATATTGCAGGATGCAGTAGAGCGAGGCGTATATAACGAGGACTTGCCGTTCAATGATTCTCTTATGGACGATTTTACAGTGGGCGGTGCAGTGGGTGCATTTGCCGACCTTGCTGTTTCGTCTGCCGCTGGTAGAGCTAGATCTAAGGGCGACCTTAAAAGAGAGAAAGAATTAAGAGAAATCACTGAAATAAGAAAAGAAGATCTAAGAGAGCAAGTGTCTGCTGGTCAAGCCGAGGAGGCTAGGAGAAGTGGTTTGTTTGGTGGCATGAGTGGAGTTTCTGCGCCTGTCGATCCTGANACACCACAAGAATTAGCTGATCTTCAAGAAACACTAGACAAAGAGATGGCTGGCGCAGGTTTATCAGATGTTAAAGCAAACATACTTCATGGGCTAAACAATACCCTTTTAAACAAAGATGGACAGGTTGTTTTTGGTATTAGACCAAGAAGACCAGAAGATCAAGACGTAAGGCTGTTTGGCGGTCAAGGCAACGTAGTTGTAGAAGATGTTGCCGCTACCCCAGACGGTTTTGTAAACGAAGGCGTTTATTCAAACGCAACAGGCCAGATATTCCTTGCGGCTGACTCTTTATCAAAAGACGGTACTATTGACCAGCAAAGAGATCAGGCTGTTGGCATACTCAAGCATGAGCAATTACATGCNATGAGGGCGTTAGACNTATTNACTGATGCTGAATGGAATTTGCTTACAAAAACAGTTAATAAAAGAAACAAGAAAGGAACATCTCAAAGCTACATGTCGTGGGCGAATGAAAACTATTCTGACAAATCAGAGTCTGTCAGGGTAGAAGAAGCAGTCGCAGAGATGACAAGGGATGCTAGGGCAGATTCTTCTATAGTAACAGGCAAGCCTAGAAGNTTGATCCAAAGAATTATTGATTTTTTCCCCAAGCTNAACAATTTTATAAAAGGCCAAGGATTTACCAGTTTTGAATCTCTTGTTAGAAACATAGAAGCAGGGAAGGTAGGTAAAAGAGAAAGAGGNCAAATAAGAACATTAAAAAATCTAGAGCAACAGGCAGAAACTGGCCCTAGGCAAGAAGACTTTGGAAGCCCACAACAGATAAATCAAGAAGAAAGAGAACAGGATTTTACAGAAGATCTAGATGAAAGAGAGTCTAGAAGAAAAATAACAGAAAAAGATTTTTCTGTTCTTCCTGATGGAAGGGTAATAAAAACTAGAATACCAGACGAAGCAGAAGATGCTCCGATTCTTCCTATTGGAGATGTAGAACAAGGTTTACTTAATTTATTTCAAAGATCTGACGCTCCAACATCAGAACAATTAAAAAAAATGTTAGGCGCACCTGTACCTAGAACTATAAAAACAGAGAGCGGAANAAAGAAAAANAATACATTAGACAAAGACGTAAAGCCCACNCCNATGGCTGAACTTAGAAAAATGGCTAGATCTGGGTTAAAAAGAAGCAATGAGCTTTTGTGGTACGATGACTTTGGCAAAGGTATGAGAGACATTGTTGGCCCTGCTAATATGCCAGAGGCATCCGTTGTATTTGGTATAACGTCTCAGCAAAACTCAGCAGAACAAAATTTAGCTGATACTCTGCACATCATGGCTGTAGCAAGGCAATATGACCCTGTAAAAGAAAGAGGGAAGTTTGTACAGCAGTTAAAAGTTGGTAAAAGACCTGGCGGTCAAGGATTAAAGGTTACCAACGATCAAATTAACAGAATAACTAGACTGTATAACGAAGGGTTTGCGGAAGCTGGCCTTAAAACATCCACATATATGCAAATGATTGAAGATAGAGCTAACAATATTTTTAATCCATTTAGCGTTCAAGATGTTCACATGGCTAGAGTTTTTGGTTTTAAAAGAAAAAAACTTGATCCAGATACTAATGCAGTTGTTGACGATTCAAAAATACCAACAGATAACGCTTATCGCTATGCACAATTTCTTACGAGCAAGTTAGCTCAAGAATTTGATGTATCTCCTAATCAAATGCAAGCCGCATTGTGGTTTCATGCTAAACAAAATTTAAGCCCACAAAAAGGAGAACAAAAAGATGGTGCAGGCACTTGGGATGCCGCTAAAGCAAAATCTTTTAGAGAAATAAATAGAATAAACGAGTTAGTAAAAGAAGGAGTGTTTAACAAAAACGAAGGACTTACAGATTCTCTTAAAAACCCAATAAAAGCCGCTAACAAAATAAAAACAAAGTCTGTTGGTTTNTCAAACATTTNGCAAAACGAACAGCTTTTTGAATTAGCTAGAGCTAAAGCCCCAAGAGCTTTGGTTTCTTCAAAACCAGGAAATGAAAGAGGATACGGATTTCCAAATACTGTAGAAACGCAAGAGTTAATTGATTTTAACTCAGAGGCTATGGACATTATAACTGACGAAACAGGACAAATACCTTTTCTTAAAGATTTGGGAATTCCTCATGAAGTAGAGATTGCGTTTGGTACATTTGAAGGTCTTGAGCCTAATATGCAGATTAAGCTTCTTGGCGGCTCCATAGAACAAGCAAACCTTGCCGCTAACGTGTTAGGAGATGCGTTGTTGCAAGATGCCGCTATTACCACAGTCCCTAGGTTTGGTTCTGGTTCTCAAGTTGGAATTGGTGTAAAGAAAAAAGACAGAAGCAATTTTGAAATAGAAGAATTACAAATGATTGCTAATACACTGAATCCAGAAAATAGAGCAGATGGCATTAATTTTACAGTCGATAATTCAAATACTCTTACATTCATGGATGAAAGGGTGTATGATGACAGCATAGACTATGATGAAAAGTTAATGCTCCCAGATTTTGTGGCAAGCATGAAAGAAAAACTACCATCGTCTATGGAGTTTGACGTAAATATTTTTCACCAAGAAGGAGAATATCATGATTCGGGAGGATACAAGGAAAATATTAGAAAGTATGGGAGTGGGGGAGTGGCCGCCCAACGATTCGATTTATACAGGAGGATCGAAGATACACTTTACAAACCGTTCTGGAACCACTACACGAAAGCAGTCGAAAGATTCGGGTTCGAGCCAAAAAACAAAGAAANACCAACAATAGAAGACTTAGGCAGTGTTGGCGAAGAAGGGTTTTTCGTCAACATTGCTGACAAAGAGTCTCTTGCTAGTCGCAGACCTCTTACTCAAAAAGTCGCTAGACAAGAAAGCAAGATAGAGCAAGTCGTTAAGAAAAACACCGAGGATGCAGAAAAAGGCGGCTCGGTTATTCCAAGATTCAGCAACAAAGCTGACCCCGAATCACAGTACATAGCACAAAATCCAGATCAAGCTTTAGACCCAGATCCGAATCTTACTGACATGTTCTCAAGAAGNAAACGTCCTGACATGTCAGATGAAGCAGGTCAGGTTGTAGACCGAATTGTTAAACAGCCTGCGCCAAGAAAGACTCCAGGCCAGACCTATTTAGAAAATACGGATCAAGGCACAATAGGTTACATGCTGACTAGGTTCAAACAGGCGGCAATTAATAAATACGCAAGGCTTGAGGAATATTCAAGAGATCCAATATTCAAAGATAATCTTGCAGATACAAGCGCAATTGCATCCGCTTATTTTGCTGACAGGTCAATGGGAATAACTGCCTCTGCTCTGAAATCAGGCGCGGTCAGCTACGAAAACGGAATAACCAGAGTCGTGGACTTCTTCCACAATGGCAAAAAATACAGTGGCTTGATAGATGTCATGGCTCCTTTGTATGACAACCAGTATAACGTGTCGCTAGAAGATCTAGCGCAAAGCTATGCAATTGCTAGAAGAGCAAAGAGCTTAAAAGAAAGAGGAATAGACTCTCCTGTCAAAGAAGGGGATTTGGAAAGTCTTGAAGCAGAAATAGATAAGTACACAAACGCAGAAGGCAACTCGATTGTTCGTGAGTGGTACGATGTCTGGCAGGCTTACAACGGACAAACAGTTAAATTCCTAAAAAGCACAGGAGTTATTGACGATACAAAAGCTCAAGAATGGCTAGAGCTTTCAGATTATATCCCTTTTTACAGACAAGCCGAGGCAAAAGAGGGGGAAATTGTTAATTTAGGGAGCAATGTTCCTGTGATGTTTAAGCAGAACATGACTACCGCAATTAAGCTTACCCCCATCAGAGGTAGCGANAAGTCAATCAACGTGCCAATGCTGGATGCGATTACTCGTAACCTGTCAATGGCAATAGATGCTGGTATGAAAAACGTGGCACAGCAGAGGATTGTCAGAGATATGATTAAAGTAGGGGTAGCTACCAAAGCGACTCCTGCCCAGAAGAAAAACAAAACACAAAATTTTGTAGTGGACTTCAAAGTTAATGGCGTAGATCAGTCTTATGTTATAGCAGATCCGTTGCTGTATGAATCGATGCAAACAGTAGGAGACACTGGCGGTATAATTACCGAAGCCTTTGGTATTCCTAGCAGATTCCTAAGAGAGCTAGTGACTAGAGATCCTGGCTTTATGCTNGCGAACATGATGAGGGACACCTTGTCTGCTTACGTNACNTCTGGTGCAGANTTTACTCCAGTNNTNGANACCGTTGCNAACNTAGGNNCANACATAGANNAGCTTGAAAGNTTTGGTGTTGTNGGAGGTTATGACTTCTCAAATGACCCAGACGATATGGTAAAAGCCTTTGCCGAACATTCCAGAAAGCGAGGAATTAACATAAATGGATCAAGCGAAAGCTTTGTCCTCAAGCCATTCAAAGCAATATGGAACACACTCGGTCAGGGAACCACTATCTCTGATGCGGCAACAAGAAAGGCTGTATACAACGATGTCCTTGCCAGAACTGGAAATGAAGCAGAAGCGGCATTTCAAGCCTTAGAAGTAATTAACTTTTCAAGAAGAGGAAGATCCCCTGTATTTCGATTCCTTACCACGGCTATACCCTTTTTAAATGCAAGATTCCAAGGTTTGGATGTGCTTTACAGAGGCTTCATGGGCTACAACCCAGCACAAAGAGGGCTTACTAGAGGAGAAGCGGTCAGGACTGCATTGACTAGAGGCTCTTTGATTACGGCAAGCACCTTGATGTACTGGCTCTTGACTTCTGATGACGAAGAATACAAGAAAGCCACTGATGAACAAAGAGATCTTAACTGGCTAATACCAACAGGAACAGGGGTTCCAATCAGAATACCTGTACCGTTTGAAGTGGGTTTGATATTTAAAACTATCCCAGAAAGAATATTTGATACCTACCCTGTTGCTGAAGTGTTTGGAAAAACAGGCCAGACCTCCAAAAGAGAGCTTACAGAAAGCGTAACTAGAGGTGTTGTTAGCACGTTAGAAATAAATCCGTTTGGTATGCAGTTGTTTGCCCCAATTGCAGAGGCATCTTTGAACTATAACTTCTTTACAGGAGGGCCAGTTGTCCCTGTTTATACGTCAAATAATGCTATTGCAGGGTTGCTTTCAAGGGAATCAAACACCGAGATATCAAAGGCTATTGGTAAAGCGTTAAATATAAGCCCTATCAAAGTAGACCACGTTTTGTACGGATACACTGGAACAATCGGGAGCTATATTATTGACTCGGTAGATCAATTTGTTCTTAAAAATCCTAAAGTTACAGGAGATCCTACCTCTGCCGCACCTTCTATGGCTATGTCAGATTATCCGATTGTTAAAAGATTCTTGCTAAATAAGTTTTCAAGCGGAGATCAGCAAGATTTCTATAGGCTTAGAACTGCGGTGCAACAATTCGCAGGCTCAGTAAAAGACTTAGAAGAAGACGGAAGATATGAAGAATTAGAAGCAATGTTCAGAAGCCAAGGCCATTTGTTAGACATTAAAGATGAAGTCAATGTGATTAGCAGGAGGCTAGGAGAGCTAAGAAGGCAAAGAACAGAGGTAGAGAAATCAAACTTTAGCCCAGAAGAAAAAGAAAAAATGATTCAAGACATACAAGATGAAATGAATTACTACGTTAGCGACATTCCAGAGTTGAAGAAATATGCAAACTTGCCTGCTTTTTCAGCATTCCAGCTTACAGGAACCATAGGTGAGTAATGCCGTACAAGAATAAGCCACGACCTTACAAGAAAGAATACAAACAGCAAAAAGAAAGAGGTGAACATGCTGATCGTATGGAACGCCAAAGAGCGAGGCGTAAGATTGATAAGACAGGCGTGGACAAGAACAAAAACGGAAAAGCCGACAAAAGAGAAGGCAAAGACGTTTCCCACAAGAAAGCCCTAAGTAAAGGTGGCAAGAACAAAGACGGTGTGCGTATAGAAAGTAAGAGCAAAAACCGTAGCAGAAACTACAAGAAGAAAAAGCCAGCCACTAGAAAACCTAGAAATAGGTAGTCTTACCAATATATGGGTAAAATTACCCGAAAATTAGTAAAAAATACTAAATATAGTATGTCTGCTATTTGTTATTGACAGGTCAGTAGTAATGTAGCGTTTGTCGCGGATGTNGCGGATAACCGGGTAAAATGTAATTATTATTGACGAGTAAATATTAGTGATTATTTTGGGGGAGTTCGCGTACTACCCTAAATTTACTATTGACTTAAAAAGTTTTGCTAAAAAGGTGTTTTTGGCTTCTTTCTACCCAATACCCATCCATTTCAGAATACTTTGCTCCTTTAATTTTTCCTACTAGATTCCCATCCAAATCAACAAAATCGGTTTTTTTTGCTGTTAGGCCGTGATATTTGAATCCGCTTGCCTTGTATATTGTCCCTATGTGATTTTGTGCGGTGTCAGCGTAACTTATAAGGATGCGTAAGGGATATCGTTGTTTTAAAAGTTTAGTAGAAATACCTATCATTCGTGAACAAGAGTTTTTAGGTGAGTTTGGAGCAAAAGCCAATCGGCTTATTTCTAACACTCCAGCTTGTTCGTCCTTGTCATAAAGTCCTTTTATGTTTCGTGGGTTTGGAATTGCGTATGTAATCGCTCCCCACAAAATCCCATCAAACAGTGCGCCAAAACTAAACTGATGCAAAAATCCTTTGTCTGAAAGATAGTGATAGCGACTGTATATTTCTGAAGCTTGGGACTTTGTAATTGAAATAATTTTAAATTGGAGCGGAGAGGTCGGAGTTGCACCGCCAAAGACATCTGCTGGAAACAGGTCTTGCTCTACAGCACCTCCGCTCATTCAGCTACTTTCCAGTGTTTATTAAAAAACTCTTGCTCCCATCTGATTTCTCGATCTCGTCTTTGCTGACGATCTACCCTTTTTGGGTAACATGTATCGCACCATTGTTTTCTGGGATCTCGCGTAACAGGGCGTTTGTTGTCACAGACTGTGTTAGAACACTTAATATCACTCATTTATTTGCACCAATCCTTTTTCTATTAGCTTGCTCCACGTTCTTTCTAGCCCACGCATCTGACACTTCAATATCTCTTCTTTTGATAGGTCTGTCTTCATGCGTCCGTCAATGACATCATGGCAACTGCTACAGGCATAGACTGCGAAGTAATCCTCTGACTTCAAAGCCATGCCCTTCTTCATGCTACCTAAATGACAAAGTACGGTTGTCTCAGTGTTTCCGTTGCAGTAAGGGTAAATCATCAAACTGCACAACTCTCCTCTCGCTGATTTGCGGATCGCGTTCTTCATCTACACAGTACAGGGTGAATCTAATGTTGCTNTCATATCGGTAGTCTTCATAAATTCTGCTTGCCGCCTCAGCACATTCTGGAATGTTGTCAAAAGTCCCTACCAAACTGTAGAGAGTGAAGGTGAAGATATAGAGCTTAATCAATCTCGCCCCACATAATCGCTTCTGTCTTCAGAAGTGTAAGCTTCATTTTCTTTTGTTTTTGGGTCATCAGCAATAAAACGTCCTTTCGCATCTCTCGCCCTAACTCTGACCTTTTCTACTGTCTCCGCTGTTTTTCGAGCAAAGTCGGTGTCACCAAAAAAACTACCCAACCATTTAAAAAAACTCATCATTCTTCTCCTTCGTAACTGGTATCTATTTCTTTTCTTGTTTCCCGAATCATTTCGTTCAACTCAGAAAGCTCAGTGTAGATCAGGTCAAGACGTTGCTTGAAATCATCAACATCATCTTGATCCGCTATGATAAAAACTTTATTCGTCATTTTTTCCCCAATTACTGCGTTATCAGCAATTCGACATCCTGTGGCCCTATCTCTGACAAGTTAGTAGCATCTCTGTGTTCGCTGGTCTGCTCCCTTGTTCTGAAAAACCCTTCATGTTCAGGATACTTTCGCATAAATCTTCTTGCGTAAAAAGCACGGTAGTTGTTACCAATCTTGAACTGNGTAATCCCATCNCCACCAGCATCTTTTTCCCATCTGATTCGCTCGAAAATAGCNTTNACNGAGTAGTTTCTGTACCCTCTTTCNATCATTTGNAAGGNGAAGTCNTCAAACATTGTCCACACTTCAGGATGTTTCTTGTGGTAGGCAGTGACCTGTTCGCGCATCTCCTCTAGCCTATTCACCGAACTTCTTCCTTTTGCCTCCGTCATACCATTGGGCGTGACCTTCTTCGACAAGTTGCTCGTTGATGTTTATCTCGCCATCAAACAATGTCCCCAACCACCTTCCAAACTTNCCTTTGCCAGACAAACATACTGTTATTGGTGCAAGTACCAATTCAGATAATCTTTGTTTAGCGGCAAGTCCAAGGGCTTTTTCTTCAAGGTTGCTAGTCCTGCTTTCCCAAGCGTTGATGCCTTCCATCCTGATTCTCATGTTTGACAACAGGTCTAAGTCCAAAGGCTTGACCCGAATCTGGACATCAACAGTGTCACCATCCACAACCTTTAACACTTCAGTAACAGGGAAGCACTCAGCTTTTGCTTGAGATGCAATTATAAAAAATATGAATATTATGTATTTCATTCAGACTCCGATGGTGGAACAGCGAATCCCATCTGGGCCGCTGTTATGATTAACTGTTCAATGAGAAGAGAGTATTCTTCCTTCTTAACCTGCCCTGATCGCTTGGCAGGTCTGCGCTTGACTCCAAACTTTGTCTCAACCTCTTCAGTTCCAAAGGTTTGACAAAGAAGCTCCTCATGCATTTCGTCTGGCGTAAGACCGCACCAATCACCAAACTTGTTACACCATTGTCTGTAATAATTCTCTTGCGGTCTAGTTCTTCCTACAGGCGTTTTCTCTGCGGTGAGGGTAATACTTTCAAGATCTTTGAAAGAATTAATATCGTCCACCCTGCTTGGGAAACAAAGTCCCAGCAGGGCAGTAGCTTTNTTGNTGTCGGTGGTTACTAACTTTAGNTTCAAAACGGTATGTCGCTACTTTTAGTTGCACTAAAATTCTTCTGTTGTTTTAAGTCCTGATAGCTATCATCCTTTACCAAAACAGAAGCCCTTCCCCACAAGTAGTCTTTTTGAGAGTTTTGTCCTGTCTTCTCCCAAAAACCTAGCCCTAGCTCCACTTGAACCTTACTTCCTTTCTCGGTTTGAGAGTGGGCAACGTCTATGATTGCTTGCAGAAGATCTGCATCAACAATGAGTTTGCCAGAAGCGGTTGGCTTGTTGCCCCCTGCATCTGTGTTGTCAAAAATACCGAAATATTCACTGTTTACTCTAGCCATTGTTAGCTTCCTCCAATTTGCCAAGCTCTTCAGCCTGTGTTTTAAATTTCTCAAGCACTTCCGCATACATCTCTGGAGCTTCTGCTTGCATTCTGTCTAGGTTCTTCTTGTTAACACTCCAGAAGTCCCTAAGCTCTTCTAAGCTTGGATGAATGTACAT
>NHDX01000020.1 GCA_002171675.1 Chloroflexi bacterium TMED70 | reverse complement strand
AGTTAATTACATAAAATTACAAAAAATAAAGTTTTTTTTNAAATAAAAATAAAAATTATATTAAATCAATGTGATTTGAACTTTTTTTGATTTTAGGGGGTTCAATTAAGTTTTGTATACTTTTTATAGATTCTGTAAAAATGAAAGCTTANATGGGCAACCCAAGTTTAGAAAATTCAATAATTGAGTGGATAACTAAAGTTTTAGAGACAATAGATTATTTTGGTGTATTTATATTAATGATACTAGACCCCACTGCCCTACCGATACCAGCGGAAATCATTCTTCCATTGGCTGGATGGATTCTTGTTGATAATTTTGGAGAAGTACTATTGCTTTCTTTAATTGCAACTNTAGGATCTACGATTGGATGTNTCATTGAATTTTATTTNGCTAAAGCCCTGGGAAGAAAATTTATAATAAAATATGGAAAATATATATTTATAACTGAAGAAGATTTAAGAAAACAAGAAAAGCTTTTAAAGCAAAACCAATTTTATTTCATATTCTTTACACGCTTAATTCCATTAATTCCTAAATCTATAACTTCAATTATTGCTGGAATATATAATCTTAACTTATATAAATTTACNATCTTTACATTTATCGCAACTTTTCCAACTCTTTTTACTTATGTGTATATTGGAAATAATCTTGGAGAGAACTATTCAGAGATAAGAAATTATGTAGGAGGTTATGGCATACCTATACTTATAATTTTATTATTATGTATGTTGTTTTATTTTCTATACAAATTTTATAAAATGAAACAAAGTAAAAGATTATGATTGAAACTAAGTTTATAACCTTAAAGATAAACGATGAATTTATTACCGTGAGCGACGGTGATAGAATTTTGGCAGCAATAAATAAATCTAATAAGTCTGTACCTACACTCTGTTACGACGAAAGAATAGGCCCTCAGGGAACTTGTCGAATGTGTCTAGTAGAAATTAAAAAAGGAGAGAAATTAGAATATGTCGCGTCGTGTACTTATCTNGCAGAAGATGGGTTAGAAGTATTTACTCATTCTGATTCATTGATTGAATATAGAAAAACAATGTTAGAGCTTTCTTTATCGGAAATACGTTGGGATGAAGAAAGTATGAAACAAACAGAACTTACAAACAATGAATTTGCTGAAGCAGTTAAAGAATATAAACCTACAGATTTCTTCCCNAAATTACTTAANAGNGAAGTTGCTAACGACCCNAATCCATTTATNCAGAGAGATTATGAAAAATGTATAGCATGTTANAGATGTACTAATATTTGTAATGATTGGGAACAAGCATCAGCAATTACTGTAGATGGAAGAGGACAAGAATCAAAGATATTCTCTTTTTTTGATAATAAATTAATGGAATCTAATTGTACTTTTTGTGGCCAATGTATCAACACATGTCCTACTGGAGCATTATCTAATAAAAAAATAGAAAAGAGTGTAAGCAAACCAGAAACTAAAACTAAAACTATTTGCCCATATTGTGGAGTCGGTTGTGGTATTGAATTAATAAGTAATGGAGAAAAAATCCTTGGATCAACTCCNGACTTTGATGCTCCNAGTCTGGGTTCACTATGTGTAAAAGGACAGTTTGCATCATGGGATTTTGTTAANTCTAAGGAAAGGCTTACTGATCCTCTNTTAAAAAATAATAAAGGCGAGTTTGAAAAAGTTTCATGGGAAAAAGCTTATGAAGTTTTTAGTCAAAAACTAAATAGTTCCATAGATAATCATGGTCCAGACTCAACCGTATGGTGGGCNTCAGCTAGAGTTGTAACGGAAGCAAATTATTTATTACAAAAATTTGCTAGAACTGTTGTAGGTACTAATAATATTGATAATTGCTCACGTACCTGACACGCTCCTACGGTCGCTGGGATGGCGGTCATGGTTGGCAGAGGTGCTATGACTAATTCGATTGAAGAATTAGCAGGATCTAAACTATTATTAGTTACAGGTTCAAATACTACAGAAACTCATCCAGTTATTTCTTTAAGAATGAAAAAGGCCGTTAAGAATGGGGCTAAACTTATAGTTGTTGANCCAAGAAAAATTGAACTTACAAAATGGGCTGANAAATATATACAGATCAGAATAGGTACTGATATTCCTTTCTATAATGCAGTAGCAAACTACATTATTCAAAATGATTTATACGATAAAGAATATGTAGCTACAAGAACTAGAAATTTCGAAGAAATCAAAGATCATCTTACTATGTATACTCCTGAGTATTCTGCAAAGATTTGTGGAATAGATCCTGAAGACATAATTTATACAGCCAAAGAATATGCTAAAGCTTCTCCAAAATCAGCTATCTGTTACACAGTTGGCATAACTGAGCATTCTTGTGGATCATATAATGTTCAAAGTTTAGCTAATTTGGCAATGATCTGTGGAAATTTTGGGAGAGAAAATGCTGGAGTAAATCCACTGAGAGGACAAAATAACGTGCAGGGTGTGAGTGACTCTGGTTCTCTTCCAACAGATTTCCCTGGATATCAAAAAGTTGAAGCACCAGGGATGGTAGAAAAATTTGAGAAAATTTGGGACGCTGAATTACCTAGAAAAAGAGGTATGACTAAAATTACGGCGATGGATAAAATGAATTCAGGAGATGTAAAATTTCTATTTGTAATGGGTGAAAATACTATTGTTTCTGATCCTAATGCAAACCATGCAATTCATGCTTTAGAAAATTTAGATTTTTTCGTCGTTCAAGATATTTTTATGACACAAACAGCTAAAATGGCTGATCTTGTGCTACCTGCCTCATCATTTGCTGAAGCAAATGGCACATTTGTAAATACTGAAAGAAGAGTTCAAAGAGTAAGGCCTGCAGTGAGCACTCCTGGAAATGCAAAGACGGATGTTGATATTATTTTAGGTTTCTATGAAGCGATGGGAAAGAAACATAAAATAACTGAACCTTCTGAAATATGGAAAGAAATGGCCAGCACTAGTCCCCTATTCAGTGGAATAAACTACGACAGAATAGAGGCTTTAGGTGGAATACAATGGCCTTGCCCTGATGAAGATCATCCAGGAACTAGATATTTACATAAAAATCAGATGGAATCAGGAGAAACTGGTATTTTTAGCCCAGTTGACCACATTGAACCAGCGGAACCAACAAATGAAGAATTTCCTTTTGTATTATCTACAGGACGAAGAAGATCAACTTATCATACTGGAACTCAAACTGGTAAAGCAAAGGGATTTGATGAAATTATTTCTGAAGAGTTAGTTGAAATAAATCCTTTCGATGCTAAAAATCTATCCATTAAAGAAAAGGATATTATAAAAGTTGAATCTAGAAGAGGTTCAGTAACTGCAAAAGCTAAGATTACAGATAAATCACCAGAAGGTGCAATTTTTATGAGCTTTGCTTTTCCAGACAAAACTAGAACTAACGATTTAACTTCAGATGCAGTAGATTTTATTACTGAAACTCCAGAGTATAAAGCATGTGCCGTCAAAATAAGCATTGCCAATAAGTAAAAATCAACTTTATAATAGTATATGTATTTGTGTGCCCGTAGCTCAGCTGGATAGAGCAATTGGTTTCTACCCAATAGGTCGGGGGTTCGAATCCTCCCGGGCATGCCAAAAAATAACTTAATAATAGAACTACTCAATTTGTGATGAAACAGGTTCTATAATAACTAACTATTAAGAATTTCTGGTAATTTTGAAATTCTTTTGGCTAATTTTGANACTGATCTTTCAAAAAACCAAGCTAAGCCGGTATGAATATCATCATTGAAGGGTGTAATCCAACTTTCATCAAGAAAACCTGGACCAAAGTATGCACCAAGTAATGAGCCTGAACTAGCCCCAAAGCTATCGGTATCTGCACCCTGACTAACCTGAATACATATCCCATGACCAACATTTTCAGCAAATTTTAATGTATTAATTAACATTCCTATTTCTTGATAAATTCTGCAGTGACCATATTCTCCATATTTATCACTTATTTTATCGTATGCTTCTTCCCAGGTTTTAGAATTCTTAACATCTTCAAAACAAACTGAAACTCTTTCATAAAATCTACTTTTTTGAGGNACAAACTTAAGTGCAGTTTCAATTATTTCATCCCTATCTTCCATGATTTGAGCACATGAAATAGCAGCTGCTATGAACATAGTTCCATAAACTCCTGTTCGGCTATGTGTAAAACTAGCATCTCTCCATGCAAGTTCTGAAGCAATTGCAGGATTACCAGGATAAGCATATCCATAAGCATCAGCTCGTATTGCAGCACCACATAGTTCGTCTCCAGGATTTAATATGTCGTTGAAAACATCTATAAAATCCTCAGTATTATCATCTGTAGGTAAAATATTTCTTGGGCCATTACCCCCTTTTTCAAGAAAAGTAGATCTATCCATTCCGTCAATTTTTAGATCCATTCCTGACTTTAATAATTTCGTATTTTCAGGACCAAATGTTGTACTAATTGGTAAATGATGAATCCATAGTTCTTTCATGTTTTCATGAGTAAAATCTGAACCAAATTTTTCTAAAATCAACATTCCCATAATTGTGTAATTTATATCATCATCAGGAGCTACATACTTGATATACTCTCTTGCTGTCTCAGNAAAAGATCGATGAACTCTTGGAAGTACATTTTCAATATCTTTAGATATATANTCAGACATTGGCCATTCACCAATTTCTTCAAGAGCTTTTCTTATTTCATGACCAGTAAACATAGCTTCAAGTGGCTTACCTAACATACAGCCACANAAGGATGCAAGAAAAGCTGCTTCTACTCTTTTTGAACTATCTTCTAAATCAATTTCTTTAATTTGACCTTTTGGTCTAGATGGATCCATTTCATTCAAAATATCATTAATGGAATTTGGTTCTACATAATTCCAATCTGATCTAATTTTTAAGTTCGATAATTTTTTAGAAAAATTTACAAACTCATCATAGCTATCGGATAAACTATCAAGCTCTTTCTGTAATCCTTCAATATTGTGTCCTTGTTCACCTTTATTTAAAACTACTCCATGAAGTCGTTCTCTTAATGTATCCAATTTGATTAGCATTTTTTCTCCTTTTATTTAGCTGTATATCCACCATCAACTGGCAATAATGCTCCTGTAATAAAGGAAGATTCATCGCTAGCTAGGAATAATGCTGCATGAGCAACATCTTCTCCAGTAGCTAATCTTCCTAGTGGATGAAGGTCTATTAATTTCTTTTCCATTTCCTCGTCTTCAGTTAAGGCTGTCGTAAGATTTGTATATGCATAACCAGGACATATCGCATTTACTCTAATATTAAATTTAGCAAGATTTACACCCATATCTCTAGATAATTGAACTACTCCACCTTTTGAATGTGGGTAAGGATTAAATCCATCAGATAATCCCAAAACATCATTATATCCAACCATTCCAATTATTGATGCTAAATTGATAATTGATCCTGCTTTATTTTCTTTCATGTAAATTACACTTTCATAAGACATCATCATTGATCCTTTAAGATTGATATCCATCACAAAATCCCATTTTTTCTCATAATCCCAACTCTGATCAGGAGCTTGTCTTTGGCTAACCCCTGCACTGTTTACCAAAATGTCTATTTTTCCAAAATTATCAACGACAAATTTTGCAGTATCCTTACATTCTGATTTTTTGGAAACATCTGTCTTAAGAGTTAGAAAATCATCTTTATAGTTTGATAAATCTTTGTTTATTTTCTCTAAAGATTTTTCATTGTTATCTGAACAAACAACTTTACATCCATTTTCAAGAAAAATCTTAGTTGTTGCTAAACCTATACCTGAACCTGCACCTGTGACTATTGCTACTTTATTATTTAATCTAGACAATTTTTCCCTCCGATACACAAATAATTAAGTAAATAATATATTCGAAATTTCAAAATTTATATACCATAAAAAGACTAGAAGAATTTTAGAAATGAAAAAAGAACTTGATATTGCATCAGTAGGAAGAAGATTTATGGCGTTTGTCGTAGATCTATTTTATGTTCTACTTTTATATTTTGGATTTAATATTATAGGAAGAAATATTTTTTCTGTGGGCACAGGAATTTTTGATTACATAATAATAATTGTATGTTTCTCTTATCTAGTAATACCAACAGGTTTGTATGGTAAAACTATTGGGAAATGGGCGCTTAGAATATCAGTTGTTAATCCAGAAGGAAATAAGATAGGAATTGGAGCAGCATTTGCAAGAGAAATTGGAGGAAAGATTTTCTCCTCTATTCCTCTACTAATTGGTATTCTATGGATAATTAAAGATGAAAAAAATAGAGCATGGTATGATATATTTTTTGAAACTTTAGTTATAAAAGATAAACCAGTGGAAAGAAAAAAATGAGTATATCTAAAGCAATTCTTGATGTGCTAGAACAATCTAGCTGGATAAGAAAAATGTTTGAGGAAGGAATCCAATTAAAGAAGGAATTTGGTGAAAAAAATATCTTTGATTTATCTCTAGGGAATCCATTGCTAGAGCCTCCTGAAAAATTCAAGAAAAAATTAATTGAACTCTCTAATTCAGATGAAAAAGGGCTTCATAGATATATGCCAAATCAGGGATTTCAATCTACAAGAGAAAAAGTTGCTAATTCCTTAGCAAAAGAATCTAATTTTCCTATAACTTCTGAAGAGCTTATTATAACTACAGGTGCAGCAGGTGGAGTAAATGCAATTCTAAAATCTATATTAAATCCTAATGATGAAATTATAGTNTTTAGTCCTTTCTTNGTTGAATATTTATTNTATATAAAAAATCATAATGGAATTCCAGTAATTGCAAAAACTGATGAAAANTTCTTTCCTGACTTNAGTGATTTAAGTAAAAAAATTACAAAGAATACTAAAGGGATNATAATAAATTCACCAAATAATCCAACNGGNGTTTTNTATCCAATNGAAATTATAGAGAAAATTGGTGAAATTTTATCTTCAAAAGAAAAAGAGCTAGGTACTGAAATCTATCTTATATCTGATGAACCATACAGAAAAATCATATTTGATAATAAAAAATATCCTTTTATTTTTCCACATCACGATAGATCTATTGTAGTTACATCTCATTCTAAAGATTTAGGANTAGCAGGAGAAAGAATTGGGTACATAGCCTTATCTCCAAAAGATAAAGATAAACAAGTACTTTATGATGCATTGGTATTTTCATTGAGGACATTAGGGCATGTAAATGCAACAGCTATTATGCAAAAATCTATAGAAGATATTCAGGAAGAATCAGTAGACATAAATATTTATAAGCAAAAAAGAGATTATATATATGATGAGCTAATTCAAATAGGATATGAATGTGTGAAACCTGATGGAGCTTTTTATCTTTTCCCTAAATCTCCAATAGAAGATGATGCTAAGTTTGTAAGAATATTGCAAAATTCTAAAGTCCTTACAGTACCCGGAAGAGGTTTTGGGCTTGCCGGATATTTTAGAATATCTTATAGCGTAGACGATTGGGTTCTTGAAGGATCAATAGAAGGATTCAAGAAAGCTTTTAAATCTATAAAATAGGTTCTTTTAATCCAGATCCTGTGATTGGCAAAAGAATTGTTTCATCTTTTTTTATTTTTTTATCTTTTATTAGCTTCTCTAGAGCAGGAAATACAAAAGCACATGTTATTTCACTAAAAATACCTTCTTCTTTTGCCAAAATATCATGCCAAATAAGAGCTTCTTCATCAGTAGATGAAATTCCTTCACCTTTAGTAAATCTTACTGCTTGAATTATCTCATCAATCCTTGGAGGATTTGAAACAGATATTCCAGAAGCAAGAGTTTTTTTATCTATATCAAAGTGCCATTTTTTGTTATTTAATTTAGATACTATTGGTTCAATATTTTTAGATTGAGCTACGTGTAATTTAGGAAATTTATTTTTATGAAATTCACTTATATCTTTGTAACCTCTCCAAGTACCTAAAAGTAGTGATCCATTTCCTGTTGGAAAAATTATATGGTCTATTGTTTTAAGCTCATTAAAAATTTCATAAGCAAAGCTTTTCATACCTTCAGAAAAATANGGTGATAGGTTATGAGAAATATATGGGATATCATTTTTTTTAGAGAATTTCTTAGCTTCTATAGTAGAGTTTTCTCTAGGCCCTGATATTTTATGTAATTCAGCTCCAAAAATAGATATTTGATCAAGCTTACCTTTACCTGCAGAATCTGGAACAAAAATATGGGCTTTTATATTTGCAGCTGCAGCGTAAGCTGAAAGAGATGCTCCGGCATTTCCAGAAGAGTCTTCAACAAACTCCTTAACTTTTTCATTTTTTGCAACATTCATTACTAAAGCACTACCTCTATCCTTAAATGAACCTGTTGGAGACATAAATTCAAGCTTAGCAAATAATTTATCAAGACCTAATTTTTCACCAATCTTTTCCAACTTAACTAAAGGAGTATTTCCTTCTCCTAATGAAATAGAATTAATAGAATTCTTTATAGATTCAATGGGATTTATCTTGTTTTTTGAAACATCATCACAATAAAGTAAAGCTTTACAGTTTAGATCACAAAAAATATTAGAAATAGAATTATTAGATTGTGTGGTATCACAAATAGAACACCGTAAAGAATATTTTTGCATTATAAATCCTTATTAAAATTATGTATGAAATGAAAGATTAAAGCAAAGAAAAAGATGATGACTTGAAATAAAGAATGTAAAATCAAGTATTAGTGTAAAAAAATAAAATATCTACTATGAAACTTAAAGATTGCAATAACTTCCATGACTTTAGAAAGTTAGCTAAAAAAAACCTTCCATCTCCAATATTTCATTATATCGATGGAGCTGCTGAAGATGAAACAACATACAGAAGAAATACTAGCTCATATGAAGACGTAGATCTTGTTCCAAATGTTCTTCGNGGAGTTGAAGATATAGACTTATCGACAACTATTTTTGGTAAAAAGTTAGATTTACCTTTTTACTGTTCCCCTACTGCTCTTCAAAGGTTATTTCATCATCAAGGAGAAAGGGCTGTAGCAAAAGCAGCTGAAAAATATGGAACAATGTTTGGTCTTTCNACAATTGGTACAGTGCCTATCGAGGAATTAAGTAAAGTAAACACTCCAAAAATGTTTCAATTTTACTATCATAAAGACCATGGTATAAATGATGCTGTACTAGATAGAGTAAAAGAATCATCATTTGATGTTATAGCTCTTACTGTAGATACAATAACTTCAGGAAATAGAGAACGAGATCTAAAAACAGGTTTTACATCTCCTCCAAAATTAACTTGGGGAAGCTTATACAGCTTTATGTCAAAACCTAAGTGGGGGTTGAATTATGTACTTAGAGAAAAATTTGAGTTACCTCTTTTAAAAGACAGTGTAAGTGAATTATCTAATGTATCCACTTCTATTGGACAATATTTTTCTACAATGCTAGATCAGTCTATGGATTGGAATGATGCAGAAAAACTTGCTTCAGATTGGGGTGGGCATTTTGCTCTTAAGGGTGTTATGTCAGTAGAAGATGCAAAAAGAGCCATCGATATTGGATGTACAGGAATAATTATTTCTAATCATGGAGGAAGACAACTTGATGGTCAGAGATCTAACTTCGATCAACTTGCTGAAATAATGGATGCAGTTGGAGATAAAATTGATGTAATTTGTGAAGGTGGAATTCAAAGATCAACTCATATGCTAAAGGCATTATCTATGGGTGCAAAAGCAGTTGCTGGTGGTAGATTATATCTTTATGCACTTGCAGCAGCTGGTCAAGCTGGTGTTGAGAAAGCTTTAGGATTATATAAAACTGCTTTAGAGAGAGATATGAAACTTATGGGTTGTACTAATATAAGTGAGCTTAGNAAAGATAATCTAAGATTTAGATAACNTTAATNAATAAATTATTTAGATTTCTTTTTGAAAAACTTCCAAAATTTGATCAACNTACTCTGATTTACAGGACTCACCCATTAGACCAATTCTGAATACTTTTCCAGCAAAGTCCCCAAGACCTCTACCTATTTCAATATTGTAGTCATAAATTAGTTTNTTTCTAAACTCAACATCATCAATATGGTCAGGTTTAGTAACTACGGTTAATTGATCTAACCTATCGTTTGGAGATATGGGTAAATTAAGTTCAATTTCAGTCAAACCTTTTCGTAGTTTTTCAGCATTAACTTTGTGTCTATTCCATCTGTTTTCTAGACCTTCTTCCTCAAGAAGTCTTAGCGATTCATAAAGTGCATAAATTGAGCTTACTGCAACAGTATATTGAGGAATATGGTCTTTATCCCAGTAATCATTAACTAGCGATAGATCTAGATACCACGATGATGGTTTTGTCTTTCTATTCTTTATATATTGATAAGCCTTTTCAGACATAGCACAAGGCGATAAACCAGGAGGGCTTGCTAAACATTTCTGTGATCCAGCATAGCTAAAATCAATATTCCAATCATCAAAAAGTATTTCTGTACCAGCTATAGATGTAACACAATCAATCATAAATAAAGCATTAGTTTTAGAAACTATATTTCCTAACTCTTCTATATTTTGCAAAACTCCTGTACTTGTTTCAGCATGTGTAGCAACGACAAGTTTAGTATCAGGATTTTCTTTTAGTGCATCTTCTAGAAGTGAAGGATTCATCTGCTTACCCCATTCAGTTCTAATAGCAATTATTTCTAAACCAAGTCTTTCAGCCATTAGAATTTGTCTCTCACAAAAATATCCATAAGCACAAATAATAACCTTNTCACCTCTTTCTGCTAGACAAGTTAGACCAGCTTCCATTCCTGAAGATCCTGATCCACTTAAAGCAAATGCATGATCTTTAGTTCTATAAAGATCTTTAAGACCTGTTCTCACATCATCTAGTATATTAAAAAAATCTGGATCTAAATATCCAAGTATAGGATTTGACATAGAATTTAAAACATCTGGGTTTGCAGATGATGGACCTGGTCCTAGAATAATTCTTTTATTTACTTTTAGAGGCTTCAAAGAAAATTCCTATTAATATATATTCTTAAGAATTAACTAATTATAACTGAAAGGACAAAAATATGGACCTTGGATTAAATGGCAAAAATGCAATAATTACGGGTGGAAGCGACGGTATTGGTTTAGCTGCGGCAATCTCATTATCTAAAGAAGGGGCTAATGTAGCAATTCTTGCAAGAACTCAAGAAAAACTTGATAACGCTGTTACAGAGATCAAAAGAGATGCTAAGGGTAAAGTATTAGCAATATCTACAGACGTAAGAGAAGAATCTTCAGTTGTAAGCTCTATAAATAAAGTAAAAGACGAATTTGGAAAAATTGATATTCTAGTAAATAACGCCGGAACTTCATCTGCCTCTCCTCTTGAGGAAATGACAAATGAACAATTAACTGAAGATCTAAGCTTAAAAGTATATGGAGCAATTTTTTGTGCTAGGGCTGTAATAGATGACATGAAATCTAATGGATCTGGAAGTATTATAAATATAACTACTCCTGGAGGAAAAGCAACTGCAGGTGGAAGCCAACCAACTTCTCTTTCTAGAGCTGCAGGAATTTCTCTGACTAAAGCTTGGTCTAAAGAATATGCTTCTCAAAATATAAGAGTTAATACAGTTTGTGTAGGATTGTTAAAATCTGGACAACATAGAACTAGAGTTGAAAATATTCAAAAAGAAAAACCAGACTATACTTTAGAAGATCATTGGGAAGTGATGGGAAAAAATGTTCCAATGGGAAGAGTTGGTGAAGCTATAGAAGTAGGAAATGTTATTTGCTTTCTATCATCATCTAAGGCAAGTTACGTTACAGGGACTGCCGTAAATGTTGATGGAGGAACTTCGCCAGTAGTTTAATTATTTAGGAAATCTAGGGTGCAAGATAGGAAAACTTTAACGCCATTTATCATAGCTTTTTCGTCAAAATCGAACCTAGTATTATGATGAGGATATTTATTTCCGACGCTTGCGCCTAAAAGAAAATATACACCTGGAATTCTCTGTAGAAATTCAGCCATATCATCCCCTACACTTACAGGTTCTGTAGGACCTACTAAAGATGGATCAAGAACTTCTCTAGCTTTATCTCTAACCCATGAGGCTACTTCTTGTTCATTAACTACAGGACCAGCACCATACATAATTTCCGTAGTGGCTGTTGATCTCATAGATTCTGCTCCTAGTTTACTAATTCTTTCAAGTGAGGAATAAATCCTCTCTCTTACATCCTGAGAATAAGCTCTAATTGTTCCTTCAATACTTACCGAATCTGGAATAATATTTGGGGCAAATCCTGATTCAATTTTTCCAAAAGTTAATACTCCTGGATCTTGAGGAGAAATTTCTCTACTTACAATTGTTTGAGCATTAGATATTATATNAGATGCAGCTACAATNGGATCNANATTTAGATGAGGAAGTGCTCCATGNCCTCCTCTNCCTTTTATTTCCANTGAAAATGCGTCGGCAGATGCAAAAACTGCAGAATCATTGACTCCAACAAATCCAGATGGTAGTTGATTCCAAATATGAAGCCCTAGTACTCTCTCTGGATGATAATCTTCAAATAAGCCATCATCAATCATGGCTAATGCTCCTTGAACAATTTCTTCTGCTGGCTGAAAACATAAAATTATTTCACCCTTAATTGAATCTTTTAAGGATTGTAATATTCTCGCAGTTTCTAAAAGTATAGATATATGTCCNTCATGACCACACGCATGCATTGCACCATTTTTAGAAGCAAAATCTAATTCTGTTTCTTCAGTTAGAGGAAGTCCATCTATGTCAGCTCTGATCATTATGGATCTTCCCTCTCCTAAGCCACCTTTAATAACACCAACAACTCCTGTTTTTCCATAATTAGTCTTAAANGGGATGCCTAATTTATTAAGCTCATCTTGTATATATTTAGAAGTTTTATGTTCTTCAAATCCTAACTCTGGAATTGAATGAAGTATTCTTCTATGATTGACTAAGTTATTTTCTGCATTATTTAATAATTTTTTNAAATCCATAATCAATAAATTCCTTGTCTGGCTTTGGAAGCAGCTATTCCTCTTTTTTCAAATTCATCTTGAGCCTTAACCACATTTTCATTTTTACCATCCCATATTCTTAAAGGAGCTGCTTGAAGCCCTCTTCCATAAGAGTAAGTNAGTTCCCAGGGNGATTTTTTTGATTTGGCAGCCAAATTGATAGAGTTCAAATTATCAATNGATTCTTGATCTTCTTGTCCTCCTGAAAGAAAAGCTATTCCAGGAACTTCACTGGGGACATTATTTGAAAGAACTTCAATTGTATAATCAGCAACTTTACTTGAATCAGCTCTATTAGAAGCATCTTTTCCCGACAAAACCATATTTGGCTTGAGCACTATTCCTGGTAAAAAGACATTACTCTCATCTAGATGCTGAAAAACTTTATTCAAAGTTATATCAGTAACTTCAGAGCATCTATCTATAGAATGATCACCATCCATCAATACCTCAGGTTCAACTATTGGAACTAATCCTACTTCTTGACTTAAGGATGCATAAAGTGCCAAAAGATAAGAATTTATATTTATAGCATATTGTGTGGGTAAATTATCACCAATATTAATAACTGCTCTCCACTTAGTAAATCTAGCTCCAATTTCATAATATTCTTCTAGTCTTTCACGTAATCCATCTAATCCTTCAGTAATAACTTCATTTGGAAACAGCGCTAACGGATGAGTAGATTTATCAACTTTAATTCCAGAAACAATATCATTATCTGAAAGCAATTCAACTATACGTTGACCTTCAGATGTTTTTTGCCTAAGCGTTTCATCATAAAGTATGACTCCACTTATATAATCTGATATAGATTTTGTTTGAAAAAGTAATTGTCTCCAGTCTCTTCTATTTTCCTCAGTAGATTCAAGATTTATAGAGTCAAATCTTTTTTTTATGGTTCCTGTACTTTCATCAGCTGCTAATATACCTTTTTGAGGCGAAACCATTAATTTTGCAATTTTTTGTAATTCATTCTTATTCATAAATCTCCCCATATTCATAGAATAAAAAAGTTAATAATTCGATATATGATTAGAATCTATAGCATGTTATTACAAATTGAAACGGGTAATTTAAGTTCTAAATGAAAATTTTAATAAAAAATTAGCATATTTTAATGCTTTAATCTTATTTTTCTCAATCTAACCCAACATTTTGATTTTATTTTTGACATCTAAATTAACCGATATCCTCTTTTACTTTGAACCATTATCCCTGGATGACCAAATTCTTTTAATTTTTTTCTTATCCTTGATACATATGTATCTACTACCCTTGATTTAGGTAATTTATTAGGCCAAACAAGTTCTATCAGTTCAGATTTACTAAGAACTTTATGAGATTGATTGATAAAAATTTTCAACAACTCATATTCTTTTGGAGTTAAATCAAGAGCTGCATTATTATATGAAATTTGAAATTTTTCTTCTGAAATCTTAAGCATTTTCCTATAACCTCTTTACTTTTATTGCTGGCTCCCCAGAGGGATTAGGGAGCCAGTATAAAGGTAAAAACTATTTTTCTACAACGTTTGTGAAGTCTGGGTATCCTGATGCGCTATGTTCAGTTACATCAAGTCCAATTTTTTGTTCTTCATCACTTGCTCTCATACCAATAGTTAAATCTATCAATTTGAATACAGCTAATGAAGTTCCAAAAACGAATACAAAAGCAGCTATAACTCCTATAAATTGAGCTCCTAGTTGCCCTGCTCCACCTCCAAAAAGTAAACCATTAATTCCACCAAATTCTTCTTGGGCAAATAATCCAACAGCAATAGTTCCCCAAGCACCAGTAAATCCATGTGCAGCTATAGCTCCAACTGGATCATCAATTTTTAATACGTTTTCCAACAATATGGATGAACCAACAACAACAAATCCACCAATTAATCCTGTTAGAAGTGCCATTCCAGGTCCCATGTTTGCACACCCAGCAGTAATAGCAACTAAACCTGCAATTACCCCATTGAGTGTCATATAAACATCAAATCTTTTCCATATTGCATATGATAAAACCATTGCCCCTACAGCTCCTGCTGCGGCAGCTAAGTTAGTAGTTATGAAAATAACTGCTATAGATCCATCATTTCCAGATACTGTTGATCCTGCGTTAAATCCAAACCATCCAAACCAAAGAATAAAGACTCCCAGAGCCATAAGGACTACTGAGTGTCCTGGTAATCTTTGAGGTTTACCATCAATATATTTTCCAAGCCTTGGTCCAACAACTATTGCACCGGCTAATGCTGCCCATCCTCCAACACTATGAACTACAGTTGATCCAGCAAAATCAACAAAACCAGGTCCAATATCATTTAGCCAACCTCCACCCCATACCCATGAACCAAAAATTGGATATATGAAACCTGTTACTGCTACTGCATAAATTAAGTAAGCAGTAAATTTAGTTCTTTCAGCTACTGCTCCAGAAATTATAGTTGCTGCAGTGGCTGCAAAAACTGTTTGAAATATAAAGAATGCAAAATCAAAATATCCTGTTTCCGATGCAGGATCTATTTTTGATAACAAAAAATTATCAGTTCCTATCCAACCGGAACTATTTGTTCCAAACATAAAACCAAAACCAACTAGCCAAAATACCAAAGAACCCAAAGACATATCCATTATATTTTTCATAATGATATTTATTGAGTTTTTTGCTCTTGTTGCTCCAGCTTCTAGTAGGGAAAAACCTGCTTGCATAAGAAAAACAAGCACTGTGGCCAGAAGTGTCCATACTATATCAAGAGCTACTGGATTGAAATCCATAACATTACTCCTTACTAATTTAAAACTATGTAAGAAATTTTATTGTTCTAATATTTCAAAAGAGTTAATGAAATGTTTCTAATTTTTTTCATTAATGTGAATATAAATAGATTAAACATTAACGTAACAAATTGATAATATTGCTGAAATATTTTTNCAAGAAAATTTAAAAGTATTCTAAAAAATTATTGAGTAAATACTAAAATGAGAAAATCTGAAATAAATAACCTAGAAAATACAATTACAAAAGATTCAAAAAGATCTGCAATTATAATGTCATTTTATATAGTGATTATAATATCAGGAGTTTTAATATCAGTAGTTTAGACCACTANTTTAGAAAAAAAATTATTGAAAATTATAATTCTTAAAAAATCAATCTCTGCCTTTATAATTCATTGAAAAAATATAACCTTAGTAATATGTTATAGATAGATTTAAACTGTTTATCGAGAACTAAATTATGGTTAATAACAATCAAGACTTAAGTGAATATCTAAACAATTTAGATATAGAATCAGANTTAAAAAAAATCATCTCCGTTATTTCTTCAACTTGCTATGAAATTTCTGAAGAAATNAGATTATCAAATATTAATAATTTAGTAGGTAAGACCGGTGAAATAAACGTTCAAGGAGAGCAAGTCGAAAAGCTNGATGAACTAGCTAACAATCTTCTTATAAAAAACTTATCTGAAACCGGTAAAGTTTTTCTTATGGGATCAGAAGAAATAGAATCTGTTATTATTCCACACCCAAATAATAAAAATGCAGAATTCATAGTTGTTTTTGANCCACTAGACGGTTCTTCAAATATTGATGTNTCTGTAACTATTGGTACGATATTTGCAATTTATAAANGAGTAAATTCAGATCAAAATGATGACTCAAATCTTTTACAAGAAGGTAANAAAGCTATAGCAGCGGGATATACAGTTTATGGCTCCTCAACAGTTATGTGTATTTCAACCAAAGAAGATACATCAATGTTTTCATTTGATAAAAAAGGGCACCCTACCATTTCTAACCCAAAAATTATTCATGGTGAATCTAAAGTATACTCAGTCAATGAATCGAACTGGAATAAATTTACAGAAAAAGATAAAAGATGGATTACATCACTTAAATCGGGAGAAAATGGTCAATATACTGCTAGATANGTCGGTTCACTAGTAGCAGACTTTCATAGAAACCTTTTAAAGGGAGGGATTTTTTCATATCCTGCAGACCCAGAAACTGGAATTGGGAGATTAAGATTAATTTATGAATGTAATCCATTATCTTTCATAGCTAATAATACTAATGGATATGCATCTGATGGAGTAAAAAGTATCCTAGATATAAAACCTGAAAATCTACACCAAAGAGTAGGATTTTATATTGGGAATAATACAGAAATGTCNATATATAAAAATTCTTAGATTACTTTGAGATCCTTAAGAATCGAAGCTAATTCTTTTATTCCTTCATAATTTTTTTCTACAGGTTCAAATGAAAANCAAAGTCTAGCCATATTTTGACCATCACCATTTGGAGCAAACATATCTCCAGCAATGTATCCAACACCTCTACTAAAAACTTCATCTCTAACTTCAGTTAGATTAGCACCATCTGTCATTTCAATCCATGTATAACAACCACCTTTGGGTGAAGACCATTTNGCACTTGTATTAGAGAAAAAATCTACTAATCCTTTTTCCATAGATTCTTTTTTATCTTTCAAAATCTTATCATAGGTAGATTTTTGGCTTTCAAGATTATTTCTTAAGAATCCATCTATTGCATAAGCTGTAAATTGATTAGGACCTGACCCAACTTTTACAGATAAAGCTCTGTCAATTACTTCATCACTTGCTGTAAAGAATCCCATTCTTAGGCCTGGNGCAATAAGCTTAGAGAAAGAACCAACATAGATCACCATTCCTGAGTCATCAAGAGTTGCAAAGGCTGGTTCTGGATCTCCTTCAAATCTATTATCTACATAACAATCGTCTTCTAAAATAGGGATTCCATATTTGTGACAAATATCAAGAATTTCTANTTTTCTTGATTTTGGTAAAGTGGATCCAGTAGGATTTTGGTGCTCTGGAATTGTGTAGAGCATTTTTGGCATAACACCATGCTGACTTTTTATATTTAAGATAGTCTCTTCTAATTTTTCTGGAATTAATCCTTGATCATCGATAGGCGAACCAACTGTATTAGCTTCATAAAATGTAAGTTGCTTAGTAGTACCCATATATACAAATTGTTCAGTTATTACATAATCACCAGGATCNATTAANGCTTGAATAACTAATCCATTAGCTTCACCTGAACCATTGCATAATACTATTGAATCTTTGTTTGCCCTAATTCCTCTATCATTTTTTATTTTATTAGCAGTAAATTCTCTTAATGATTCATCNCCTTGAACATGTGGATAGTATGCCATTTCTATAGAAACTTTTTCCAAATTAGCATCAACTTTTGATTTCAATCCATCAATTAGACCATACATTGGAACTGCTTCAAATGGAGGATAAGCTACTGCAAAATCATACTTAGCATGTTGNGTTAAAAGTCTGTCAGCATCNGTTGATTTTTCAGACCATAAATTATCAAAATTAAATTTACTTGAAATACTCATTTTTTAACCCTCTTCTTCGAAAAAATANATTTTTATCTAGANTACAGACATTATTTCGAAGTAGCAAGTGTGAAACCNGTATTAAATTTATGTTCTTTTTTTGGACAAAATGAAATAAAATATAATTTCAGGGGTAAATAAAAGGAGAGATAATAATTGGTTCGAAAATCTAATGATGACGGCAATGTAATTGAAGAAGGTTTTGAAAATGAGGATGATGATAATATACGTCGTTCCAGCAAAACCAGCATAGAAGATGAGGCTAATGAAGAAGAACAGGACCTTAAATCTTTCACCAGTTCTGAATTAACAAGTTGGGAACAAAGAAGAGAGTCTAATAACGATACCTCAAAAAAGAATAAGGATGATTCTGAACTAAGTAACGATACAGTAAGAATGTACTTAAAAGAAATAGGTAAAGTAAATTTATTATCAGCACAAGATGAGGTTATTTTAGCTAGATCTATAGAAAGTTCAATTTTCTTGAAAAAGATACTCATAATGCCATCTGATTTTTCAGAAGAGGATATAGATTATGGCACTAACTTTTATGAAAATAATGATCTAAATAGCTTCATAATTGAAAAATTACTTGAAAAAATTTCTGATTTATCCAAGATAACTAAAGCACTTAAGAAGTTTTTAAATATTAAAGAAGAAATAACTCTTTCAGAGCTTTCTATAAATGAAAGAATTAAAGAAATTATAGATGGTCAGAAAGTAGATGAATTTTTCCTAGAAGCTTCAAAATATATTTCTGATAGTACAGGTATTCCCTTGGAAGAAACACAAGAAAAAATTATTGAGCTTTCTATTTTGCGAAGAATTTTTCCAGAAAATTATCTTATTAAATCTAAAGTTAATATAGAAAAGCCTATTAAAAACCCTAATCCTGTAATTAAAGATCTTACAGATGGTAATAAGTTTAGAAATCATCTTCAGATACTAAAAGAAGAAGGTGAAAAAGCAAGAAAACATTTAGGAGAAGCGAACTTGAGACTTGTTGTTTCTGTTGCTAAAAAACACCTGAATAGAGGGCTTTCAATGTTAGATCTAATTCAAGAAGGAAATATTGGATTAATGAGAGCAATTGAAAAATTTGATTTCAGAAAAGGTTTTAAGTTTTCTACTTACGCCACTTGGTGGATAAGACAAGGAATTACACGAGCTATAGCTGATCAAGCAAGGACTATAAGGATTCCTGTTCATGTAGTAGAAACATTAAACAAAATAATGAGGTCAAGAAGAGAATTAGCTCAAGAATTCAATCGAGAACCTTCAATTCAAGAACTTGCTGAAAGATTAGAAATGCAACCTAATAAAGTTGCTGAAATTCTAAAAATGGCTCAAGAACCAGTTTCGCTTGAAACTCCCATAGGTGAAGAAGGAGAAAATGAACTTGGAGATTTAATTGAAGATGATTCTACCCCTACACCTCCTGAAGTTGCTGCTCAATCATCTATGAGAAGTCACATTGATTCAGTACTTAGTCAGTTAAATGATAGAGAAAGAAAAGTATTAGAGCTCAGATTTGGTATTACTGACGGTAAACCAAGAACTTTGGAAGAAATTGGTAGAGACTTAAGCCTAACGAGAGAAAGAATTAGGCAGATAGAAAGAAAAGCACTAGGCAGATTAAGATCTGATAGAGACGTGTCTGATTTGAAAGAACTTATTTCCTAGTTTTCACTTCTAGATTTAACTCAAATAAATAGTATAATTTTGATAATAAATTATATTAGGAGTTATTTACTTTGAGCGACAGATTATCTTTCAACTCACAAATTGAATGTGATGACATATTTACACCAGAATTTCAAACACTGCTTGTTAATCTTCATGACAAATTTAACGATGAAGTAAAACAAATTCGAAAAGAACGAATTGAAAATCAAGAAAAAGCACGAAATGGGATAATGCCATCTCCATTAGAAAAATCTGAAGCTAATGGTGAATGGAAGATAGGTGAATTACCAGACGATCTAAGAAAACCAGGTATAGAAATTTCGGGGCCTGCAGGTATAGCTTCTATGCTTATTAATGCCTTAAATCCAGGACCAGGTGGAGTAAGAGCTGAGGGTGATTTGGACGATGATGAAGATGCAGCAGGACATACTCTAGAGGATTCTATTCATGCTACTAGAAATAGAATGAACGCAACTTTAGGGACATTAACTTTTGATAATCAAACTACTGGTAAGCACTATGAATTACAACCTGGCAAAATTCCTTTTTTTATGCATAGAGAACGAGGATTACACTTAGATGAACCGTCTGTAACAATAGATAATGAACCTATATCAGCAACAATTCTTGGTACTGCACTAACACTATTTTTTGGAGGTAGAGCTCAACATAAAAGTGGTGATGGAGTTTATTTCTATATTCCAAAAACAGAATCTGCAAGCGAAACAAAATTTTATAATAGTTTATTTACTGAAATCAAGAATTCTGTTTCAGAAATAAATGACATAAATATTAAGGCAATAATACTTATTGAGTCACTTCCTGCTGTGTTTCAAATGGAAGAAATGTTACATGCACTTGGAGAGTATGCTGCCGGATTAAATGCAGCTAGATGGGACCTAAAAGCAAGTATTCTAGAGTATGTCATGCACGACAAAGATTTTGTATGGCCTGATAGATTCGATGTTACTATTCAAAATACTGAATTTATGTCGAATATTTTTAGAAGATTAGTTGCAATTTGTCTAAAACATGACGCTGTTCCTATAGGAGGAATGGCTACTGCATTGCCTTCTAGAGATGAAGAGGTAAATATAGAAGCAGCAAAATCTATAAAAGCGGATAAAGAGTGGGAAGCAAAGCAAGGTTTCATAAGAGCTTGGGTTGCTCATATTTATCATATGGATCCCGCTGCTGAGCCATTCAAGAAACTAAGAGAGTCAGGATGGGAACCTTCAGAAGATATGAAAAATCCTGACAATTATCCCGTTAAGATTGATAATCCTAATGGAACACTTACTAAAGAAGGAACAAGACAAAATGTTAGAACTTTGCTTGAATATATTGAGGGCTGGTTAAACGGTCGAGGAGCTAAAGGTATTGATAGATTAGCAGGAAAACCAGGTAAAAGACCTGCCTTAATGGAAGATTTAGCAACAGCTAGGATTTCTACTGGACAAATTGCTCAAAGAATCGTTCATAAATCTTTCTCAGAAGATACTGAAGAAGAACATACATTCAAGCTGGTTAAAGAAATTATAAATGATGAAACAAAAGATATAATTAATTTACTTGGAGATGATGCTACAGATGACCAAAAATCAAATTATGAAAAATCTTCAAAAATTGCAATGCAATGGATTAAAAATTATACAGATTACGAGTTCAGATCATTAGGCTCTTACACAAGAGATGATCTAGAAAAAATTGCTAGTAGTCCTGATGCTTTCTAAACTTTATTAAGCTTTCTAATCCTCTGGCCAACATCACCCATTCCTATTTCAGCAATGAATATATTTCCTTTGGAATCAACTGCACAACCGTGTACTGCTTCACATACCTCAGGCACTCCTCTCCATCTAGTTATTAGATCTCCAGAAAGGTTCCAAATTGAAATCCCACTACCTTGGCTCTGTTCAACTACATAAACAATATCATCTTGAAAATATATATCTCCAGGACCAGCTAATCCATTAGTCCAAATATCAATTAATTCTCCTTCAGGAGAAAAAATTTGAATCCTATCATTCTCTCTGTCACAAACAAAAACTCTATTATCTTTTGAAACTCCTAATTTATGAACTATAGCAAATTGACCATTTCCAGTTCCATGCTCACCCCAAGATAATTCATGCTCACCTTCGCTTGAAAATCTATGTACTCTTCTATTACCATATCCGTCACTTACAAATATTTTTCCATCAGGAGCTATTGAGGATCCTGTAGGCATATTAAAAGGACCACCTTGGGTACCATCTGTTGTAAGTGTAAAATTAGCAAAACCAAATTCTCCTAACTCCATTACACATTCACCATTTTGTTTATGTTTAGTAACTTGATGTGTTTGGTGATCAGTAAGCCATATATAGCCTTCAGAATCAATATTTAGTCCGTGAGGTATTCTAAATTCTCCTCTTTGGTCTCCTTGGTTACCCCAAGAACCTAAAAATTTTCCATCATTTGACCATTTAGTCACTGGATGTTTTTCTCTAGAAAATACCCATGCATTATCATCTGAATCTATATCTATATCTGCACATTGCCCTAATACCCAGTAATCAGGTATTTTATTTGGCCAATTTTCATCTAACTCGTACCTAAAATCTCCGTCTCCAACAATCATAACTAACTCCTCTTCCATTTCCTTAGTGAAACTACTTCTCTCTGAGGATCTTGATTAGATCCATAAGCAGTGAAAGAAACTTCTGCTATATAAATTGATCCTTCTGTATCTACAGCTATACCGTGTGGTCCTATTAATTGATCAGGTTGTTCACCTAAAGTTCCTTTTCCAAATGATGAAATCATTTCTCCTTTTTCGTTTACTATAGCTACCCTTAAACCAAGATTAGGAACACCAGCTTGAACTTCTGGGGCTCCTGCTTCAGCAACATATATTTCTTTTGAGTATTGATCAGAATATATTGCAATAGGTCTATGAAAATGCCATTGATCAAGATAATTCCCATCAAAATCAAAAATTTGTACTCTGAAATTTTCTCTGTCACAAAGCGCTATCTTATCTTTATCAAAAATACTAATATTATGAGGTAGAGAAAATTCTCCTTCTTCTGATCCAGGTTTACCCCAACTCAAAATATGCTTACCAGCACTATCAAATTTATGTATTCTTGAATTCCCATATCCATCTGAAACAAAGATGTCACTTGTTTCTCTATCAATAGCTACATCGGTTGGTCTATTGAAATAATCTCCACCCTGCCATTCAGCAGCTTTACCTCTTTCTCCAATAGTGAAAATAATCTCTCCTTCTTTAGATCTTTTCTGAACTATATGACCAATATCATCTATAAGAAAAAGGTCATCATTATCATCTACTCTTATTCCATGTGGTCTATCGAATTCTCCTTCACCCCAATGATTTAAGTAGTTTCCATTTTTATCAAAGATAATGAGAGGAAATAATCCCCTGTTATAAACATAAACATTATCTTCTGAATCTGTTGCTACGCTTGTAGCCTCATGAAATCTCATTGGATGAGGTAGCTTAGCCCAAAATGGAACTGGATCAAATTTTGTTTTATTATCTATCATTTTGTCCTCTATTTCTTTATCCATTTTCTTAAAGATATTAATTCTCCCAAAGGTTGTGGCTCTTGTTTAGATCCCCACCATGTCCAAGCAACTTCTCCTACATAAACATTACCCTTCGAGTCTGTTGTTACTCCGTGTGGAGCTACGAACTGATCGGCATTTTGCCCTGGTAATCCTTCTCCTAAGTCTGCTATTTTTTCACCTTCAGGAGTTAAAACTACTATCCTATTCCCTAATCCAGGAACTCCTTTTTGAACATCTGGAGGACCCATTTCTCCTATNTATAAATTTTTATCTCCATTTTTTCCTTCAGTTACTGACATAGGATGATGAAGATGCCATTGATCAATATAATTTCCTTCTAGATCAAATATTTGNACTCTNAAATTTTCTCTATCAGCGACAATAACTTTATCATCTCCAATCATAGAAATATTATGTGGTAAGGAGAATTCTCCATTTCCAGTTCCTGGAANCCCCCAACTTTTTATATGTTTACCGTCTGGTGAAAGTTTATGAACTCTAGAATTTCCATANCCATCTGAAACAAATAGTTCTCCNGTTTTTGGATGAATTGCAATATCGGTNGGCCTATTAAACATTTCTCCNCCCTGCCAAGGAGCCTCTTTACCCCTCTCTCCTACTGTAAAAATAATATCTCCATTATTATTTCTCTTTTGCACAAAATTTCCAGGTCCATCATCTACTAAATAAATATTGTCATCTAAATCTATTTCAATACCATGTGGTCGATCAAATTCACCATGTCCAAATGATCTTAAAAAGTTTCCAGATTCGTCAAATACGCAAACAGGGTCTGTGCCTCTGTTAAATACATAAACATTGTCTTTNGAGTCGACTGCTACTCCTCCGCAATCTCCNTAAAATGATATGCCNAATGGCATTTTTGCCCAATTTTCAACTGGTTCATAGGTNATATTTGTTGTTGTCATAAGCTTCCCCCTATTAATATTGATTTTCAACCATATTAGATGTTTGATTTCCTTTAGTGAAGCTATAAGATAAAACAAATCGATTATTTAATAATTATTTTCTTACTCAAGGTTGCCTAATGAAACTCCCCTATAGAGGTTATCCCATAGCTCTTATTGCTTTTCTTTCGACAGGCCTTTCAATTGGCATGTCTCAGTATGCATTTGGACAATTTGCAACTCCACTTCAAGAAGAATTTGGTTGGACTAAGACACAATTGAATGGTGCATTATCCTTAGCTTTTGTTTCTGGNATTACTGGACCAATTTTAGGAAAAGCAGCTGATAAATATGGAATTAANATAGTTTTATTAATTTCTTTATTACTTATTAGCTCGGGATTTTTACTAAGACCAACTATTTCTNATCTATGGCAGTGGTATTTCTACAGTGGATTAGTATATGCAGGATTTCCTGGTGCAACTCATATAACTTCAGGGAAAATGGTATCAACATGGTTCCCTAAAACTAGAGGAAGAGTTATGGGAGCAGTAACATCNGGAAATAATTTTGGAGGCTTTACAATGCCAGCATTAGCTGCATCAATTATAGCCTTTTCAAACTGGGAGNTAGCCTTTATAGTTTTTGGTTCTATAATGTTGTTTCTAGGANTTTTTTCATACTTCATAATTTCAGAATCTTTAGATCTAGTAGAATCAGAATCAATTCGAACAAATAAAGATCTTGATTCAATTTCATTGGCTAAAAAGCAATCAAAACTNGGATTTGAATTTAAAGAAGCTCTGCAGTCTTTTAGATTCTGGACNATTAATCTTTCACTAATGATTGGAGTGTTAACTTATCAAGGAATATTAACTCAATTAACACAATTTTTAGAAGACGANGGTATGAGAACTAATCTTGCAACAACTTGCCTAATGATGATAGCTGTCATGGGTGTAATAGGAAAGATTACTTTTGGTAGAGCTAGTGAAATTTTTTCTGCAAGAAAAACTCTAATTCTAAGTATGTTTTTTCAAACTNTAGGAACAATAGTATTATGTATTGATTCTGGAGAAATATTATTATGGGTTGGTTGCTTTATTTATGGGCTAGGTTTTGGAGCATTTGGNGCACTAATACCTTTAATTATTGTTGAACAGTTTGGAATGAAAAATCTTGGTTCATTAATGGGAATTAATCTAATGCTCACTTCTATCACGATGGCGATAGGTCCATTGGTAGCAGGAATNATTCACGACCAAACTGGTTCNTACAGAAACGCNTTCTTAGGCATTTCTATTCTNTTTATATTATCAATTATTCTAGTGTGGATATCAAAATTTGGTAAAGGCCCAAGTNACTTAGACGTCCAATGATTCTATAACATTTTTAGCATAACTTATACTCTGATAGTCTTTGTAGAATTGATCTCCATTTTGAGTACCTTCTATAGCCATATATCCATCATATCCAGCATTANTTAGAGATGTGATAGCATATCTATAATCAATTTCTCCATCAGGTAATGGTACTCTTATAAATACAGATCTTTCATTTTCTGGATGATAAACAGTTTGAAGATTTTTACAATGCCAATAGTTAGATATTGANGCAACATTATCTATACAATTTTCAAAAGTTTCTTCAGGTTGATCATAGTTCCATAATACATTTCCTAAATCAGGATTAATACCAAAGTTTTTTCTTGATACTAAATCATGAAGATAAAGTGCTGACCAAGAGTTATCTACAGGAGAATTTTGATGAATTTCTACAGATATATTCAAATTATCGTCAGATGCCTTATCACATGCATCTTGATAAACTTTTGCAAGGTGTTCATAAACCCAAATATCAGCATCTTTAGAAGCGTCTTGAGATTTAGACCATCCACTACCAGAAGCAGGTAAACTACCAGCAGGATTTCCTGGATATCTTGCAGGTGCACTTATTGCACCATTAACCACCTCAGCTCCTGACCATTTACCATAAGTTATAGCTTTTTTCATTTTTTTAATATTTTCTGGTGCATTTTTAGCTTCAGTAAGAGTTCCTCCGCTCCTGACAGATCCAATATCTAGTCCAAAACCATTTACTCGTTTTTTAAATTCTGAAACTGTTTCTTCTGTACCTCCAGTTCGATCAAGCGTTTCCGTTGATATTTCTAATGCATCGAAACCCATTTCCTTAACTTTAGTCAAGAATTCGTCTGTGTAATCTTTTGGGGCTAGATCCCAAGGATCAACAGAATTTGGATAAAGTGTCATTCTTCTATTAGCGTAACAAAATTTCATATAAGCCCCCTTTTATTATGGAGTTTACCATAATTAATAAGTAATTTTGATTTATAAGAAAAAATATATCATATCTTGAATCAACTAATTAAAGAAATTTTTAAGAATCCTTCGATTATCTATGTAATTGTGGGAACATTTTTCTTTTGGGTATCTCTATATCTTTATGTACCAATTCTTCCAAATCACTCCCAATCTCTAGGAGCATCAGCAACTATGATAGGTTATATTGTTGCAGCTTATGCAATTGGTCAAATGATTCTTAGAATTCCACTGGGAATAGCAGTAGATAAATGGGGAACAAAGCCTTTTGCAATAATCACTATGCTCTGTTCTGCCTTAGGATCATTAGGATTAGCACTTGCTTCAGACCCTATACAACTTTTCTTTGCTAGAAGTGTTACAGGAATCGCAGGAGCAGGATGGGTGGCAATAAGTTTGTTGTTTGCGTCACAGTTTGAAAATAAATTAATGCACTATGCTAGCTCATTCATGATGGGAATTAATGGAATAGCTATTACAATTTCAACATTAATTAGTGGAAGATTAGCAGATTATTTTGGAGATACAACTCCTTTCATCGGTTCATTAATTGTCAGTATATTGGGTATGATAGTTTTTTTTGTATCAAAAGAAAACAGAAAAAAAACAGATAAAAAAAATCAAAACTTATTTAATATCTTAAGTAGTGGAATATTAATTAGAATTTCTATAATTGCAATTGGATTCCATTTCGTTACTTTTGGTGTGAATTTCGGATTCCTTCCAATCATTATTGAAAACCTTGGCGGTAGCAAAACTAATATTGGTGATATCACTACTTTGTCTCAACTTGCAGGTATTTGTGGAATGAGTCTTTCTGCTTTGTTCATGAATAAGATAGGAATAAGGAAAACAATAATATTAGGTTCTACTTCCATGATAATAAGCCTCATATTTACTTCATATGTAGAAAATTTATCACTGATTGCTTTTTTACAATTTATCTCTGGTTTCGGCAGAGGGATACTTTATACAGTTACAATAACATTAATTTTAGTAAGTTTTGAACAGAGTTCTAGAGGATTAGCTATGGGTGCATATCAAGCTTATTACGCCATCGGAATGTTTTTAGGCCCAGCATTATCAGGTTTAATAGTAAATTCGTACGGAATTAATGCTATATTTTGGTTATCTGCCTTAATAACTTTAATTGCGTTAATTATTGGAACATATAAACCTTATAAAACTGAATTACAAGGAGGAAAAAATAGATGAAAAATTATGAAGAATTACTAGAGAAAGCAAAAGAATGGAGAGAGTGGTACTATGATGGAGATCCAGGAACTCCTGAAGTTGCTAAAAGCACTGAAGAAGCTTTTAATTTAATAAATGCGACTCTTTTTGGGCATATATATCAAAGACCTAAATTAGATGCAAAAATAAGGTCTTTATGCACAATTGCAGCTTTAATAGTTTTAGATAAACCTAATCAATTACCTGGTCATATTACTGGTGCCCTAAACTATGGTTGGAGTAAAGAAGAAATTGTAGAATTAATAACTCAAATGCTTTTCTATGGAGGTTATCCAACTGCTGTAAATTCATTAGCAGCAGCAGCAAAAACATTTGAAGAATATGACAAACGACACTAAGGTTGGAGAAATTTTATGAATATGAGACTAGAAAAAGATTCAATGGGTGAGCTAGAAGTTCCAGCTAAAGCTTTGTATGGAGCAAATACTAGAAGAGCACAATTAAATTTTCCTATTTCTGATCTTCGTTTTGGCAGATCTTTTATTAAAGCTCTAGGGTTAATCAAACAGTCAGCAGCTGAGACAAATTTAGAGCTTAATTTATTAGATAAAAAAATTGCTGAATCAATTATTATTTCAGCTCAAGAAGTTATAGATGGAGAACATGACCATAGTTTTGTAGTTGATATTTTTCAAACTGGCTCAGGAACATCTACAAATATGAATGTAAACGAAGTCATATCTAACCTTGCGATATCAAAAATGGGAGGAAAAATTGGTTCAAGAGATCCAGTTCATCCTAATGACCACGTAAATAAAGGACAATCATCGAATGATGTTATTCCAACAGCTATTCACATAGCTGCTGCTATTTCAATAAAGGACAACTTAGTTCCTTCAATGAAAATTTTGAAAAAATCATTACAAAAAAAATCAGATGAGTTTTGGAATATTGTAAAAACAGGAAGAACTCATCTTCAAGATGCAACTCCAATAAGACTTGGTCAAGAGTTTAAGGGTTATTACGGTCAAATAGAAAATTCTATAAAAAAAGTTAATTCAGGTCTAGATGAATTATCAGTTTTGGCACTAGGAGGTACAGCTGTTGGAACAGGAATAGGAATGAATCCAGAATTTTGTGGTTCAGTTATTAGTAAAATTAGTGATAAAACTGGAATAAATTTCTCTGAGACAGAAAATCATTTTCAATCTCAGTCTACAATTGATGGAATTGTTTACGCATCAGGTTGTGTAAGAAGTTTCGCAGTAAGCCTGATGAAAATTGCCAATGATATAAGATGGTTAGGCTCAGGACCAAGAGCAGGAATTGGTGAACTGAATTTACCTGAAGTTCAACCAGGATCATCCATAATGCCAGGTAAAGTAAATCCTGTTATAGCTGAGTCTGTAACAATGATATGTGCACAAGTAATGGGAAATGATCAAACAGTAAGTATCGCAGGACAAAGTGGAAACTTTGAATTGAATGTAATGATGCCGATAGCAGCTCATAACTTGCTGGAATCAATTGAAATTCTTTCAAAGGGAAGTGATAATTTCTCTAAACAATGTATAGAAGGACTTGTGGCTACAGAAAAAGGTCCTAATATGGTAAACCAAGGATTAGCAATATGTACTGCATTAGCCCCTAAGTTAGGTTACGATAAAGCTGCTAATATAGCTCATATAGCTTCTGAAACTGGAGAAACAATTAAACAGGTAACATTAAAAGAAACAGAATTAACCTATGAAGAAATTGATGAAATTTTAGAACCATTGAGTATGACGGAACCAAAATAAAAAAAGGAGACTGAAATGAGTATAGAAGATAAATTAAAAGAATTAGGTATAGAATTACAAACACCACCAAGCCCAGTAGCAAATTATATTCCAGTTCAACAAACTGGAAATCTAATTTATCTTTCAGGACAAGGTCCTAGAGACGAAGAAGGTAATTTTATAACAGGAAAAGTTGGAGCAGATATTTCTGCAGAACAAGCTTATGATCTTTCAAGAAACACAGCTATAAACCTTATTTCTGCAATGAAATCTTATCTTGGTTCTTTAGAAAGAGTAGTAAAAATAGTAAAAGTATTTGGTATGGTAAATGCAACAAGTGATTTTACAGATCATCCAAAAGTAATAAATGGTTGTTCAGATTTTTTTGTAGAAGTTTTTGAAGATAAAGGCCGTCATGCAAGATCTGCTGTAGGAATGGGATCTCTTCCAAATAATATGGCGGTAGAAATTGAAATTATTGTAGAGGTAAGTTAATTATCAAGAGGGACAAAATGACTGATTTAGGTAATATAAAGATAAAAAAAATAAACCATGTAGCAATTCCTATAAATAATAGGAAGGAATCTTTTAGCTTATATAGAGATTTTTTAGGATTAACAATTATTCCATCAATGGTTGATGAAAAACATGTTATTTGGTCAAAAACAGCAGATGGAACAATGGTTCACTTAATTGAACCACCAGATGGTCCTGGCAATGACTTAGTCTCTTTTCATGTTGCCTTTGAAGTAGAAAACTTTGATGAAACTGTAGAAATACTAAAAAANTCTAAATATGAAATTACTAATGGNCCTCAAATAAGACACGATGGTCAAAGAGCCATTTATATTCAAGATATGGATGGAAATACAATAGAGTTCGCAACACATAATAATATCAAGCATTCTAATAGAGTTGTAGACGCTTGGGGTTATACTAAGAACGCTTGATGTATTGAATAAGGATAATTTTTCAATTAAATCTATTATTTGGAGTGTGTATGCTCCAAGTTTTCTTCTTTCTATGGGACAAGGATTATTAATTCCTGTTTTACCAATATTTGCGAGAGATACTTTTGGGTCGGGAGATTTATTAGTTGGATTCTTAATAGCTGCCAGACACTTCGGGACTATGGGATTCGATGTTCCTGCAGGGATACTTGTAGGAAGATTTGGGCTTAATAGAACAATGATAGCTGGTGTAATATTGTTCGGAGTAAGTGCAATATTTGCTGGTTTAAGTGGTAATTTTTCTTTACTTCTTTTTTCAAGATTATTAGCTGGAGCAAGTTTCGCTCTTTGGTCTATTTCGAGACATGCATATATTGCTTCTGTAATACCTAATGAAAAAAGAGGGAAAGCATTATCTTTATTTGGTGGACTGGGAAGAATTGCTACTATAATTGGACCATTAATTGGTGGAATTTTGGCTCAATTTGTATCTATTAGAGCTCCTTTCTTTTTTCAAGCATTCATTGCATTTTTAACATTAATTCTAATAACAGCTACGTCTAGAAACTTTGAGATTAATAATAAAAAATCTTCTGATGGTTACATACAGGATCTTAGGAGTACATTTAGTGATCATAAAAATGCTTACTTAACTGCGGGAATGGCTGCTGTTGCTTTGCAATTTTTGAGAGCAAGTAGAGAAATTGTTATACCTTTATGGGGAGATAATATGGGATTGCGTAAAGATGAAATTGGATATATTACAACATTAAGCTTTGCTGTAGACTCACTTATGTTTCCTATTGCAGGTTTTATAATGGATAAGTTCGGTAGAAGATATACAGGAATACCTGCTTTTATAATATTAGGTTTCTCATTAGTATTAATTGGAACTGTTGATAGTCCAATATTATTTCTAACGTCATATTCCACTTTGGTTTTATCCGCTATTTTATCCGGGGTTGGGAATGGTATATCAAGTGGATTAGTTCTTACTATAGGATCTGACTTGTCTCCTCCAGATAATAGAGGCGGATTCTTAGGTATATGGAGATTGATATCAGATGGTGGTGGAGCTGCTGGTCCCACGGTAATGGGAATAATAGCAAATTCTTTTTCTTTGGCAACGGCTAGTTTCTCAAGTGGAATAATCGCTATAACAGGTATAATTTTTATGAGATTTTTTGTAAAAGAAACTTTAGAAAAAGATAAAACTAAATCAAAGCATTAAGTTTTTCTAAACAAACTTTATCTTCATCAAGAGATCTTCCATCAACCCATGGTTTAGATTCTCCACTCATACCTTCAACTGCTCCTAGATTGTAAGCTTTTTCGATCAGTTTTATCCCATCTTTCACAGTGGGTAATAAATTCTTTTTTTCATGCAGTGAGATGCCAGCAATTAATCCATAGGCGCCCCAATTTGAAGTACTAGATATAATACTTTCAGATGTTGTAATAATTGAAGGATATTCGATTATATTTCCTATATTTTCTATTTCATTAATATAGTTACCACTACCAATTTCATTTCCTCCATCTAAAATACCTATAGTTTTTGGATGTTGTTCAAATAAATAGTCAACTTTAGCATTAAATTTTGAGAAATCTATTCCTCTAAAATTTCTATATTTGCCATCTTTAGATAAACCTGCTCTTTCAATGGAAATTATTGATTTAGGATCATAATTTTTTATCAACTCATTTGCAAAAGCATTTGAATCAAAATGAGAAGATATTGGAAATTCTATTACTTTTTTTTCATCCGACATTCCTGAGATTATTTTATATGAAAATTTATCAGTTATATAAAAAACTTCAAAACCTAGTTTTTCTAAGGTATTTCCAAGAGCTATTGCACCTGGAGGACCATCTGTCTCAGAAGATTTTGCACTTAAAATATAGAATCCTGTAGTTATAAAAACTACTCCCCTTTTTTCCATAATAAGATCTGTTGATCTTTCAATATATCCTTTTTCTATATTTTCATAAAGAGTTGCCATTCCTCTAGTATCATCTTGTAAAATAATTTTTTCAATTTCAGAATAACTCATTTAAATTACTGCCATATCCTCATCTTTCAAGTCAGTTAAAAACATTTTCCCAGGAGAATGAGTTATCATAATTTCTAATTTTGCTTCTTGTATAGCTATTTGAGGGGTTACTCCACATGCCCAGTAAACAGGAATAAGTTCCTCATTTTCAGGTATCCATGGATCGCCAAAATCTGGTTTATAAGGATCTTCTATTCCTATTTCAGAGGAATTTCCAACTTGAATAGGAGTGCCATGTTGATTTGGGAATCTACTAGTTATCTGTATAGATCTAACAAGCTTTTCTCTAGGAATCCATCTTTGAGTAACAACCATTTTACCTGAAAACTTCCCAGATTTTTCAGTATCTATAGATGTTATAAACATAGGTACATTTTTACCTTGTTTGAAATAAGGAAGATCCAAACCATTTTTCATTAATTCATTTTCAAAAGTGAACGAACAGCCCAGTAAAAATGTTACAAAATCATCTCTCCAAAACTCTGTAATATCTGTTGAATTAGAAGAGAATTTACCATCTTTGAAAATTTTATATTCTGGTATATCTTTTCTTATATCAGATTTAGATGCAAAGCTAGATTCATAATCACCTGGATCAAAAACTTCTATAAGTGGACAAGGTTTAGGATTTCTTTGACAATAGAGCATAAAATCAAATGCATCCTTTTTAGGAATTATTACTACATTTGTTTGAACATAACCTTGAGCTAGACCTGATGTTGTAAAATTTTCTCCATTTCTAGCTTTATTTCTAACTTCAATTGAAGATAATTTATTCATATTAGTCTCCATTTTTTATGTGATCAGAAATCTTCTCTCCAATCATAATCGCTGTGGCATTAGTGTTTGCCCTAACGCAATCTGGCATAATAGAGCAATCTGCTACTCTCAGCCCTTCAATTCCTATGACTTTACCGTGTTTATCTACAACAGAAAAGTCATCATCAGTATTACCCATTTTACAAGTTCCAGAAATATGATGCATTGTATGAACTTTTGAAGATATCCATTTTTTTAGTAATTTATCATCCTCAAGAGCTTCAGGTAATGGAGCTATTAGATCTTTTCTGAAAGAATCAAAGTTACTATTTCTAGCGATTTCAAAGTTAAATTTTACCCCTTCAATCATTCTTTGAAAATCATTCTCATTACTTAAGTAATTATAATTTAAGTCTGGATGATTTCGTGGATCTAATTTATTTAATGATAATTTTCCAGAACTTTTTGCTAAAAATATTCCTGTGGTTATTCCTACTCGAGTTTTACCAAAATCAGACTTTTCAAAATGTAAATTATCTGGACTTATACCTTCAGGTTGGAATCTCATAACAGATATCATATCTAGCCTATCTTTAGAATTTGAAGAAGTATATCTTAGTCCTACTTTCTGAGCACCTACGTCAGTAAGATTATCATTCAAAGAATGATCTCCGTTCCATCTCAATTCAACAGCTGGATGATCTCTTAGATTTTGACCGACTCCTTTTAATTCATGAACATGTTCAATATTAGATTCGTCTAATTCATCCTTTTTACCAACTCCTGAAAGTAAAAGTAATTTAGGGCTTTCAACAGCTCCCGCTGAAACAATTATCTCGTTACCTTCATATATTTCATCATTCTCAAGTATTAATCCGATTTGTTTCCCATTTTCTATAAGAATTTTTTTACAAATTGAATTTGATAAAACATCTAAGTTTTCTCTTACCATGGCTGGTAAAACATAACATATACCAGTGCTCCATCTTATACCATTAGGGTTGTTTAATGGCATTGGACCAACTCCTTCAGAGTAAGGTAGATTATGATCTTCAGTAGTCTTAAATCCCATTTCCTGAACTGTATTATAAAATGTCATTTGATCTATTAATAAAGAATCAAGGCTATGTCTCTTAACAGGAACAGGTCCATCATTTCCATGATATTCATTAGTAAAATCTAGATCATTCTCTTGTTTTATATAATATTTTAGGCATTCCTCAAAAGACCAATCCTCCAAGCCTTTACTACTCCAATTTTCAAAGTCTTCAGGTATAGCTCTTAAAAAAACTTGGCCATTTATAGAACTAGTGCCACCTGCAACTCTTCCCCGAGGTACTCCCATATTTTTGAAATCAGGATTAGATATAGCCTTGTATTGCCAGTCAAATTCTGTTCCAACAGCTAAATTTCCTGTCCAATCAGCACCAGTAGCCATACCTTTTAGTAGTACCTCTGGTATTTCCTCCATATTTTCAAAAGTATTTCCAGCTTCAATCAATAATACTTTAGTATTTGGATTTTCAGACAATCTTGAAGCTATGACTGCTCCAGATGAACCGGCACCAATAATTATATAGTCATAAGTTTTTTTCAATAAATACCTCTTTTAATTCAATGATGCTCCACCATTTACATTCAAAGCTTGACCAGTAATCTCTGAAGAATCTTCAGAAGCAAAAAATGCTACTGTTTTTCCTATATCTTCTGCAGTTTGGCCTCTTCCTAAAGGAGTACGAGCTTTTACCGCTAATTCATCAAATACTTCTTTAGGTGTTTTATTTTTTAAATTTGGATTTTGTTCAATATGATTTATTGCAATAGCTTCCCAAATGGGAGTCCAAATAACTCCAGGACATACAGCATTTACATTTATGTTGAAACTTCCTAATTCAATTGCTAATAAATGTGTGTATTGTATGGCAGCGGCTTTAGATACAAGATATGGGGTTTGGACATTTCCTCTATGCATATCTCCTAATCCTCTAGGTTTCCTTCCGCCATGAGAAGCAATATTAATAATTTTCCCGTATTCTTTCATTTTCATATGATCTACAATTGCATCAGCACTATTTACCATTCCAATAACGTTAACATCAAAAGTATTATCCCAATCGTCTTTAGAATAATTTTTTCTTTCTGAAAAACCTTTAGCTCCTATAACACCTGCATTAGCAACTAAAATATCAATAGTTCCATGCTTATCAAGAATTTTATCTCTAAAATTTTCTAAATCTTCAGGTTTTGTTACATCGACCGAATCATGTAAAATATCATTTGATAAAGATTCAGCTGTTTTTTCAGCGGAGTCACCAAATAAATCACATAGAGCTAAGGTTGCTCCCCGTTCAAATAGTACTCTTGCAATTCCAGCACCAATTCCACTTCCAGCACCAGTAATCATTGCTATTTTCCCTGATAGATCTTTGCCACTCATTATTTACCTCGATACGATTTATATTTATTAGAAGTATAAGCAGAGTAATACTTAATATCAAATAACTATACTTTATTTCATCAGGTTTTAGTAAATGCGTTTAAAAAACTAATAAAAAAAAAATTAAATCTAAGATAACCTTAAAGAATATATATCAGGAGTAAGGATTGAGTAAAAATAATTATCGATTAGAAGAACTAGAAAAACTAGTTTCTTTAGCTAAAAGAAGAGGTATTATATTTCCTTCAAGCGAAATTTATGGTGGACTATCCTCAGTATGGGATTATGGACCTATTGGCGTAGAGATAAAAAGAAATGTAAAAAATCTATGGTGGAAATCTTTTGTTAGTGAAAGAGATGATATTTTTGGAATAGATGCTTCAATTTTAATGCATCCTGATGTTTGGAAGGCTTCTGGTCATTTAGAATCATTTTCAGATCCTTTAGTTGAATGTTCTCTTACAGGTAAAAGATATAGAGAAGATCATATATTTATTTTAGAAATAGAAACAAAAAAAGAAAATAAGATTATAGCTATTGAAGCATCAGATAAAAATGAAGCTGAAAAACTAGTAAAAGAAAAAATTATTTCAATTATTCCTTTAATTGAATCAGAGAGTAAAGAGAATCCATCTCCTGATGGAGGAACTTTATCTGATCCAAGAAATTTCAATCTTATGTTCAAGACATTTATAGGCCCAGTTGAAGATTCTTCTTCCACAGTTTATCTTAGACCTGAAACTGCTCAAGCTATGTTTGTAAACTTTCTAAATGTCTTAAATTCTTCAAGAAAAAAAATCCCCTTTGGAATTGCTCAACAAGGAAAGTCTTTCAGAAATGAAATTACTCCTGGAAACTTTACATTTAGAACTAGGGAATTTGAGCAAATGGAAATGGAATTTTTCTGCAGCCCTGATGACGATGAAAAATGGCATGACTACTGGATTCAGTTCTCATTAGATTGGTTTAAAAAATATGGAATTAGAGAAGAAAACTTAATGATTAGGAAACATGAAAGTGAAGAATTGCCACATTATTCTAAAGCTAGTTCAGATATAGATTATTTATTTCCTTGGAGCTGGGGTGAACTAGAAACTATTTCAAATAGAACAGACTATGATCTCAAAGCTCACTCAGAACTATCAGGTAAAGATTTATCTTATTTTGATCAAGAAAATAATAAAAGGTTTACACCTTATGTAATTGAACCTGCGATGGGAGCAGACAGAAGCGTTCTGGCATTCTTATGTGATGCATATTGTGAAGAGGAAACAGAGAAAGAAACAAGAACATTATTAAAATTACATCCTGAAATTGCACCTATAAAAATCGCTGTTTTACCTTTGTCAAGAAATGAAAAACTTTCTGAATATAGTAGAAATATTTTTGATAGATTAAATTCTTTATATACAACTCAATATGACGATACTCAATCAATTGGTAGAAGGTATCGTAGACAAGATGAAGTAGGTACTCCACTATGTGTAACTATAGATTTTGAAAGTGTTGAAGAGGATGATTCAGTAACTATAAGAAATCGTGATACTATGGAGCAAATTCGAGTGAGTTCAGACAAATTATTAGAAGCTATTAATGATCAACTTAAATCTTTTTAAAAAAAATATTTTTATATTACTTGCTATTCTAGTTGTAACAGTAATAGGTTGCGATAATCAATCTGAAAAAGCTAATCTTAGTCAAATAGTTTTTCCTGAAACGACAATTGATAATAAGAATTTTAATATTGAAAATTATTCAGGAAAAAATATATTAATAAATTTCTGGTTCCCTTCTTGTCCACCATGTATTTACGAATTAGATATTCTTGATGATATACATAAAAAATATGATTCTGTTGGAGTTATTGGAGTACAAGTACTGGGACTTGATAACAAGGAAGATGGTAAAAAAATGCTTGAGAAAAAAGAAATTTCTTATAAATCTATTGCTGATGAATCTGATGTAATAATAGATTTACTACAAATAAATGTTTTTCCAACTACTATTCTATTTGACACTAACGGGAATGAAATAAATAGATGGGTAGGTATTATTGATGAGCAAATTGTATCAAAAAAAATATCTGAAATAGAGTAAACATTTGAATGAAATAGCTTACATATTTTTTGCTTGGATTCATAGTGTTTCTGCCGGAATTTGGCTTGGTGGTTCACTTTTGTATCTCATCAAGTCTATAAAGTACAGTGACAAAAATATAAATGCCTTAGATTTTATCTCTGACTATAACTCTGTTCTTCTAGTTTCAAGTATTTTACTTTTCTTATCAGGAGTGATTATTGCTTTCGATAGACTGACTTATGGAAATTATTCAAATACTCAAATGACTCTTTTGCTTACGAAAGTATTGCTTACATTTTTACTTTTATATCTGACTTGGGTAAGTAGAAATTCTATTAAAGAATTTAAAGTAAATCCTTCCTTTTTTATATCAATAATTATTTATCTAATCGCTACTATTCTTAGCTTCATCTAACAAGAATTTTATCGTTTTTTTGGTTATTGGATCTATAAAGTTTGGAGAGATTTCACTTAATGGGTGAAGAACAAAAAGCCTTTCTTTAAACCTAGGATGAGGAATCTCTAAATTATCATTAGAAAAAATCAAATTATTAAAAAAAATAATGTCTATATCAATAATTCTAGGTTCATTTCTAACAGAAGAACGAATTCTACCTAATTTGCTTTCAATAACATTTATATCTTTCAAAAGTTCAAAATGATCCTTAAGGTATTCTATTTTAACAACAAGATTTAGAAAGTTATCTTGTTTTATAGATACTTTGAATGGTTCTGTTTCAATAATTGATGAGGTAGCTTTTATTATAGAAATAGCTGAAATATGACTTATGCACTTTTTAATATTTTCAGATCTATTACCAAGATTAGAACCTATTGATAAGTAAGCTGTGTTTGGTTTCATGATGAAAATCTTGATTCTTCCAAAACATTTATCATTTTTTTTATATCATTCATTTCCGAGTAATCATGTACTCTTATTATATTTGCTCCATTCATGATTCCATATGCAACGGAAGCAGCAGTTCCAAAAATTCTATCATCAACTTCTTTGTCAGTATAATATCCGATAAANGATTTCCTGGANGGTCCAATCATTATTGGTAAATTAAAAGATCTCTTAATAATATCTATATTTGATAAAGCATCTTTTGATTGATCAAATTTTTTACCAAATCCTATTCCAGGATCTAAGATTATATTTTCTCTTCTAAAGCCTTTTTCTAGTATAGAATCAATCTTGCTTGATAAGTCATCAATAATTTCAGGNATAATGTTTTTATGGTTTTTATTCTTTCTAAAGTGATTTAATACATAAAATATATTATTTTCACAGATTGATTCTAAGATTGATTCATCTTCAAACATAGAAATATCATTTACTATAGAAACTCCTAATTTTACAGCTTCTTTTGCAACTAAAGGTTTTTTTGTATCAATGGATATATAAAGAGGAAAATTTTTCTTTATANATTCAATGATTGGTAAAACTCTATCGAGTTCTTCATTTTCAGTCACTTCTTTAACATTTTCATAAACCGAAGGAGGTCTAGTTGATTCGCCTCCAACATCAATAATATCCACAGACTNTTCAAGCATGTTTTCTAATTCTTTTTCTAAAGAGAATTTATTATTTTTGAATATACCGTCACCTGAAAAAGAATCGGGAGTTGCNTTTATTATTCCCATAATTAATAAACTTTTAGTATTTAGGGATAATTTATTCATAAGAAGTCTGTTTTATTGGGCATTTAGTTCTATGAATTATTATATTTCATATTTATTATTAAGTCTGAAAATAATATTTATGAATTAATAATAAGGTTACCTAATTGCCTGATAATAACGAAAATAAAAATCTTATTGAGCAACTNAATTCTAAAAGAGAAAATGCTCAAAAAGGTGGTGGAGATAGAAGAATAGAATCTCAAAAGAAAAAAGGGAAACTAACTGCTCGGGAAAGATTAGCACTATTTTTTGATAATTCTGATTATGAAGAGGTTGATATTTTTGTTCAGCATCAATCTAAAGATTTAGGTTTAGATAAAAGTGTTTACGATGGAGATTCAGTAGTTACAGCATATGGTTTTGTTAACGGTAGACAAACTTTTGCTTATGCTCAGGATTTTACTGTTTTAGGAGGTTCATTATCTTTGGTTGCTGGTAAAAAAATAGCAAAAATCATGGATATGGCTTCAAAAAATGGGGCTCCTATCATTGGTTTCAATGACTCTGGAGGAGCAAGAATTCAAGAAGGTGTTGATTCTTTAGCAGGATATGGAGAGGTNTTTGTAAGAAATACAATGTATTCAGGTGTTNTTCCTCAAATAACCGTAATCGTGGGTCCTTCAGCTGGTGGAGCAGTTTACTCCCCTGCTATAACTGATTTTATTTTTATGGTAAAAGATATCGGTCAAATGTATATAACAGGACCTGATGTTGTAAAGTCTGTAACTGGAGAAGNAATAAGTCACGAAGACTTAGGTGGATCAGTTCCTCATGCTACAAAATCCGGTGTAGCTCATTTCGTATATGATGACGAATCTCAGTGTATAAATGCAGTAAAAAAACTCTTAAGTTTTTTACCTCAAAACAATCTTGAAAATGCAAAAAAAATTGATGGTAATTCAAGTGATCCAAATGGTGAAATATTACGAACAATTATCCCTGAAAAATCTACTGAACCTTACAATGTTATAGATGTAATAGATAACATAATTGATGACAAAGATTTCTTTGAAATACAATCTAACTATGCTCAAAATATTGTTATAGGNTTTGGAAGAATTAGAGGCTCAAGTGTTGGGATAGTAGCTAATCAACCTGCCCATATGGCAGGAATGCTGGATATAAATGCATCTGACAAAGCTGCAAGATTTGTCAGATTTTGTGATGCGTATAATATTCCTATTGTAACTTTAGTGGATGTTCCAGGATTTATGCCAGGTGTAAATCAAGAACATCAAGGAATTATAAGACATGGAGCAAAATTAATTTATGCTTACGCTGAAGCAACTGTTCCTAAAATTTCTGTTATTTTGAGAAAAGCTTACGGTGGAGCTTATATTGTTATGAATTCTAAAGAATTAAGATCTGATTTAAATCTTGCTTGGCCAACAGCTGAAATTGCTGTAATGGGGCCAGAAGGTGCTGTAAATGTAATATCTAGAAAAGAAATTTCAGAGTCTGATGAACCTGAAGCAACAAGAGAAAAATTGATTTCTGAGTATAAAGAGAAATTTTCAACTCCATATATTGCTGCCTCTAGAGGCTATATAGATGATGTTATAGATCCAGCACACTCAAGAAAAAAAATTGCTAATGCTTTAGAAATTTTTAGCAAAAAATATTTAGAGAATCCCCCAAAAAAACACGGTAATATACCTTTATAAGGAGAAAAAAATGATCGACTTACTGAATATAGCTAAAACTGAAGCCAATGGTAATTTATTTAATGAGTTATCAAATATTTTTGAAAAAGCTGATATAAAGCCTGAGGGATATCCAGACGCTGTAGTTTGGCAAGGTGGTAACCATGATGGAAAAATTAATCCAGTAGCCCATTCATTAACTGATGCGTATGCACTCTTAGGAACAATCGCTGCTATCGATATACTTGGACTACCTTATTATGGTGTTCCAATGTGGTCTCAATACAGACATGATACTAAACTTGAAGCTCTTGCTTGGTTTGGNAATATGCCATGTACNTCTATCAAGTGGTCNACNGCAGGNGATGCATATGTNNATGATGGNGGNGGNAAGAAAGTTGTTGTTATGGGTAAATCTGGNAATGCNCCATTAAGAACTCAGGCTGGTGTATATTGTAATGTCAGACCNTATGGNCCNATAACTGTGGTAAGATCAATGCCATGCCTTCCNTANTCNCANGATAAAGANAAATTTGGAGTTAACGATGAAGGAATAGTTCATTCTGAAATGAACACNCCAGCTNTTCAAATGGCATATGCTAATAGATTATTCTTACAATTAGTTAACGACACTGGCTCAATTGGTAGAGTCGCAACTAAACCTACACAAGCAATGGAAGATGGAATTAATGCTGGGCTTCATTCTTGGCTTTTACAGGGAACTAAATTTGAAGTTGGAAGAAAATATGCAGTTGATCCCTATGAGGAACATAAAGAAAGAATAGATAAGATAATAAAAATTTTACCTCCAAATTTCAAAGATGGAATGGAAAATTGGTCAGGAAGAATAGAGCAACATATCTCTGATACAAATTATGGTCTTCTAGTGTGGGATATTATCGAACAACAAGAAACTATTGTCCTTTCAACAGATTTAGACGGAGACAGATTAACTGATCTACTGGCTGATATTTCAGATCCTCTAAGAGCATTTGGAGGGAAAGTTGCAAAACATTTAGGGCAAGATGTTGATATGAGGAATATTTGGTCAGATATGGGTTACACCACAGGTAACGGTAGAGATATGACTTCAGTTATGCATAGAATGTCTGGACCTCCTATTCATGAGCAAACACTAGGTTCCGCAGATGCAATGTTATTAAGATTATTAGATGGGGATGAATGGGTTGGAGGAACTAAACAACCATATGATCCAAGAATACATTTTGTACTAATTAGAGATGCATACATTGATGCTAATCCTGATAATAAGGAACTACATGCATGGTTAGATAGTGCATTAGAAACATTTGATGAAGTTTATAGTGGAGATCGACCTGGATTCATACAGGGATATGAATCTTTAAAAAAAGCGATTACTCCTTGGGGGAAATAAAAAAAATAATTGGAGGNAAATGATGAAATTTAAAGTATCAGTTATAGGAGCAGGAAACGTAGGAGCAACAACAGCACAAAGAATTTTTGAAAAAAAATATGCTGATGTAGTATTGGTTGATGTAGTTGAGGATATGCCACAAGGTAAAGCATTGGATATATTGGAATCAGGTCCNGTTTTAGGAACTGATAGTAAAATAACAGGTTCAAATGGATACGAAGAAACTGCTAACTCAGATGTAGTTGTTATTACTGCAGGAATTGCAAGAAAACCTGGAATGAGTAGAGATGACCTTCTTCTTACTAATATGAAAATCGTAGGTAGTGTTACAGAAGAAGTAGTAAAACACTCACCAAATTCTATAATTATCGTAGTTTCTAATCCTTTAGATGCTATGGTTCAGCATGCTTACAATATAAGCGGATTTGACTCTAAAAGAGTTATTGGAATGGCAGGTATTTTAGATACAGCTAGATTTAGNACTTTCATTGCAGAAGAACTTAATGTTTCTGTTGAAAGTGTAAACGCATATGTTCTTGGAGGACATGGAGATACTATGGTTCCTGTTATAGGAGCAACAAACGTAGGTGGTGTTCCTGTTGAGAATATGATTGAAAAAAACAAATTAGCATCAATAGTTCAAAGAACTAGAGATGGAGGAGCTGAAATTGTNGCTCTACTGAAAACAGGATCTGCATTCTACGCACCATCAGCATCAATTGTTCAAATGGTTGAAGCAATCTTATTAGATAAACAACAGATACTACCATGTGCAGCGTTATTAAGTGGAGAATATGGATTTAATGATGTGTATGCAGGAGTACCTGTTAAGCTTGGGGCAAATGGTATAGAAGAAGTGATCGAAGTTGACTTAAATAAAGATGAACATTCAGCTCTTTCTAAATCTGTTGATTCAGTAATTGAACTGTTAGATATTATGAAAAAAAACAGCTAATACACTACCTCTAAAATAATTCATATAAAAAGGTACTAAATTGCATACAGTCAAATTTAGAACTAATGTTAAAAATGCAATAGAACGATGTAAGATTTTTTANATGGTTTAGTTTTATTTATAAAGAAATTTAGACTTTATTTAATACTTCTTTAGCTGAAACAATATGTCTATTTAATCCAATGTCTTTTTTCTCAATTCCCATGGCAAGAGCAATCATTTGAGGCATATGTATTATTGGTAAATCAGCCTTATCACCTCTATTATTACTTCTAGCTTTTCCTTGATAACCATCAAGGTTTAGGTGACATAATGGACATGGAGTAACCATAGCATCTGCACCTAGGTCTTTTGCTGAACCAGTATTATTGGAAACCATTTTTAGTGAGTTCTTTTGATTGATAAAGAGTATTGGAAATCCGCAACAAGAAAATTTGCCTGGAAAATCAATAGCCTCAGCCCCACAAGATTCAATAACCTGTTCAAGATACATCTTTCTTTCTGGTCTTTCATTAAATCCTAGTGCTTCAGATGGTCTAACCATATAACATCCATAAAATGGAGCGAATTTTAGATCAGATAGTTTTGTTGTAAAATGAGATTCTAATTTATCTAAGCCATAATCTTCTACCAATATCCATAAAAGATGCTTTACCTCAGTTGTTCCTTTATATTCATAGCCTTCATCTTTTATTAAGGCATTTATTTCGTCTAAGTATTCCTTATCTTTTTTCACTTTAAGATTAGCTTGACTAAGGACACCTTGGCAAGTTGAGCACAGGGTCATAATATTTAGGCCTAACTCTTCAGCCATAGCCAAAGTTCTGACATTAATTGTATCTCCTAATAATGGATTTTTTTCTTGAAGAACACCTGCACCTGTACAACCTGCTTTAGTTAGTTCTTCTAATTCAATACCAAGTTTGTCTAAAACAGCCATAGATGAAGATAGCAACTCTGGAGTTCCTCCTCTAGCAACACATCCTGGATAAAATGCATATTTCATTACTCTTTCTCCTTAATGGCTTTAGCCAGTTCCTTAATCTTTTTATTATCTTTAGCTTTATGAGGAAATAATGGTGGAAGTTTCCCTCTAATTAATGCTCTTAATCCGACAGGTACTAAATCTAATAATCTAAAGATATTGAATATTCCTGCTGATTCTAAAGCTAATCTACTTTCATCTAGTCTACCATTAGCGGTAACTGATTTTTCGAAAGAATTAGTATGATGATAACCATGAGTTTTTTTTGCTCCAAATTCAATTGCAGACTCCCTAAGGTCCATAATTCTATCCATTGGGCTTACTCCTTTAGGACATACTTCAACACATTGCATGCATCTTGTACAATCCCAAATACCACCACTCTCATCATTTAGATAATTAAGCCTTTCAGATGTTTTATCATCTCTTGGATCATAAACAAATCTTGAAGCTTTAGCTAAAGCTGCAGGACCAATAAAAGTATTATCGACTTCCAAAACAGTACAGTCAGATACACACAAGCCACACATTATACAGTTCATTTCAGTCAACAATTTTTCCATAGAATCATTAGATGCAATGAATTCTCCTGACTCAGGAAGTTTGTCGGGTTGAAGAAATGGAGTTACTTGCTCCATTTTTGCAAAGAATGAACTTATGTCTACTACAAGATCTTTTATAACTGGTTGATTACCCATTGGCTCTACAAGAAGAGTTTCTCCATCTGGAGATAATTCTTCTACTCTAGTTTTACATACCAATTTTGCCTGTCCATTGACTCTCATTCCACATGATCCACATATTGAAGCTCTGCAAGCACATCTAAGTCCAAGAGTTCCATCTATTTCTTCTCTTACATGAATTAGAGCATCTAAAACAGTTGAAGACTGGTGAATATCCATTTTGTACTCTTGGTACCAAGTGTTATCTTTAGATTTTTCCGGATCATATCTTTTTACATTTAAGGTTACTATCATAATCTCTCCTAATATACTCTTTCCACTGGTTGCCATTGTGTAATAGTTACGTCAGGGGTTTTAATTGATATTTCTCCTTCAAGGTCTTTATAAACCAATGTATGTTTTAGCCANTCTTTATCATTTCTGTCGGTTAAGTCTGTTCTGAAATGAGCTCCCCTGCTCTCTTTTCTAGTTAGAGCTCCATGAACTATAGATTCAGCGCAATCAATCATGTTTCCAAGTTCTAAAGCGAATAGTAAATCAGTATTATATACTTTTCCTTTATTATCAATCTTTATAGAATCTCTATACTTAATTTTAGTTTGATCAACAACTGACTTAGCATATTCCATAGATTTTTGATCTCTAAATACACCAATTCCTTTTGTCATAGCTTCAGCCATTTCATTTCTTACTTCAGAAACTCTGAGGTTACCATCTGAATTCATTATATTTTTAATTCTCTTAAGATCTTTTTCAACATATGATTTTGTAGGAATTTCTTCATTTGAAACTGTTTTCACATAGTCGGATGCTTTTTCAGCAGATCTTCTTCCAAAAACAACTGTATCCAATAAAGAATTGGCACCTAATCTGTTAGCTCCATGAACACTTACATTTGCACATTCACCCGCTGCATATAAGCCCGGGACACCTGTCTCGCCATCTACATCAGTTTTTATTCCACCCATAATGTAGTGCATTCCAGGTCTTATAGGAACTGGTTTTTCTGACATATCTATACCCAGAAATTCTACAGAAACTTCTTGTAGATAACCTAATCTAGTTTCAATAAATTCTTTACCAAGATGCCTCAAATCAAGAAGTACATTACCATCAATGCCTCTACCTTCATTAATCTCAGTTTGTTCAGCCCTTGAAACAACATCTCTTGAGGCTAATTCCATATAGTCAGGTGCATATTTTTCCATAAATCTGTCACCTTCTGAATTCAGTAGGTAAGCACCCTCTCCTCTTGCTGCTTCAGATAATAAAATACCAGTTCTAGCCAAAGTTGTAGGATGATATTGAATCATTTCCATATCCATCAATCCAGCACCATTATTCCATGCTAAAGATAGACCATCGCCTGTACATATTAATGCATTGGTTGAAGGTTCAAATACTCGCCCTGCACCACCAGCTGCGATAACAACAGATTTAGCAGTAATTGATTCAAGTTCTCCTGTTTTTAAATCAAGAGCTACGACTCCCTTGACAGCACCTTCATGCTTTATCAGTGATGTTACAAACCATTCTTCATAAACAGTAAGTCCTAATTTTAGAGATTGTTCATATAATACATGGAGTAAAGCTGAACCAGTAATAGCTCCCACAAAAAATGTTCTAGCTACTTTTTGCCCCCCAAACCTTCGAGTTCCTAATTTACCATCATCTCCTCTTGAAAAAATAACTCCCATTCTTTCAAGTTCAAGAACAGCTTCACCAGCTTCTTGACTCATAATTTCAACAGCATCTTGATCGGCTAGATAATCGCTTCCTTTAATTGTGTCTAAAGCATGTCCCTTCCAATCATCTCCTCTATCTGTCAGTGGAGCGTTAATTCCCCCCTGAGCAGCATTTGAGTGACTTCTGACAGGATGAACTTTAGTTATGACAGCAACGTCCAATCCCAATCTTTGTGCTTCTACAGCACATCGCAAGCCAGCTAGACCTGCTCCCACTATTAATAAATCGTGATCATACATAAAAAACTCTCCTTAAAAAAATTATATTATTGATTTATAGATATTTAGAGCTGTAATTGTACCTTGATCTATAATTTTGTTATCTTTTATCAATTCAAATGACTCTTCTAATGTATACTCTTCCAATGTAATATCCTCATCCTCATCCTGATCAAGAGGAGATTCAAAAATTTTATCAGCTATAAAATACTCAGTAACTTCATTGCTGTAACCAGGAGCTACATAAAACTTTCCAAAGGATTTATAATCTTTGGCTGAAAAACCAGTCTCTTCTCTGAATTCTCTATCCGCACCAGTCTTAGAATTCTCTGATTTTTTTAAAGTTCCGCAAGGCAGTTCTAATGTGTAAGTCTTTACTGGTTGTCTCCATTGTCTAACAAATAGAATTTTTTTTCCTCTTAATCCTATTATCAACACTGATCCAGGATGATCAACAAAATCCTTATTTATGATTGATTTATTGGACATTTCATATGTGTCTCTTCTTATCTGTAAAGAGTCAGCATTGTAAACTAATTTTGAGTCCATATTATTAATTCTTTGAAATATAATTACCTTTTCTAATACCAAGTTTTTCTGTTATGGTTCCCCAATAATAACTAGATGGGTTTTTTCTTAGAAATTTAGCTTTAGTATCTGAAATTTTTATCAAGAAATCATCATTATTATCTATTTTATGTTCTATAAAGCCATCAATGCTAATTTGAGCATCTTTACGGGTAGAAACAGTTATTTTACAAACTGAATCAGAGTTTACAATTGCTCCTCCAAATTGACTCATATGAGTTGCAATAGGTTTTATAAAGTAGTCACTTGATTTAGGATCAAGCACAGGGCCCCCTAATGCTAATGCATATCCTGTAGAACCTGTAGCAGTTGATATAACTATTCCATCTCCCCTATANGTTGCTAAATGAACATTATCAATTTCAGTAATTGTTTCTATCATAGATATCGAAGAACCTCTTGCAATTACGATATCATTGAGAGCTATATATGAGTTTTTATTTCCAGAGTTATTGAACTCAATTTCTAGCATTGATCTTTCTTCTATTCTTACTCCATTTAAGTATTCTTTTAATTCTGCTAACGCTTTATCTCCCTCAATATCTGTCATAAATCCAACAGTCCCCATATTGATTCCTAAAACAGGTACATCATATTTTACTGCCAAAGAAACAGCTCTCAGTAGAGTTCCGTCTCCTCCTATGGCAATAACTAAATCAATATTTTGAACCTTATCAAACATAAAATCATTAACTTTTTGCCAAGATACATTTGAAAATTTTGATTCAATTTGATCACACAAAGTTATTGCTTCCTGTGAATCAGGATTAATTACTGAACAGATATTTTTATATATCACTACTAACCTCTTCTAAATAGCAGACATAACATCATCAATTACCGATAGTAATACATCGGGGAAAATTCCCAGTACTAAAACTATCAATGATGATAATGATGCTACTAAAATATAGTTATTATTGCTATTAGACTTTTGTTCAAATTTTTCACTAGACATAAAAATATTCCTAAGAATACCAAGATAGTAGTAAGCAGAAATAAATGAATTAATAACACCTACGATAGCCAACCAAGCTAATCCATTATCTACAGCTGAACTAAAAACTAAAACTTTACCCATAAATCCTACTGTAGCTGGTATTCCTAAAAGACTTAATATTGAAACTGTCAACATTATTGATACCAATGGATAAGTGTGGAATAAACCCTTGAGGCTATCAATAGAAGAACTTTGAGTTAAATTTATAATATGTTGTAAACAGAAAAATACAGTTAGATTAGTAATTGCATAACCTATTACATAAAATAATGTTGTTGATCCTGCTGATGAAGTAGAAATTAGAGCTATAACACCAACTAACATATAACCTGCATGTGCAACTGTAGAGTAAGCAAATAGTCTCTTTAAGTCTTTTTGAAAGATTGCCCCAAAATTACCTATAGTCATTGATAAAAATGCTACTAAAGATAGAAAAATTATAAAATTGTAAGAATCAAAATTTACTGAAAAAATTTCTAGGAAAATTCTCATGATCAAAACAAATCCTGCTACCTTAGAAACTGTTGATAGATAAGTAACTATTGGCATTGGAGAACCTTGATAAGTATCTGGTGTCCACATATGCCAAGGAGCGATTGATAGCTTGAAAGCTATACCCATAAACAAAAATACAAGTCCTAATATCAAAGCAGGATTTATATAAGAAATATTTATATTGACAATATCAATAGATCCCGTAATTCCATAAATATAAGCAACTCCCATCAAGAATATTCCAGTAGATAATGATGCCAATATTAAATATTTAAATGCTGCTTCAAGACTAAATTTNCCTCTACCAAATGCAACAAGTGAAATTATTGGCAAAGATGCTAGTTCAAGAGATAAATATAAGGTTATAAAATCGATAGACATTATCACAAGTAAAGAACCAACTAAAGATAAAAGTAGCAAGGAAATAAATTCTGATCTAAAAGTTATTTGATTAATTATGTAATCATAAAATGCTAACAAAATCACGAAGGTTAAAATTATTAGAAATAGAGCCATAAAGATATATAATTTATCAAATACTAAAGTATCAAAAAAAATATTTTTATTTGAATCAAAATTTATAAATTGAATCACTAATATTAAAGCTGAGATAAATATTCCAAATAGCGTGTAAATCATAAGAACAGATTTTCTATTTGTAAAAAAATCGATTATTAAAACAAATAATGCAGTAATAATTAATATTATCGGAGAAAGTAAATATGTTAATTCTTGAAATTGCATTATCGTAGAATCTCCTTTATTCCCATATCAAAAAAAGTAATAAAAATACTTGGAATTATACCTATTAATATAATTGGTACTGTTATTAAGAAAGCAGGTAAAATATCATAAAAATTTGCATCAGATAATTCATCATATTTATAAGTTTTATCATCTTTTTCTAAATTATTAGAACCGAACATAGATCTTTGAACCATCCAAAGAATATAACCTGCAGCTAAGACTACTCCAAAAGCAGAAACTATTGTATAAGCTGGGAAAACTTTATAACTTCCTAAGAAGATCATAATTTCTGAAACAAATCCTGAAAAACCTGGTAGACCTAAGGAAGCTAATCCTGAAATTACAAAAAATAAAGAAACCATTGGCATTTTATTTGCAATCGCTCCTAATTTATTAATATCTCTGGTATGAGTTCTGTCATAAATAAGACCAACTGCAAGGAATGAAAGTCCAGTTATAGTTCCATGAGTAAACATTTGCATTGCTGCTCCATTTAAAGAATATAAAGAAAATTCACCCGACTTACTTATAGCTGAGAATCCTAGCAAGACATAGCCCATATGGCTTATTGATGAATATGCAATTAACCTTTTCAAATCAGTTTGTCTAAGAGTCACTATTGCACCGTAAACTATAGAAACAGTTCCTAAAAGTGCTAAGAGCTCGGTTACACTAAAAATAGTAAATCCTTGGGTTTCTTGAAAAAAACCAAGATTTATTCTAAATAATCCATAACCAGCCATTTTCAACAATACCCCAGCCAACATTATAGAAACTGCTGTTGGAGCATCTGTATGAGCGTCAGGCAACCAGTTATGTAGTGGCCAAAGTGGGAGTTTCACAGCAAACGCAATAAAGAAAAATGCAAAAATAAATGATGCAGGAATTATTAGATCTTTACCAGCAATTAAGTCTGGAATACCTTGAACACCAATTTCTGGAATTGAAACCATTGCAAGGGTACTAACAGAATCACTGGCGAATAAGGCAAGAATTCCAATAAGCATAAATGCTCCTCCTGCCAAAGTAAAAATAACAAACTTTGTTGCAGAGTACTCTTTTCTACCTGAGCCCCAAATACCAATCAACATATACATCGGTATCAATTCAAATTCAAAAAATATAAAGAAAAGTAATAAATCTAATGATGTGAAGACTCCTAAAACACTAGTTTCCAATAACAACAGCCATATAAAATATTCTTTGTACCTATGACTTATTCTCCATGAAGACATACAAGCAACCATACCCAATAATCCTGTTAGTAAAACTAATGGTGCAGAAAGGCCATCTAGACCAAGTAAATAAGATGATTTAATATTTACTGAATCAATCCAATTTAGATGATCTATAAATTGGATTCCACCTTTATCTTTATCGTAAAGAATAAATAAGGCAACAGTTAAGACAAACGTCACTATTGAAGAAAGTATGGATAATTGAACAACCTGTTTTCTATCCTTTAGAAATAACAATAACAAAGCTGCAAAAGCAGGAAGAAAGACTGTTATTGTAAGAATAAAATTAAACATTTATATCAACCTAAAATTACTAAAATAAATACTGAAATAACACCAGTAACAACCATAGCTAAGCTATAAGTATGAATTTGTCCATCTTGTAGTTTCAACGAACTTAAACTCAATCGACCAACAAGTTTAGATAGACCAACATTTATTCCATCAAAAATATTTTTATCAATCCATTCAGATCCTGCGCATATGATTTCATAAAAAACATTTCTCACAAATATTTTTTCATATAAAACATCCATGTAGTATTTTTTATCCAAGAAATTATTTATGGCTGATATGAAAGAACTTTTTTCTATTTCAATCTTCTGTCTATAAATATTTATTCCAAATAATATTCCAGTAATTGATATAAATGTAGAAACAAGTGCTATTGAGAAGTTGAACTCATGAGCTCCATGATAATGAAAAACTTCTAAACTTTTTTCTAGAAAAACACCAAATAAATGTTTATCTATAAACAATAGATTTGAAAAAACAGGATTAACTAGATAACCAATAAATATTGCAAAAAAAGATAATAAAACAATTGGATATATCATGTATCTGGGAGATTCTTCCAAATGCACATGTTCTACAGTTTCTGGAACAGGAAGGTTCTTAGACTTCAAGTCTTCAGATTCTTTATCACCACCACCTCTAAACTCACCCAAAAATGTTAGTGAAATAGCTCTAAACATATAAAAAGAAGTTAAAAATGCCACTAAAAGACCGATTATCATGCATATATAACCTATATAGCCACCGTGTAAATAACCTGATAAAACAATCTCATCTTTTGACCAAAAACCGGACAAAGGGAACAATCCTGATAAAGATAATGCACAGATTGTCATAGAATAATATGTGTATTTCATTTTAGACTTTAATCCACCCATATATTTCATATTGAAGGTACCCGCCGCATGGTGAACTGATCCAGCACTAAGGAATAGTCCTGCTTTAAAAAATGCATGGGTAAACAAATGGAATACAGCTGCAGTGTAAGCTCCTAATCCTAGGGCCATAAACATATATCCTAATTGAGAGATTGTTGAATAAGCTAATACTCTTTTGATATCAGTTGTAGTAAGTGCCATTGTAGCGGCAATAAAGGAAGTTGAAGCTCCTATGATTGCTACTAGCATCATAATATCTGAGTTTTGAAATAAAGGAAAAAGCCTTGCTATCAAAAATACTCCTGCAGTAACCATTGTTGCTGAATGAATTAAAGCAGATACTGAAGTAGGTCCTTCCATGGCATCCGGAAGCCAGTTATGAAGCGGGAATTGGGCAGATTTACCTATAGCTCCTACTAAGAACCCAAGAGATAAAATAGTTGCTACATTTGTTGATATTTCATTATTCAATATTGCATTGTACAAAACAGGAATTTCTAAGAAATCAGAATTCACATTAAACAAATAAATTATAGAGAATAAAAATCCAAAATCTCCTAATCTTGTCATAATAAAGGCTTTCTTTGCAGCTGCAGCTGCAGATTTTCTTTCATGCCAAAAGCCAATAAGTAAATAAGAAGAAACACCCACTAATTCCCAAAAAATAAATAATTGTAAAATGTTTCTAGACATTACTAAACCAAGCATTGAACCTGTAAATAAAGCCATATACGAGAAGTATCTACAAAAACTTTTATCTCCATGCATGTATCCAATGGAGTAAATCTGAACCAAAAATGATACTCCAGAAACTACAACTAACATAATTGCAGTCAAAGGATCTACTAAGAAAGAAAAAGTTATATCAACATTATTTAAGCTGATCCATGTAAATGAAATTGAAGATGAAAAGTCTCCCACATTAAAAAGTACTATCAAAGCAAAAATAAAACTTATTCCAATAGAAATTGAATTTACAATACCAGGTATTTCACTCTTATCACTAATTAAGTTTCTTAATACAATTGAATTAAAAATAAATATGCTAAAAGGAATTAATAATATAAGCAATGTTAGTATTTCAATCAAAAATAATTTCTCCCTAAATTTTTCTTATAATTTCATCGGCAACATGTTCTCTACCTTTTGGAACAAGTATTCTAAAGTTTGATTTTTCTGACCAATCTAACAAACCATTTTCAGGAATAATTTTTGTCGGAAGACCTTCAGCTTCAAGAAGGTTTTTCCAAGTTTCAGCAGTAGTCAAATTATT
>NHDX01000019.1 GCA_002171675.1 Chloroflexi bacterium TMED70 | reverse complement strand
CCCTTGAATTATTAGTTGATTCTATGGAAATTTTATCTAGATCCAAAACTCCTCCTTTCGAAATAATGGATAATAATGAAGTTTCTGAGGAGATTCGGCTAAAGTATAGATATTTAGACTTGAGAAGAAGTTCTATGCAAAACAAATTGAAATTGAGACATGATGTTACTCAATTGATTTGGGATTACTTATCTGAAGAAAACTTCACGCATATCGAAACCCCAATATTAATAAAAAGTACACCGGAAGGAGCTAGGGATTATGTTGTGCCTTCCAGAATAAAACATGGTGGATTTTATGCATTACCTCAGTCTCCTCAACAAATGAAACAAATTTTAATGGTTTCAGGATTCGATAGATATTTTCAAATAGCAAGATGTTTTAGAGATGAGGATCTTCGAGCAGATCGTCAACCTGAACATACCCAACTTGATTTAGAGATGAGTTTCGTACACCAAAATGATGTTATGAATTTGGTTGAAAACCTATATATAAAACTAATCAAAAAGATTGATAAAACTATAAAAATAGATAATAAATTTACAGTAATGACTTATGATGAAGCTATGAAAAAATATGGCTCAGATAAGCCAGACTTACGTTATTCACTTGAAATGACTGATTTGTCAGAAATTGCTACAAAAATTGAATCTAATGTTATTCAAAATTCTTTGCAAAATAATTCAATCCTAAAAGGTTTGGTTGCAAAAAATTGGCATAATCTTGGAAGAAGAGATTTTGATAGACTGACAGATTTGGTGAAAAAACAAGGAGCAGGAGGTTTAATTTATATTTCTATTCCAGAGAATATAGAAGGGAAAATAACATTAGGTCAAACTACTGGTCCATTGAATAAATTTTACACTCAAGAAAATTTAGATGAAATAATATCTACAACTGGTGCAAAACCTGGAGATGTGATTTTTATGATAATAGGTCAAGAAAATATAGTAAATTCTTCACTTTCATATCTTAGAAGTCACATAGCTAAAGAACAAAACTTAATTGATGATAAAGAAATGAAATTTTTATGGGTGACAGATTTTCCTTTATTTGAAAAAGATGATAGTGGTTCATGGCAACCTGCTCATCATGTTTTTTCTTCTCCGCATGAGGAAGATTATGAACTTCTAAATACAGATCCAGGAAAAGTAAGAGCTGATCTTTTTGATTTAGTTTGTAATGGAGTAGAACTAGGATCAGGATCAATAAGAATACATGATAGAAAATTACAAGAAAAAGTTTTTGATATCATCGGATACTCCTCTGAAGAAGTTAATAACTTATTTGGACACTTATTAGAAGCATTTGATTACGGGGTACCTCCACACGGAGGAATGGGTTTAGGCCTAGATAGACTAGTCGCAATGCTTTGCAATGAAGAGTCCATTAGAGAGGTTATTGCATTTCCAAAGACTCAGTCTGCATCTGATTTATTATTCGGTTCTCCTGATTTTATTTCTGATGAACAATTAGATGAATTAAGCATATTAGTTAAAGAAAAAGAAGAAGAATAGGTTGAAATAATGAACATAGATGTTAAGCCTGAAAAAAATAAACAGGTTGATATAGAGATAACTATTGATGACTTTGTTGTAAACAAGCATTTGAAAACTGCAGCCAGTAAAATATCTCAGTCAGTAAATATTCCTGGATTTAGAAAAGGAAAAGCTCCTTATAGCCTTATTGAGTCTCAGTATGGCAAAGATTATATTCTAGAAAATAGTTTAGATCCGATAATTCAAGAAGTTATCCCCACAGTTTTAGATGAACAAAAATTAGAATACCCTTGTGCTCCTAAGGTCGATATTCTTGAAAGAGAGCCTAAGCTAAAAATTAATTTAATGGTACCCCTTATGCCTGAAGTTGAGGTTGGAGATTATAAATCTATTAAGACAAAAGTTTCTAAGGAAAGAATAACTAAAAAGAAAATAGAAGAAACAATAAATAGAATTTTAGAATCAAGATCCACTTGGGAATCATCTGAATCTAAGTTAGATTTTCCTGGATTTGCGAAAATAAATCTTACTGCATCATATGAAGGCAAAGAGATTATGAACGAGCATGAGTTTGACTTTTATGCGGCGGAAAATAGTAATTTAATTGCTCCTGGTGTAGCAGAAAATATTAAAGGAATTTCAAAGAATGAAAAGAAAAAATTTACATTGACTCTTCCTTTAGATTGGAAAGAAGAAGATTTGCAAGGGAAGAATGTAAAATTTGAAGTGGAATGTTTGGACATACAAGAGAAAGTTACTCCAAAATTAAGTGATGAATTTTTGAAAGAAATAAACCCTGATATAAAAGGTATAAAAGATTTTCAAGATCAAATAAAAAAAGAAATTACAGCTGAGAACGACTATAAATATAATCTAGACTTAGAAACACAAATTATTGATGATTTAATAAAACTTTCCAAATTTCAAATATCTGAGATACAAATACAAAGATCTGCAGATCTTATTATTGAGGATAGAATGAGATCTATTTCTCAATATAGAATGGAATTTGATGATTACCTTAAAGCTATCAACAAATCTAGAGAAGAATTTTATCAAGAATCTCTAGAATCATCTGAGAAAGAATTACAAAAACTCTTAATAATTGAAGAAGTTATTAAGTTAGAAAATATCAATGCTAATAAAAAAGACATAGATGATGAAATAAAAATAATAAAAGAGCAATACAAAGATCAAAATTTAGCTGATGATGAAAGTTTAAAGAAAATTGTAGAAAATAATATTAAACGAAGAAAGAGTGTTGAACACTTGATAAATGTAGCTAAATCTTCTTCGAAGAATCGCAAAAAATAAGAATTTTTAGTAACATTAATAATAATATAAGGAGTACTAAATTGAATCCAGAAATCCATAATCCACAATCAATAATTCCTTCAGTAATTGAGACTACCTCACGAGGTGACAGGGCAACCTACGACATTTTTTCTTTACTTCTTAAAGAAAGAATTATTTTTTTAGGAACACCTGTAAATGACTTCGTTTCAAATACGATAGTAGCACAATTATTGTACCTATCTAGAGAAGATCCAGAAAAAGATATAAATTTATATATTAATTCACCAGGTGGTTCTGTTTATGCAGGATTATCAATATATGACACTATGCAAATGATTCCAAACGATGTTTGCACATACTCTGTTGGTTTATCAGCTAGTATGGGTGTTGTTTTGTTAACAGCTGGTGCAAAAGGTAAGAGATATGCTCTTCCCAACTCAACTATGATGATGCATAGTGTTTCTGGAGGAGGAGGCGGTACTATTGCTGATGTTGAAATAAACTTTAGAGAGATGCAAAGAATAAATGAAAAATTAGCAAAAATTATGTCCCAGCATACTGGTCAATCATTATCTAAAATAAGAAAAGATGAAGATAGAGATTTTTGGTTAGATGCTGAACAGGCAGTTGGATATGGTGTTGTTGATGAAGTAATTTATCCTGAAGGTTCAAAATCAAAATCATCTAAGAAATAAATTTTATGCAATGCACTTTATGCAATAAAATTTATGAATCACCTGATGAAATAAGAGCATTTCCAGGGGAAAGATTTGGTTATCCCAAAGTCTCTTTGTATTTTTGTATTAATTGTTTTGACTATATACATACTGGATTTGATTCTAATTCTGAAGAATTTTATTCAACTAACAGTAAGGATGAAATAACTTTTAATAAAACTCCTAAAGAAATTTTTAACTTATTGAGTGAGTATGTTATTGGTCAAAATCATGCAAAAAAAGTACTTTCAGTTGCAGTATATAATCACTACAAGAGATTAATGTCTGAAGATGATAAAGATGTAGAAATACAAAAGTCAAATATTCTTTTAGTAGGATCTACTGGATCAGGTAAAACTTATTTAGCTCAAACTTTATCAAGAATTTTAGACGTTCCATTTAGTATTTCTGATGCAACTTCATTAACAGAAGCAGGTTATGTAGGAGAGGATGTTGAAAATATACTGTTGAGCTTATATCAAGCTTCTGATGGAGATATTGAAAGAACTCAAAAAGGAATAATTTATATTGATGAGATTGATAAAATAGCTAAAAAGGGAGCTAATCCTTCATTAACAAAAGAATTAGGAGAGGGTACTCAACAATCCTTGTTAAAAATCCTTGAAGGCACTGTGGTAAATGTCCCCAGAAAAGGTGGTAGGAAGCACCCTGAACAAGATTTTCTCCAAATTGACACTACAGGTATACTGTTCATTTTGGGTGGAGCATTTGAAGGATTAGATTTTCTAATTGATCAAAGAATTAATAATAAATCTATAGGTTTTGAAAATATTTCAACAAAAAAGAGTACATCATTGATTGATGGAAAAGTTGATACAGAAGATATCTTAAATTTTGGATTTATACCTGAGTTCGTTGGAAGAATTGCTTCAATTGTTAGTTTGAAAGAATTAACTCATTCAGATTTATTGAAAATATTGAAAGAACCAAAAAACTCTCTAATTAATCAGTACCAAAAATTATTTACACTTGATGACGTAGAATTGCTCTTTGATGATCTTTCTTTAGATCATGTAGCGAAAGAAGCTCTAGAGGAAAAGAATGGTGCAAGAGCTCTAAAATCTATACTTGAAAAACTCTTATTGGATGTAATGTTTGAAATTCCAACTTCTAATAATGTTTCAAAATGTTATGTTAAGTTTGATTCAAAAAATAATAAAAATGTCATTGAATTAACTTCTGAAAATGGAGATTTATTGAAAGTTATTGGTTTGAAAGAAGCTGCTTGATTTTCTAAAAACTATCACTTAAATCATATTGATTCGGTTTATCTATATTGATTTCATTGGAAGATATTTTATTTAATGTTTCTACCAGTAGATTTCTTTCATTTTTTACAATAATCTCTCTTATTGTTTTGAATAATTTGGTTTCTTCAATAGAATTTGGATACTTTTTTGCATCCTCCCAATATTCATGTAAATTGTTGTCATATATTGAAAATTTACAAAAACTAAGATTCGGCCCCTCATCTAAATCGGGAGTCATAAGATGTAATGAAACACCTGAAAATTTTGATTCTTTTTTAATTAATTCCTTAATTACATTTTTCCAAGTTCCTTTAGGCCCATCTGGTAAAGCTGGATGAATATTAAGTATTTTATAATGTTGACAAATTATTGGTGAAAAAAGCATGTAACCTGCAGCTACTATAAAGTCTACTTTGAAGGGATTTATTTTTTTAAGAACTTCTTCATCATAAATAGTTCTAAGATTTTTCCAATCTGAATTTTTTATTTTTTTGTATTTTTGAGAAGAATAGGAAATAACTTTTATATTATTTTTTTTAGCAAAATCTATAAATCTGTCAGAGCCTTTTTTTTCTCCTGATTCCCTATTAGTAAATATATATTTGATTTCTATTTTATTTTCATTAACAAGCTCTAAACCTTTTTTTAATAAACCTAGAGACCCTTCTCCATTACCTGTAGATAACCAACCTACAGATTTTTTTTTAGACATTTTCATTCTTATGATCTACCTAAATAAGATCCATCACTAGTAGAAACATTTATTTTTTCTCCTGAATCAATAAATAATGGAACCTGAAGTGTAAGCCCTGATGTCGTAGTAGCAGGCTTTGTTGCTCCTGATTGGGTATCCCCCTTTAATCCAATATCTGTACTTTCTATAGTCATAATAATTGATGAAGGAAGCTCAATGGCTAAAGGATTTGATTCTAAGAAAATTATAGAAATATTATTACCTTCAGATAAAAATTTTGATGAATCTCCAATTAATTCGTTTGTTAATTCATATTGTTCAAAGTTTTCATTATCCATAAAGACGTATAAATCTTTATCTTGATATAAATACTGAGCTTCTCTATTTTCGGTTGGTGCCAGTTGTAATTTTTGATTCCCTGGTACTTTCTTTTCATATACATTTCCTGATTGTATGTGTCTTAGTTTCAAAGTTAATGTAGGAGGAGCCTTGGGAGCTTGTCTATGTTGCCATTCAAGAATTTGATATATTTCATCTTGCAACAAAATTGTCATATTTCTCTTTATTTCTCCTGAAGATATTGTCATATTTAACTCCTTATTTTGATAGTTTAATTCTAAGCTTTTGGATGAGCTTTTGTATATATTTCTCGAGATTTTTCTACAGAAATGTGTGTATATATTTCTGTAGTTTTAGGTGATGAGTGCCCTAATAATTCTTGTACAACTCTTAAATCCGCTCCCCCATCCATAAGATGAGTAGCAAATGAATGTCTGAGAGTATGAGTATGAAAATCTGGATTTAAACCAGCTGCTTTCATATGTTTTTTTACTATATGCTGTATAGTTCTAATTGATAATCTTTCTCCTTTGTTATTTAGAAAAAAAGCTTTAGTCTTTTCGTTTATGGGATTTCTTTTTTTTGCATAATTTCTTAATACAATTTTAGTTTTATCTCCAAAAATTACTGATCTATATTTTTTCCCTTTTCCAAAAATTATTGCTTGATTAATTTCAAAATCAATATCTTCTAAATTTATAGATTGAGCTTCAGAAACTCTTAGTCCAGCAGCATAAATAAGCTCAATTATAGCTCTATCTCTAGTTCCTAATTTATTTGATTCGCTAATAATATCAATTAATTTATCAATCTCGTTTATGGTAGCAATATTGGGTAAATTTTTTTCTATTTTAGGGTTATTTATTTCATTAAATAAATTATTTTCAAGGAATGAATTTTTTACTAAATAATCAAAAAAAGATTTCAAATTTGAAATTATTCTAAGAATAGATTTTTTTGAGTAAATCTCATTTGATTCACTGAGAAATTTTCTAAGTAAATCTAAACTTAGATTTTTATTTTTATTTATACCCATGAAATTTATAAATTTATCTATATCATTTTTTTTATTTCTTAATGTGTATATGGATAAATTGTAATTTTCTTCAAGATATAAATTTTGAAGTTTTATCATTTTATTATTATTTCTCATATTAAATAAATAATAATAAAAAAAATATAAATGTATAAGTGAAAAATTTTACGTATGCGAAAGAAAATTATATTAATGGATACATTTTTCTTTCATAGTTTTCTTAAGNGCTTCGAGTGTTCTTGATCTTCTTCTTCCNGTTCCAGCCCACGCACTCTCATCTGCAGTAACTTTACATTCTCTATCTTCACATGCAAGAAACCCACCATCACCTTTTTTATTTCTAAATCTGATCCAAATCATTCTTGGTAATTTTTCTAAGGATTNGTTNAATGAATTTAGTCCTAAAGGNGGATCATTTTCTTCAAATTCTTTTCCTGTTTCAGCATTAATACATGGTGTCTTTGATGAGCAAATAATATTTGTCTTCAAAAAATTATACTCGCTAGGATTTCTTGGATTTTCATCTGCGATTTTTTCATAATTATTCTTAATTGGTTCAAAATTACTCCAAAATGATTTTATAAAATCATTTCTATTTAAACTTCCATTTGAAATTAGATCAAGATCATTTTCCATCTTCTCAGTAAATTTATAATCCATTACACTTTCAGAGAAATGTTTTTTCAATTCTTCAACTAATGCATTTCCAACTGGACTTATATATATTGATCNATTTATAACCCATATATATTTTTTTTCCTTTATTGTATTTAATATGCTAGCGTAGGTACTTGGTCTACCTACTCCTAGCTCCTCCATAGTCTTAATTAATGATGCCTCAGAATACCTTGGAGTATGTTGGGTAAATTTTTGCTCTTTGTTCACTGATTCTAGAATAATTTTGTCATCTTCAACAATATTNGGTAATTTATCCCCTTCTTTTTGAGGGAATAATTTTTTAAAACCATCGAAAATTAATTCATCATATTCAGATATAAATTTATACTTTTCATCTTCTGTAGATGTAATTACAGTTGTCTTTTTATTTTCACTTTCTTTCATTTGGCTAGCAACAGTTCTTTTCCAAATTAAGTCATATAACTTGAGCTGATCTTCACTTAAGAATTTTTCGATAGATTCAGGAGTACGATTTATTGAAGTTGGTCTTATAGCTTCATGTGCTTCCTGAGCATTTGCAGATCTGGTTTTATATTTTTTTTCACTATGATAATCACTACCATATGAAGTTTGAATAAAATTTCCTATTTGGCTTAGAGAATCTGCTGATAATACATTAGAGTCTGTTCTCATGTATGTTATCAAGCCTTCTTCTCCATTACCTAAGTTTATTCCTTGAAATAATTGTTGAGCAATAGACATAGTCCTTGANGGAGCCATCCTTAATCTTGATGAAGCATCTTGTTGAAGNGAACTGGTTGTAAAGGGCGGCCTCGGCTTAGTTTTTCTAGTATTAGATTTTATTGAATNAATTTTATAATTTAGTTTTGAAATTTCTTGTTCTATATTTTTTGCATCTGTTTCATTTGTTATCGTAAGNTTTTTTCCAGACGTTCCATTTATATCAAATAGTTTTCCTTGATAGTGATCTTTGTTTTTTGAAAAATTATTAGTTATATTCCAGTATTCCTCNGGAATAAATGCTTTAATTTCATCCTCTTTGTCTTTGATGATACTTACNGCTACTGATTGAACTCTTCCTACAGAAAGTCTTTTTAGTCTTAATAATGATGATGTAAGTCCACTCAAAGAGAATCCAACNAGTCTATCAACCAATCTTCGTCCGATATGAGCATCAACTAAATCCATATTTAACTTTCCTGCTTTATCAAATGCCTCTTTTACAGCTTTTTCAGTAATTTCATGAAAAACAACTCTTTTAAACTTTTCGTCTGATTGACCTTTTTCAATTAGTGCATTTGCAACGTGAAAAGCTATTCCTTCTCCTTCTCTATCAGGGTCTGCAGCTAAATAAATATTTTCACAACTTTTTGCTATTTTACTCAGATTATCTATTCTTGTTTTTGCTCCTCTTTCATATTCCCAAATTGGCTGAAAGTCNTGATCTAAGCCCACAACAGGACCTGTATATTCTGCTTTATATCCTGATTGTAGATTATTAATATGACCAATTGATGCTTCAACTAAATACTCTTTACCCAAGAATCGCTGAAGTGTTCTTGCCTTAGTAGGCGACTCAACTATAACTAGATTTTTTGACAACTTTATACCTCAAGCTAAATAATTTTTTTGGACTATTATTTATTATATATTAATTGCATTGTATGGCGGAGAGGACAGGATTCGAACCTGCGGTACGCTTTAACGTACACACGCTTTCCAAGCGTGCTCATTAAACCACTCTGACACCTCTCCNAAATATAATTTATATGTTATTCATAATAAGTATGTTATTATTATATTTTATTAGGGAAAATGAAAAATTTGCTAAAAAATCATATTTTTGATCATAATCTTGTATTTGTTGTAAAAAATCAACATAATCATCTATAAATGAAACCTCCGTCGATATTTAATATATTTAAGAAACTGACCTTAAGTTTTTTTTCTAACACTTCTTATATGGAAAAATTAGNTGAAAAAGGTGTAACTATAATAGATTCTAATTCCACGTATATTGATGAATCTGTGAGAATTGAATCAGGAACGATTGTGCATCCTTCAACATATATTTTAGGTAACAGTGAAATATCTTCTAATTGTATTATTGGGCCAAATTCTACTATATCAAATACTAAAATTTCTAAGAAATCTAACATCTTATACTCTATAGTTTTAGATTCTATGATTGGAGAAAATTCCAATATTGGTCCATTCTCTTACATAAGAAATAATTCTATTATTGAAAATAATGTTGAAATAGGTAATTTTGTTGAAGTCAAAGCATCTAAAATAGGGAACTATACTAAATCTAAGCATTTATCTTATCTAGGAGATATTACTATAGAAAATAATGTTAATATTGGAGCAGGTTTTGTATCTGCAAATTACGATGGTAAATCTAAGCATAAATCAACTATCAAGCAAAATTCCTTTATAGGATCAAACTCGACACTAGTATCTCCTGTNGAAATCAATAAAAANGCTATTATCGGTGCAGGATCTGTAGTAATTGATGATGTTTCTGAACACTCAAAAGTNGTAGGTGTNCCTGCTAAAAAAATTAAACAAGGAGATGNTATTGATAACTGATTTTATTTTTTATTTATTAATATTTATCTTTTCAATTTTAATTTATGTTTTGATAAATTATTCTTTGAGTATATTGGGTTATAGAACATTTGGAATAACAAATGATGATATAGATCAAACTGAGATTGATAGATCATCAGAAAATTCCACAGACACTCTTTCCTATGAGGCATATATTTTAGCAATTTTCATAAGAAATTTTATTATTTCTGTTGGAGTAGGTTCATTTATTTTATTNATAATAAAAGTTGGANTTTTTTCAGATTTGAGTAACTATAGAATANTANTAGTATCAATCTTATACTTTTGTATTTTAGTAATTTCTATAGTTATTACAAATAAGATTTTTACGATACTTAATTCTAAGTTGTATTTTCTAGCTTTGAGTGTAGGAAAAACTTTAGAAACATTTGCTAGTATTCCAAAATTTAAAGGATTCATAAGATATGTAGGGATACCTACTTCAAATGAATCAAATGATGATGAAAAAGCTACTGCAACACTTATTGAAACATTAGACTTGCTGGAATCTGATCAAATCCCTGCTCATCAAGAAGATTTAAGAATGATTAGAGGCATATTAAGAATGGATGATCTAAGAGTAAGCGAAATAATGAAACCAAGACCAGATATAATATCTGCTTCTGAGGATGAGTCTATTTCAAGTATTATTGAAAAAATGAAAGTAGGAGGGTATTCGAAAATACCTGTCTATAATTCTGGCTTAGATTCTATTAAAGGAGTGCTTTTTGCAAGAGATATACTGAGCTTGGAGAAGGAAGAAGTCGATAAGCAAACATTATCTAATCTACTAAGGCAACCATTATATATACCTGAGTCTCAAAACCTAGAAACACTATTAAAAGAATTTCAGACTCACAGTACTTCAATTGGAATAGTATTAGATGAACATGGATCTGTATCTGGATTAGTTACAGTTACTGACCTCATTGAAGAAATTATAGGAGAGTTAGCAGATGAATTTGACGTTGATCCGCCTGAAATCCAGGAAATCCGACAAGGTATATTTCTGCTTGATGCAACTTTATCAATAGATCAAATTAATAGAAAATTTAATTTAAGAATAGAAAACGAAGGAATTTCTACAATAGGGGGATTTATTTATTCTCAATTAGGAAGAATTCCTTCTTCAGGAGATGTTGTTGAAACATCTGATGCATTTATAACTGTTAGATCCGTGGTTGGTAGACGAATAAAAAGAGTTTCCTTATCACTAAAATAATACCTTTTCAAAATTAAAATTATGAAAAAAAATATGCCTGAAATTTGGTATGAATTNCTTTCTAAAATAGATAATCAATTTCTCAAACAATTATTATCAGATATAGATTATGTCGATATTGGGAATATGATTTCNACAGANTTAAGAATAGTATTTAATTCACAAGAGTCATTTAACTTATTTAATCTATCTCTTAGGNAAAAATCTTCAAGAGAAATTATTGAGAAGTTATTTTCTGAAACNTTTGGTGAAGATGTTTCAATAATTTTAGATCCACCCAAAAAATAATATATTAAGNATTAACTTATTATTCTAAAACCTTAATTTCATCGTCAANTTTAATTNTTCCACCTTCTGAAATCAATTTTAATTTTATNCCAAATGAAGGGTTTGANACNCCATTGAGCTTAGGTAATATTTTTAGAATATTTTTATCATAAATACCTTTTTTAGGGTTACAATTTATTGCTGAACATCTAGTTATAGTTTTAGAAACTTCAAAGATCATGTTTGATATTGAAATCCTTTTTCCTACCCAATTAAGTTCCTCAAAAGGCTCTAGTGAATTAATTACTAAATTGCTTCTAAATCTTATACCTTCAATATCTCTAAAATTAGAATTGATTTCTTTTTCACTTGATAAAGAATGAAGACTTATGCCTCCATCTTTTGTGTCATGAAATGATATATCTGGATGATTTGGATATAGAAAAGATATTTTTTTATGAAAATTATTTTCAGCTAAAAACTCTGAAATTATTTCTTCTAACTTTTTTGTATCAAAAATTTTTAAGTTTATTTTGCTCTTATCTGGTAGCTTAATACTAATNTCATCTATATGATTGTTTAAGCTAATATCTACTTTTGCTAAAAAGGGTAAATGCATTAAAGATAGGTAGTTTTTTTTTGGAAGCCAGGAATAGTTATTTGTTTGACTGTCTCCAAGTTTGAAAGCAGCAATTCTATCTCCAATTATTCTACCTGAATCATTTATATTCACATCAGATCTCTTTTCTTCTGTAAAAGACTTGATTGGAAATCTGTATATCTTTTTTATTTTCATTTTCATTTCTATTTTATAAAGACATGGTANAACATGAATTAATTATCCCTTNAAAATATTCAATATTGGGATAGCTATAGTCATACTAAGAAATATAAAACCTATTAGCCAGCTGATTTTNATTAACATAATTTAAAATAATAACTCCCTAAGAAAACTCTTAGGGAGTTATAAATAATCTATNGTAAAANGGGTTTAGTTTCCTGGTATAGCATCAACAACTATTGCTGATACATTTGCTATATCTCCGCCNCCTGATGCTTGAATAGCTATNGGGAATATTCCGTTACCATCNTCATCANNCCATGAGAATGAACTAGTTGGTAGNGAAATAGTTGTCTCAAAAGCTCCAGCACCATTTGATGATAGTGAGGAAACNCCNNNNTTATCTACACCAACNACATTNTTAGAAAANCCTGNTGAGTTTACAGCNGAAATTGTNATTTCANNATTNGGNGNGAANCCTGATCCAGCAAGATGAACATCAATGTTATCTACACCTCTGTGCCATTCTATTGTTGCTGATCCGCCATCACCCATTGCTGTAAGACCTGATGTAGATCCAGCTTTACCATCTTTACCTGCTGGTCCTGGTACTCCTGGTATTCCATCAGCTCCCGCTGCCCCTGGTGCTCCCGGATTCCCTGGTGCTCCTGGTTCTCCTGGAAGTCCCGGTGCTCCTGGTTCACCTGCAGCTCCTGGTTCTCCTGATATACCTGGAAGACCTGGAAGACCTGCTGGTCCTTGTGCTCCATCAGCTCCAGCTGATGAACATGCGAACATGAATAATGAAGCTCCTAGAAGAGAAATTATCATTAATAATTTTTGGTATTGCCCTTTCATATGGTTACCCCTTTTGTAA